>JADFJG010000113.1 GCA_022566265.1 Pseudomonadota bacterium | reverse complement strand
CTTGCAGATCAGTCAGGAAGATGACAATGGCTCAGTGGCTAACGTTCGATGCTGTAGTTACAGCCCCGCTCCGATGACGGCTCACCGGCCCCGACGATGATATACGAAGCGTGGCCGACAATGACCTGGGATCAGCGGTTTGTCACGAGCGCCCTAAGGGACGCCGAGCGGTTGGCGGCTAAGACCTGACCTGATACCGCCACTGCGCTTACACTGGCCCCGCCCCGCGCAGGGCTTTCCCACCCAGAGATAAAGCCCATTGAATGACGATGACGGCGCCGGCCACGGCGTCAACGGTGGGTTGCCGGAGCGGGATTTAGTTAATTGACTTCCTTCCGGGCTGTCCGCAATATCGCTTCGTCGCCCGCGATCGGAGGGCGCATCACGGGGAGGAGGAATCCATGAAACGACTTTTCATTGCTGTGGCCGTGCTCATTGGTATTACATCGCCGGCTTTTGCCAAACACTGTCCGAAGGATGCCAAGATCATTGACCAAGCCATGAGAGAGGCCTCTGGATTGACCAAAATTCAGATGACGGAGGTCATTGCATTGCGCGACAAGGGCGTTGCTTACCATAAGGACGGAAAACACGGGGAGGCGATCAAAGCACTGCACGCGGCCACAAAAATACTTGGGGTCAAGCCATACAAGCCAATGTGACGGCGCGGTTTCTGTGAAGGGCTGATCCGACTATAGCCGATACATAGCGAAGACCAGGTCAGCCCGTCTGGGCGCGATGGGTCTTGGCGCCGGTGTCCGCTTTTGGCTACAAGCGGCTGTTCGGGCCACGTCGCTGGTACGACCGCTCTACCCCCGAGAGCCGACCTTCGAGCGGCAACGTCCGCTTTCTTGGCCTGGAGGTCCGCTCTACCTCGGACAGCCGACGCCGCTGGGCGAGGCCTGCCAGGACCGGTTATGACCCGAGGCGGACATTCAGTGGATTGCGAGGTTCAACAGGTGCGCCATGCAGCCGAGTCGTTTTGCGTAAACGATTTGTTAAGCAACAAAGGTTAGCACCCACAATCAGTGGATATTTTGGGGTGGCTGATCTAAGCCGCTGTCTTCCCTGGGTGACTATAGCCAAATGCGTGTGTTACTGATCGAGGACGACACTTCCACAGCCAAAAGCATCGAATTGTTGCTGAAGTCGGAAGGCTTCGTGGTCGATGCCACGGACCTTGGGGAAGACGGGTTAGAGATCGGCAAGCTCTACGATTACGACATTATAATTCTCGACCTCATGCTGCCTGATATTGACGGGTTTGAGGTCTTGCGCCGATTGCGGGCGGCTCGGGTGGCAACCCCCGTCCTGATCCTTTCGGGTCTTTCGGAACCGGACTCGAAGATCAAAGGCCTGAGTTCCGGCGCCGACGACTACCTCACCAAGCCCTTCGACAAGCGCGAGCTCATCGCCCGCATCCATGCGGTGGTTCGCCGTTCCAAGGGACATTCAGAGTCGGTCATCCGTACCGGCAAGCTCACGGTCAATCTCGACACCGGCATGGTCGAGGTCGATGGTCAGCCGCTTCACCTGACAGGCAAGGAGTATGGCATCCTCCAGCTCCTTTCCCTGCGCAAGGGCACGACGCTGACCAAGGAGATGTTCCTCAATCACCTCTACGGGGGCATGGACGACCCAGGGCTCAAGATCATCGACGTGTTCATATGCTTGTTGCGCAAGAAGCTGGCGGCAGCCACCGAAGGCGAAAACTATATCGAGACGGTGTGGGGCCGCGGTTACGTCCTGCGCGATCCCCAGGAGCAGTCAGGAATGGTGGCCGCCGAGGCAGTCGCGGCGAGCCCGACAGGCTGATACACGCTCCAAGACCCCCATTCTTGGGGGGTACGGCAATCCCTTCTTTTCCGTATAGCTGTGTTCAGTGTAGGGGGGTGCCGCTACCGGGCGGCTGTTGATCGAGCAATGTTTTGATCGCCCGGATCGCCCTCATCCACACCGCCTCCCCGAATCGGGCGAGAGCCGCATCGTAGATCGCATCGGTAAGATCGTTCTTCTTCAGCAATTCCCGGCTGAAGTCATACACGATTTTTTCATCGTCGCTGAGACTATCCGGTTCCTCTCCGCCGGCGTTCTCTTCCCCGAGTCGGCCCGCCTTAGCTCGTCGGTTCGACGTAATTGGTATCATGTTTGAAGAACCACTCGTGGCCCTTCAGCATGTAGTTCCAGTACATCACCGGCAAGCCCGTCGTCTTGATCCACCAATAGCTCCAGCGTTCCTTGCGCGGGTCGAGCGGGAAGGTCGGCGTCACCTTGCCGCCGTAGATGAACTCGGCGATTATGCACTTGCCCAACGCCGTCGTCAGCGGGCACGAGGCGTACCCGTCATAGCCTTCCTCGAGGGTGCCGCCGTCGATCACATGAAGCAGGTTGCGGACCACGGTCGGCGACTGCTTGCGGATGGCGGCGGCGGTCTTCGAGTTGGGCGTCGAACAGGCATCGCCGAGACTGAACACGTTCGTGTATTTCGTGCTCTGCATGGTGTGCTGATGGACGTCCACGTACCCCCCTTCGTTGGCGAGCGGGCTCGTCCTGACCGCCTCGGGCGAACGCTGCGGCGGCGACGCGTGGATCATGTCGTAATCAAGGATCAGGGTCTCGCCCTCGTTGTCGCCGCCGCCGACCTCGAAGGTGGCCTTCTTCGCGTCGCCGTCGATGGCGACGAGGTTGTGCTGGAATCGCACGTCGATGCCGTATCGCGCCGCCACCTTGACCAGTTCGGCGGCGAACAGGGGCACCGAGAACATCCCCGGCGCATGGGTCAGGAATTTCAGGTCGCAGTCGCCGAGGCTGCCCCGCTTCTTCAGGTGATCGGCCGTCAGATAGGCGATCTTCTGAGGCGCGCCCGGACACTTGAAAGGAAGCGGCGGCTGGGTGAAAAGGGCCTTGGCGCCGGGTTTCAGGTCCTTGATGCAAGTCCACGTATACTCGACGTAGCGGGGATCGTAATTGCTGCACACGCCGTTCTTGCCCAGCGCCTCCTGCGCCCCCTGGACGGCGTCCCAATTCAGCTCCAGACCCGGACATACGATGAGATAGTCGTATGAACAGGTGTCCCCCGAGTCCAGCTCGACCTTGTTGTTTTCAGGGTCGAAGGCCGCCACCGCGCCCTTGATCCACTTGACCCCGGACGGGATCAGGCCGCTTTCCGGGCGCCGGTTCTGGGCCAAGGACTGGACCCCGGCGCCCACAAGCGTGAGCGCCGGCTGATAGTAGTGCTCCTCGGCCGGCTCGATGATGGCGATATGCAGATTGCGTCCGCCCATGCGGCGACGCAGCGAAGCGGCGACCGTTATCCCGGCCGTTCCGCCGCCGACGATAAGAATTTGATGGTGCGCTGTTTCAGACATGATTATCTCCCGTTTGATACAAACGCATTTTCTCCGACATTCTTCGCGTCAGTCAGACTCTTTCCGAACTACTTGATGAACGCTGGACACTCGACGACCTAGCTACCTTGCTGGTACACCGTGACACCAGTGTCCATGTAGTTTTGCCACGGCTCGACTTGCGCGAGCGCGGCTGCAGGCCACAACCACAGAACTGCAAGGAAAGAAAGGAGCAAGCTACGTACCGACATTGCGCGTTCCCCCTGTGCCGAGAGAGCAAATGAACAGACAACGCTTTACGAGCGCCTACTTAAAGGCGTGCTTGTTAGAATGGGCTGCTAGGGAAAGAACCCGCACCACCCGTCGATGCCGCACGCGCATGGCGGCGGCGCGCTGAGTAGCCCGTTTTTAGCCCATGGAGACGAGTGGGGAATTGATATGGATCAAGGGCCGTCTTGACCCCCCACTGGCCTATACCGAAACCACTGGTTTTCGGTACAGGCAGTGGCTTGTACGGAAATCATATCTTTTCCGTATAGCCCCTCAGACCACTATCTCTCGCATCCGAAATTCGGCCTGAAATTGGCCTGAATCACCCTCGGATCGCGCATGTACGGAAAACAGTTCCTTTCCGTATAGCAGACTGGACATTGGGTGGCTCATAGGGTCGGTGCTTGCTGTGTTCCCGCCTCTTCCATGAGCCACTGGCGGAAGGCGGCGACCTTCGGCCGCTCCGACGCGCTCTCGGGGCAAACGACGTAATAGGCATAATCGAGAGGGATCGTCAGTTCGAACGGCTTGACCAGGCGGCCGTCGGCGAGATCCGCCTCGACCAGGACGCCTTGCCCAAGGGCCACGCCCTGGCCGTCGATCGCCGCCTGGATCACGTTGCTCAACGGGCTCAGGCTCGGGCCGTGGGTGGCATCGATGCCGTCGACACGCGCGGCCTCGAGCCAGGTACCCCAGCCCGGCGCGGCGTCACCGAAGATGGTCTTGTACAAGGCGTGGTGAAGCAGGGTGTGGTGGCGAAGATCGTCGGGGACTTTCAGCGGATGGGGACCCTCGATCAACGCCGGGCTGCAGACCGGGAACAACTCCTCGGTCATCAGCAGGTCGACTCGCAAATCCGGCCAGCGGCCGAGACCGTGGCGGATGGCGAGGTCGACGTCTTCACGCGCGAAATCGACGAACCGGCCCGTCGACAACATGCGAAGATCGATGTCCGGATAGGCCTCCTGGAACCGCTCGAGACGGGGCACCAGCCACTTCGCCATGAGGGACTGGGCGACGCTGACGGTAAGGACGCCGCCCTCCTCCAGGCCGCGCAGCCGCGCGACGGCGCCTTCGAAACTGGCGAGACCATCCCTGAGCCCCGGCAACAGGGCCTGCCCCGCGTCGGTGAGCGCGATGGCGCGGGTCAGGCGGCGGAACAGCTTGACGCCGAGGGTGTCCTCGAGCGCCTTGACCTGATGGCCGACGGCGGCGGGCGTCACGTGCAACTCCGCCGCCGCCCTGGTGAAGCTCAGATGGCGCCCGGCGGCTTCGAAGGCACGCAACGCGTTCAGGGGAGGCAGGTTTGCACTCATCTCACATGCCCTAGATTTTCTATAATATCACAGGAGAATTGATCGTTTGTCAACCGACAATAACCGTCATATTTCTACGGTATGACGACAGCAAACCATAGATCGATGATAAAGGAGTTCTTTATCATATTCGAAAGGAGATGACGATGTACCGGAACCTGGCAATCGAATATGAAGGCGAAGACCCGGCGCGGCTCATCGGCCGCCGCCTGACATCGGCGAACAACGCCGTCCGCGCGGCGGCGGCGAGCGTCGCTCACTGGCACAAGCGGCGGATCGCCACCCGCCAACTGATGGCGCTCGATGACCGGACGCTCAAAGACATCGGTTTTTTCCGGGGCGATATCCACTCGGTGGCCGACACGCGTCTCAAAACCTCGCTGGGCGAAGTCCGGCCGATCTCCGTCCCGCCCCGCCCCGTCGGCACGCCTCTGCCCGAACCGTGGGTGTTGGCGGCGCGCAGACAGGCCGAGGCGGCAGCCAAGGGCGATACGCTTAAGTTCGTGATCTGACCGTTTCCCGGCAATGGCGACGGGCGCGCATCCGTTCACTGACGGTGCGCCCGTCGCCTGAAGGCCCGATCGCCGTGATCGCCGCCGCCGTGAACCGGCCGGTGCCGGTGGTCTGAAGCCTAGTGAACTCTGTGGCTTGATTTGACTGTATACGGCAACCACTGGTTTTCGGTACAGGCTGTCCTAGCCGTGCATCAGGGCCGACAGCCGCCTGTGACGCACCGCCGCCTCGTCCACCGTCCTTGCCGGCGTCGTGGCTATGACGTGCTCAAGGGCATCTATGCGGGCCAGCGCGTCGGCAACCTGGCGCCCGATCCTCGCCCGGACCAGGACGTGACGGCCCTTCGGCCATGCCGTGCTGAGCTTGTCGTACTCGATCAACAGCCGGATGAGCTCCCTTTCCATCTCGACCAGGGTATCGGCGCCTTGCTCGAGATAGGCCGGAGACGGGGCTACGCTCATGGCGGCGGATGATACCGTTTTACGGCCTGACTTCAATCCAAATGGTCACTTAGTGGTCACTCCGGCCACAAGGGGTCACGCCTGTTTTGACGCAAGCCATTGAAAAATATGGTGCCGGCGGCAGGAATTGAACCCGCAACCTCGTGATTACAAATCACGCGCTCTACCAATTGAGCTACGCCGGCCGACGGTGCGCGCGCCCCAGCCCGGTGACGATAGCCGCGCCGCGTGACGATAGCGCCCGGTGACGATAGCCCTGGGCGGTTTCGCCGGCAAGCGCCATGCCCCGGCTTCACGGATGGTGGCGGCCCAAGGGCCGCGCCTCCGCCAACCCGCCTAATGGGCCTGGGTCGGCGCCTGGCCCGGCAGCTCGCCGCGGATCAATCTGGGCTCGATCTCGCCGAACACCACCTGGGGAAGATGCCCGGCCGAGGGGACCAGGAAGTCGGGTGTCGATTGGGAAGCGCCAAGTCGCTCGCGGTCGTGATCGCCGGTGGCGTACAAACCCACCGTCCAGACACCGGCGTTGCGGCCCTCGAACAGACCGGCCTCGATGTCGTCGGCCTTGACCACCGCCTCGGGCGGATAGACGTTGGCCTTGTTCATGCAGTCGAAGACCAGGAACGGGCTCGGCCGTCCGGTGACGGTCTCGGAATCGGCGACGACGTCGAACACCACGCCGTGCTCATCGGCAAGCTTGGCGTAGATCGCGCTCGACGCCTCGACCGGATAGCCGGTGTCGCAGGCGATGACGATGCCGGCCTCCCTCATCTCGTCGACCGCTCGTTTCAGGCCCTCGATCGGCCGCACCAGCTCATCGGTAACGGCGATCTCGGCGACGATGGGGCGGAACTCGGCGAACATCTCGTCGAGGTCGCGTTCGCTCCAGTCGCGCCCGTGGGCCTTGTTGAACTCGGCGGCGACGCCGGCGTCCTTGAGCAACTCGTGCAGGTGCTCCTTCTTGAACAGGCCCATGGGCTTGCGGATGGTCGCCCAGTCGATGTCCATATCGCGTTTCTGGAAGATCTTCTCGAACGACACCACCGGCGCCTTCACGCCCTTGCCGTCGTCGTTGGGATAAAGGTGGCTCAAGTCCTGGGGCCCGTCGCAGACGGTGCCGGCGATGTCGAGGATGACCATTTTGATCTTCCCGGTGTAGCGCGCCATCGTTCCCTCCCCTTGCTGTTACCGCCGTGATCGCCGTTGAGGCTTGTGGCGGTTATCGGTCGCCAGACGATAGACCCGCGCGGTTTTGCCGGCAAGCGGGCCGGAGAGGGGGGCTCAAGCGGGGGCGAGGTCGCGCGCCAGGGCATCGGCCGCATCCGCCCAGCCCCCGTCACGGCGCTGGCGGTAGACGGTGAAACCGGGGAACCAGGGGGAAGTTTCGCCCTTGGCCATCCAGCGGAACTCCGGCGGGTGGGGGACGAGCACCCGGGCGCCGCGCCCGGTGCCGGCCCTTATGTGCATGTTGGTGTTGGAGACCCCGACATAGTCGTCGATGAGGGAAAGTAGCGCCAACATATCGGCGAGCTCGCCGTTCAGGGAGGTAAGGTCGAACAGCTGGCGGCCGAGGGCATCGGCGAAGCCCTCGATCTCGCCCGGCTCCGGGTGGCGCTGAAGGGCGATGACCGTCGCCTCGGTGGCCGATAACGCCCGGGCGATGACGTCCATCGGCGCTTCCTTGTAAAGCCGCCTCGCGTCATTGATGCCGGCCCGCCAGGTGACGCCGATATAGGGCGGTGGGCCGAAGGCGCTTATGCGCGCCGCCATCGCGCTCATTCGGCCGCCATCCGCC
Organism: Pseudomonadota bacterium; assembly: GCA_022566265.1. Classification (GTDB taxonomy): domain Bacteria; phylum Pseudomonadota; class Alphaproteobacteria; order SMXQ01; family SMXQ01; genus JACZQV01. The sequence goes on along the minus strand of JADFJG010000113.1, from coordinate 3,191 downwards.
ATCAGCGCCACCGGTGGCGGCGGGTCGTCGGCGCCGAGGAGATAAGGCAGGTCGCCGAGGGGCAGGGCGAAATCGTATGGCCCCGGTTTCTCGCCCGGCGCCAGGACGCGGTCGATGAAGGGGACAGGGGCGATGATTTCGGCGATCTTGGGGTCGACGCGGGCGAGCACCCCGGCGCCCCGCGCCTTGAGGGCGGCGGCGAAGCGGAGGAAGAAGATCTGATCGCCCAACCCCTGCTCGCCCGCCAATACCACGCGTTTGCCGGCGAGGTCCCGGGGCAAGGGTTCCGTCGGCCGGGCGAGGCGCTTTCGGTCCACCATTGGCCTCGCGAGGGTATCCTCCCAGGCCTCGTCGAAGCGCCCGGCGAGGAGCAGCGGCAGGGCGCGCTCCCACCTGGCGGCGGCATAATCGGGACGGATGCGGAGCGCTTGCCCGCAGGCCTCGATCGCCCCGTCGATGTCATCGAGAGCGATCAGGGGCTTGGCCAGGTTGCGGTAGGCCTCGGCGTAATCGGGACGCGCCTCGATCGCCTTTTGGTAGGCCTCGATCGCTTCACCGGCGCGGCCGAGATCGTTCAACGCCACGCCCATATTGTTGAGCGCTTCCGGGTGGCCGGGGTGAAGCGCCAGGACCCGGTCGTAATGAGAGATCGCGTCTTCGCGCCGGCCGAGATCGCGGAGCGCCGTGCCCATGGCGTTCAGCACCTCGACGTTTTCCGGCTCGATCGCCAGCGCCTTCTGGTACGCCTCGAGCGCCTCTTCCAACTTGCCGAGCTTGGCCAGCGCGATGCCGAGATTGTTGTGCGCGTCGGCGTAATCGGGCTTGAGCGCGATCGCCTTGTTGAAGTGCCGGATGGCTTTCGGAATCCTCTCCTGGCCGGCGCAAATCACGCCGAGGCTGTTGTGTGCCTCGGCCCAGCCGGGGTCGAGCTTGACGGCCACCTTGACCGCCGCCGCCGCCTTGTCGAGATGGCCAAGCGCCTGGCAGGCATTCGCCAGGTTGAGGTGAAAGGACGGGTTCCTTGGCGCCTTCTTGATCGCCTTGGCGATGAACACGATGGCATCGGCGTGCCGGCCGGCTTGGTGGGCGATGACGCCGCTAAGATGGAGCGCGTCGGCGTTGCCGGGCTCGAGTTCGAGGACTTGGCGGTAAAGCGCCTCCGCCTCCGCCCCCCGGCCCGATCGATGCAAGGCGACGGCGGAATTCAGGATCTCGCCGATGGTCGGGGACCGCTCCGCCGGCGCCTGAGGCGATCCAGGGCCGTAAACCGGGGCCGGCGGGGGCGTTCCGGCCGCGGGCACGGGCTCTGGCGCTTTTTGCCGCATCGCCCGATTAGGCGGTCTTTTGGTTTAGAAAGCCTTAAATGAGGTCGCCGGCGGAGGCCGGCCGTCCGTTTGCCTATCCGCCGCGGGCGAGCTCATAAAGCGCGATGGCGGCGGCGGCCGAGACGTTGAGGCTCTCGACGCGATCGGTGATCGCCACGCGGACCAGGAGATCGCAGCGTTCGCCGACCAGGCGGCGCAGGCCCTTGCCTTCCGAGCCCAGCACCAGGGCGAGCCTGCCGCTGAGATCGGCCTCGCCGAGTGACTGGGAGGCCGTGGAATCCAGACCGGCGCACCAGAAACCGCGCGCCTTGAGCGCATCCAATGCCGCGCTCAGGTTGGTGACCTCTATGAGCGGCACGAATTCAAGGGCACCCGATGCCGCCTTGGCCAACGCACCCGTCGGCGGCGCCGCGCCGCGCCCGGGCACGATCACGGCGCGGGCGCCAAACGCCGCCGCCGAACGCAGGATGGCGCCGACATTCTGGGGATCGGTGACCCGATCGAGGACCACCAGCACCGCTTCGGCGTCTTCGGTGGCGTCGAGGATGTCCTCGAGGAAGACATCGGGCAGGGGCAGGGCCAGCAGCGCGATTCCCTGATGCACGGTGCCCTTGCCGGTCATCCCCTCGATCTCCTGGCGCGACTTGATTTCCGGCGTCGGCAAAGGCCGGGCGCCGTCGCGCGCCCTGGCGGCGGCGATCTTCTCGATCCGCGGTCGAAGGGCGCGCCCGGCGTCCTCGGTGAGAACCAGCCGTTCGATTCGGCGCTCATGGTTGGCCAACGCCGCCAGCGCGGTGTGCACGCCATAGAGCCAGAGGCCGTCCCGGCCGGCGCCCTGGCTTTCGCGCCGCCGCCCCCGGTGTCCCGGCGGCGCCCGCCCCGGCCGTTCGGACGCCGTCCGGGCGCCGGCGGCGGGGCTTGAGGATTTTCGTTTGGAACGCTTGCGCTTCGCCGTCATGGCGCCTATATTAGCGCCGATAGTGCTGAGTGTTCGACCCAATCTGACTCCTCCGCCACCTTAATTGAGGAGAATGGCGGCAGGAGCGTTTGTGCATGCCTTTTGCAGTTGACATTAAACGACGAATCCTCATAGTGCGCGGTCCATTACGCTGGCCGGCCTGCAACCCGGCGGAGGGGTGGCCGAGCGGTCAAAGGCAGCAGACTGTAAATCTGCCGACGTATGTCTACGTAGGTTCGAATCCTACCCCCTCCACCAGGGGTATGCGGCCGGGATCAAGGTGTGGGTGGGATCAGGCGGGTGTAGCTCAATGGTAGAGCCCCAGCCTTCCAAGCTGGTCATGTGGGTTCGATTCCCATCACCCGCTCCAGCCCCCGGACCTTAATGTTACACGGCGGCGAGGTGAACGTGGATCGTCGGGTGATATCGGAGAGATCTTTGGCGGACAATCCCAAAACTAGGAATTAAGACGATGGCGAAGGAGAAATTCGAGCGCACGAAGCCGCACTGCAATGTCGGCACGATCGGCCATGTCGATCACGGCAAGACGACGCTGACGGCGGCGATCACCAAGGTTTTGGCGGAGACCGGCGGGGCGGTTTTCACGCCCTTCGACGAGATCGACAAGGCGCCGGAGGAGAAGGCGCGCGGCATCACCATCGCCACGGCGCATGTCGAGTATTCGACCGAGAACCGTCACTACGCCCATGTCGACTGCCCCGGTCACGCCGATTATGTGAAGAACATGATCACCGGCGCGGCGCAGATGGACGGCGCGATATTGGTGGTATCGGCGGCGGACGGCCCGATGCCGCAGACCCGCGAGCACATCTTGCTGGCGCGCCAGGTCGGTGTGCCGGCGATCGTGGTTTATTTGAACAAGGTCGACATGGTCGACGACCCGGAGC
>JADFJG010000172.1 GCA_022566265.1 Pseudomonadota bacterium | reverse complement strand
CGGGAGGCTTGATGTAATGCACGCCTCCCCAAGCTGTCAAGGAGCCTCTTGCCCCTCCTGGCCAGGCACACCGACCGGCGGCGCCCATGCGGTAATCGGGGTTCGGGGCTGGAAAATTAAAGGCGGCGGGGAAATTTTCGGACCGCCCATTTCAGCCGCCTTTGTCCCGGCGGCGATGGCGTCGCCGGGACAAAGGCGGCTGAAGCCGGTTGCCGGTGGTGGGCGATGACGGATTCGAACCGCCGGCCTTCTCGGTGTAAACGAGACGCTCTGCCAACTGAGCTAATCGCCCAACCCGGCCCCTAGAGCGGTTCTTGGTAGATAGGAACCATTTGACCGGGATTATTTTGCGCCGTGGCTAGGCGCGCGCCGCATGGCGATGCTTACGCATCGGCAAAGGGGCGCAACGACGCCACGGCGCAAAAGAACCCGGCCTTCGGTGGGGCAAATCGGCCCCTCGGCGGCGTTGCGACGCTTGCCCGATGCGTTGCATCGCGCGGCGCGCCGCGCCTTGCCGAAGGAGCCGATTTGCACCCATCAAATTGATTCCTATCTACCAAGAACCGCTCTAGACCTCGGACGGCTGCCTCGCCATCATGGTCCATTTCGCCGGCCGGCGACAGGTCGTTCGAATGGCCACGAATAGAAATGCCGGCTGCCATTGTGGACAGCCGGCACGGAAACTAACGTGATGCAATTAATTCACTGCGCTCTTCAGTCCCTTGCCGGCGCGGAATTTCGGCTGGTTCGACGCGGGAATCTGAATGGGCTCTCCAGTGCGGGGGTTACGGCCTTGCGTTGCACGCCGATGGACAACGTTGAAGGTACCGAAACCAACCAGTCGCACTTCCTCTCCCCGGCCGAGTGCCGCGGTGATTGAATCAATGACGCCGTCAACGGCGGTTGCCGCGTCGGCCTTGGACATACCCGTATCTGCCGCGATCGATGCCACGAGATCGTTTTTATTCACTTTCAACCCCCTCTGAATTTGGATTATCGCAGGTACCGCATGAAATTGCCGGTAACGTTCGAATCGAGTGCCTCATCTTGCTGAGGCCGATCAGTCTAGATCGTCGCAAAAGGGCGCGTCAATCACAGAAGCACAGTTTTCCCCAGCTTTTTGCGCTTTTCACGCCCTTCGCGCGGCCGCGGACGCCGCCGGGACTCGATTTTCTCCGAAAAGGGGATTGGCCTATGTGGCGAAGTGGAATCTATCCGCCTAGACGCCGGGACGAAAACGGCCGACGGGCTAGTGAGTCACCAGCCCTTTACGATCGTCGTCGGTGTCCGACTCTGGGATCCCTTCCACTTCCGCCGGCTCGACCCATTCGACCGGAGTCAGCGGCTTGACCAAGGCGTGCTTGAGGATCTCGTCGACGGTAGCCACCGGGATGATCTTGAGGCCCCGCTTGACGTTATCCGGAATCTCCTCGAGGTCCTTCTCGTTCTCGGCGGGTATCAGCACCGTCTTGAATCTGCCGCGCAGGGCGGCGAGGAGCTTTTCCTTCAACCCGCCGATCGGCAGAACGGAGCCGCGCAAGCTGATCTCACCGGTCATGGCGAGGTCCTTGCGCACCGCGATTCCGGTCAGTACCGAGACGATCGATGTGACCATGGCGACGCCCGCCGAAGGTCCGTCCTTGGGTGTCGCGCCCTCCGGCACGTGGATGTGGATGTCCCGCTTCTCGAACAACGGCGGTTTGATGCCGAACTCGGGCGCGCGGAAACGCACGTAGCTGGCCGCCGCCTGCACCGATTCCTGCATGACGTCGCCGAGCTTACCGGTAATCGTCATCTTGCCCTTGCCTTGCATCATCACCGCTTCGATGGAAAGCAGCTCGCCGCCGACCTCGGTCCAGGCCAGCCCCGTGGTCACGCCGACCAGATCATTGTCCTCGACCTCGCCGTAGCGATAGCGACGGACGCCGGCGAATTTCTTGAGGTTGCGCTGAGTCACCCTGACCTTGACGGCCTTGGCGGAGACGATCTCCTTGATCGCCTTGCGCGACAGGTTGGCGATCTCGCGCTCCAGATTCCGCACCCCGGCCTCGCGGGTGTAGTAACGGATCAGATCGAGGACCGTCTTGTCGGAAATCGACCATTCATCCTTCTTCAGCCCATGGGCCTTCATCTGCTTGGGGATGAGGTGGCGCTTGGCGATCTGGACTTTCTCGTCCTCGGTGTAACCGGGCAGCCGGATGGTCTCCATCCGGTCCAACAAGGGCTGCAAGATACGCAATGTATTGGCGGTGGTGATGAACATCACGTCCGAAAGGTCGTAATCGACCTCGAGGTAATGGTCGTTGAAGGTCGAGTTCTGCTCGGGATCGAGAACCTCGAGCAACGCCGAAGACGGATCGCCGCGGA
>JADFJG010000018.1 GCA_022566265.1 Pseudomonadota bacterium | reverse complement strand
AACGGCGCAACTGTAACACATTGCCGCTGACAGCTAATCGGACTAGTACCGAACCGGGCCAGCCTCCACTACTGCGCGTGCCTTTGATGCCATCAATGATAATGTTGCAGGCTACGGTTAGGTTGAAGATGCGGATATTGGTGGTGATGTCGAAGATCGGCAACACCACTCCGGGATCGCTGGATACGAACTCGACTGGCCCATTGGTGTCGTCACCAACTCCGGGGTCTATGTCTTTCGTGATCGAATAAGTTCCTGCCTCAAAGACGAACCGCCAGCCAGCCTTGGAGTCTTCCCAATCCATTTTACTGGTGTTGTTTTCCAGTGTCTTGCGCTTGCCGCCGATGGCCCATGTAACCCCACCACCCAGCACCGTCAGGTCTTCTGTGGTTACAGTATCAGCGCCATCATCGACCGCTGTTATCCGACTAAGGTTTATGTTGACCCCGGATACGTTGACCCAGATAATGTCATTGACCGCCACCCCGGACAGATCAGGAGTGCCATCCAGATTGACAATATTACCTGCGCCGTTGGTGGCGCTCGATCCGGTAATCGCCGTGGATGGACCCGCACCACTGGCGGCGGTATCCGACCCGCTCGATGCGTTATATGTGAGAACCGAGAGGACCATCGGCTAGACCTGAAGCTGGCGAACCACGCCCCTATTATCCGTCACATCATTCCAATCAGCCATATCTCACCGGGCTCAGCCCGTCCTCTAAATTTCAATGCTGTTGGCGGCGAATGACATTCAATGGAAACCGTTGAGATATCACTCCCGATTTCCCGTCCTGTCAACCCTTTATGATCTTCTTACGGGTGCATGGGTATTGCGAGCATTAGTTAGAAAAGAAGAGGTACTCATAGTTCACTGTAGAAGTTACATTAGCTCCTTTCTGGGGCTGTTATTGAAAAAGTGGAAAGGAACTAAATTCATTTTTGATATGCGCGGCTTTTGGGCCGATGAAAGTAATGCCGCTGGCGTCGCAGGCATCAACGAATTCCGGATTTTCGCTGAGCAGGCCATAGCCCGGATGGATCGCATCCGCGCCGCACATGGCAGCGACGCGAATGATCTCGTCGATGCTCAGATAGGCCGCGACCGGGCCCAGCCCTTTGCCAATGCGGTACGCCTCGTCGGCCTTGAGCTTGGCCGCTTCTTTCGTGTCGATCCCATCCCAGAACTCCGGGAGCAACATGGCGTCAATGCTGCCGAGCACGGCGATGGTCTCCTGCTTCACCTTGCCGTTAACCCGTTTGTTTTCGACTAGGATGACCTTGAGCCGGTAGGGCACTAGCTGCTCATCACGGCCAACCCGCCACCGACAACGCGGCTTCGCGTGACAATGGCCCCGGCAGGCCACGGGACCATCGGGACCGCGCCACGGATACCGGCAGGCAATCGAGGTAGCCGAGGATGCGGCACTCCGAGGCTTGAATCCGTCACAGGAGAGTTTGCGGAAACGAACGAACATTGTAGTGGCCTGAAGATTTTCAGAACGGAGAATTCTAGGCCACTACACGCCTCTTGGCAATCACCGCGTCGTCTTTGCTTTTCTCCACTTTGCCCCCTGGTTCAATTGACGAAATTTTGGCCCATTTTTATTTTCAGCCTTCATTTCAACTCTCAAGCACCACTTTCTTACTTCTATCTACCGTATGCTTCTTGGTGAGCCTTGAGCATGAGGCAAGCACGAAGACCCCCGCGCTTTTTGCGGTGGCCTTGCCTGCCTCAGCGATCACACATGCTCCTCGGAGCCGTCCGTCGCATTTCGGCCCTCACGTCGTCAGCAGCGCGCGTGAGGCTGGAGTCTACTTACGAGCCGCTGCCGGCCCGCCGGTCGCCCTTACTCCTTAGCACTGGGCTTGCTCTTGACCGGCCCCGTGGTAGAGCGTATATTTCACACAGCGCCACTGTATTTAGCCGTCCACTGTGCGCTTTGAATGAGACCAGCCCCGTCGTGCCAATCGGTTTCGGCGGGGTTTGGTTTGGTGGGACACTCGGGTTTTCCATCTGACCCGTAACGCATTGAGGCGTAATGAGACGGTCAGGGGCAACATTCTGGGAAACCCCCTTGATCCCATTCACTTTCACGGGTTTGGTTCGAAAGCGCCGGGGTGGAGGATCTCGAACTGTTGCAGGTCTCGGCCTTCTCCGAAGTCGGCGCCGAAAAGTCGGGCCGGACCGATGCCTCGCCACGCAAGCGGCCACGGGACGCCACCACGCATTACCAAGCCTATTCGTGAGCCCGGCCGGGACTTCGCCACGCCGAAGCGGCTCCGGCCGCGCAGGCGGGATGGGTCCCGCGGTGGAGACGCCATGAAACCCCTCGCCGGCATGAGTGTGGAAGAGCTCGACCGGCTCTATGAGGACCTCTACGTCGCCCTCGGCCCGGACTTTGAAAAAGGCCGGGAAGGGGCCATCGGGAATGTCGAGGAAGCCCTGAAAACCGCCGCCACCATCCGCATCGAACGCATCGTCGATCCGATGGACGCGCCCGGCGGCGGCGGCAAGGAAGCAAGCGCGCGCTACAAGCTTTACCGCGACGGCCAGACCGTCGCGGACTTCATCCGCGAGCACGGCGACGGCTGCCATCTCCGCCTCGACGTGCAACGGGGGAATATCAAGCTCACCGGATAACGCGCCAGGTTCGCCGATAGACTGGATGAGTCCCCTTGCCAACCCCGGCTAGAAAAATTCCCGCTGCACATAGTCAGCGGTCGCTTCCGCGGCGAGCGCCTGTCCCGCGTCGCTCCAATGGCCGTCGGCCTTCTTGAAATAGAGCGTCTGGGGATCGTTCTTCATGAAGATGTCGAACAGATTGATCCTGCCGATGCCGGCGCGTCGGCAAATCTTGTCCACCGCCGATGAAAGATTGTTCCTTCCATAGCCGCTGAATTTTGCCAGGTCGCGGTAATTCGGCGAAAGGTTTTCGGTGAGATCCCGTGAAGACGGCTGGATCAGGACGAGGAACTTGGTGTTTCTGGAAGCCGCGAAGTCTCGCGCCTGGCGCAACACCCGATCCATCAGGGCGATCTTCGCCCGCGCCGATTCACTCTCGATATCCGTCGCCACGTCCAGATCGTATTGATCCGCCAGCAGGCTGAAACGGCGCGGCTTTCGATCCCGGTAGACGGCATATTCCGCCGCGCCCTTCTCGGCAAAATAACGCAGGATTTCGTCTGACTTATCCCGCTTCTCCCGGTCCGAATCCGATTTGGCAAAGAACCACGTCAGGTTTTTCTTAAAGTTCCGCGCCATCTGCACGAGATAGAGCGATGACCATGGCGATACGGCGTTGGCATCGGGCGTCAACCTGGCCTTTTCTTCCTCCAACAATTTCCTCTCGTGCGGCGTTTCGACGAGCTTGCCGTCGGGCGCCAACTCGAACAGCCGGTTCCTCAACAGATCGCCAAAGTCGTTGTCGGCGAAAACATGAAAGATAACGATGTTCGGCCGGTAAACATCCGCCTCCTTCCTGAATTTGAGGAGGCTCTGATCGGGACCGAATCCGATGACGCCGGCGTTTATGACGTCGACGTTGGTGCCCAGACGGCTCTCGAGCGCGGTCTCGAGGCGGTGAGAGAAAGTGTCCTTCAGGCTTGAAAACCGCGCCTGGACGTTCGAGTCGCCATAGACCATGATCTTGAGATCCGGATTTTCCTCCAGCGGCGCGCCGCGAAAACCCCGCGCGTTGGTCTGCCAGCGGATCGCCGTATTGCCGTTGGCGAGCAATCCGAAAAACGTCTTCTCGACGCCCGGCTTCAGGGTCATCAGGTAATCCGGATGAAACTCATAGGCGCTGGCCGCCGGACCGGCGTGAGGAAAGAGTAAGCGCAGAAACCCTTCTGACAGGATCACGACAGCCAACGCGATCGCCACGATCATTCCGCTATCACGCAGGTTCTTTTTTAGCCGGACCACTTTTGTCACTTGGTCATTCGACGAATTGTTCCTCCATGACGTGCCCCCTCTCCTCGACAACGCTTGATCGCGCTCGAATTTTATCCAGCATTAATTGAGCGCACCTGTATTCAACCTGTCAATGTTCCTTGATTCTGGGTTTCATCATCCCGGCGCCGGGCGGGGGCGCATCGGGCGATGGAGCCGGACCCGATCCGGGACGGCTGGGAGCGGCGGGTGGCGGTGGCGCTCCACCCCCTGCCGAAGGGCGGGTTAGGTGGTGGCGGTGGCGCCGGGGGAGACCGCCGTCCGGCCCTTGAGCGTACGGTCGGCGTGATCGCGCAGGAGATAGCCCGCTCCCCTCACCGTCTCGATATAGCTTTCGCCGTCACCCGCCGCCGCCAGTTTGCGGCGCATCTTGCAGACGAATACGTCGATGATCTTGTGATCGGGCTCGTCCCGGCCGCCATAGAGATGGTCGAGGAACTTCCCTTTGCTCAGCGTCACCCCCTTGCGCAGCGACAGGAGCTCGAGGATGCCGAATTCCTTGGTCGTCATGTGCACCCGCCGGCCATCGATCTCGATGGTGCGGGAATCGAGATCGACCGCGAGGGCGCCGGTGCGAATGACGGACCGGGCCCGGTCCTGCGACCGGCGCACCACCGCGTGGATGCGGGCGATGAGCTCTCCCTTATCGAACGGCTTCGTCAGATAGTCATCGGCGCCGATACCAAGGCCCTTGATCTTCTCTTCCGCGTCCGCGAGGGCCGAGAGAATGAGCACCGGCGTCTTGACGCCGGCCGTGCGCAGCCGCGCCAGTACCTCATAGCCATCCATATCGGGGAGCAGGAGATCGAGGAGCACGATGTCGTAATCGCCATAGAGCCGGCCCATTTTCAGGCCCTCCTCGCCGAGATTGGCGACGTCGATGGCAAAACCCTCCGCGCGCAGCGTCAGCTCGATGCTTTTCAAGGTGTTAAGGTCGTCCTCTATCAGCAGCACACGCATCGCGGACCCTCTGGAACCGAGACCAGTTCCCATCGGTCATGGGAACACTTATCAATACAAATAAATAAACTAAGTTAATTTATACTTAACGCGGTTTTATTTCCCAGGACTTTCACCGGCACGGCGCGACGTGGCGCCGGAATCTGTTAATGTGGCCGGGCGATGGGGAACACGGGAGCCGGTGGCGGTCTCGGCGCCCCATCGAAGGCCCCTTCGCGCTCGCCGCCGCGGCCGGAGCTTGTTAAATGTTCGCTGCGTTCCTCAAGGCATTCGGTCAGTTGGCGGATGGGGCTACCCGGCGGGTAATCTGGTTGAGCCTTGGCGCCGCCATCGCTGTCTTCGCGGCACTTTGGTTGACCATCGGCGCCGTCATCGAGAGCACGGAACTGTTCGCCTCGGGTTGGCTGGAGACCATCGTCGACGTGCTCGGCTGGGCGGCCACCCTGGTGCTCACCTGGTTCCTCTTCCCGGCGGTGTTCACCGTCATCTCCAGCCTCTTTCTCGATCGCGTGGCCGGCGCCACCGAGGCCCGCCACTACGCCGATCTGCCCGAGGCCCCAGGCGCCGGGCTGGGCGCGGCGCTCGGCGCCACCGCCGGTTTCCTTGCGGCGATGGTCGTGCTCAACCTCGTGATGCTGATATTCCTGCTCATACCGCCGCTTTTTCCGTTCGTCTTCTACGGCGTCAACGGCTATCTCCTGGGGCGGGAATTCTTCGAACTGGTGGCGCTGAGACGCATCGGCCTCGAGGAGGTCCGGCATTTGAGGAAGGCGCATCGGGGACGGCTGTTCCTCGCCGGTATCGTCATCGCCTTGCTGTTCACGGTGCCGGGGCTCAACCTGGTGGCGCCGGTGATCGCCACCGCCGCCATGGTGCATCTGTTCGAAAACTGGCGCACGGTCCGGCCCTCTGGGATTTGACTGACCCGTCGAATCGGCCCTACCGGCGGGCGGAATAAGCCCTTCCGGCGATGCATGGGCCGGCCTTTAGAGCCATGCGTTCCCGTCAACACAGTGTTGAGACTTTTGCGCTACAAATTGGCCTGTCCTGCCTCCATCTCAGGTTCAGCGCCGGGCCAGGCTCGCGGAGTTCGAGACCAGGTCCGCTTCTCAACAACACCAAGACTTAGGGAAACAAGAAGATGACCACCCCCACTTACGACAAATTTAGCCTCGGCCACGGTCCAGCCGCATTCGTTTCCGAACCGAAGAGCGATCGGAACGCGGGCTCGGAGCGGCGCTCGCCCTTCGCCGCCATCGCCGCCTGGTTCAGCCGTCTCGTCGACTCGATCGAGCGCGCCAACCGGCGCAAGGTGCTCCACCAGCAGCTGATCACGCTCGACGATCGCCTGCTTGCCGACATCGGCATTCACCGCGGCGATATCCCCCGGCTGGTCGCCGATTCCTATCGCACCTACACCAAGGCCCCCGAGGGTCAATCCGCCGCGACCCGGCCCGATCCATTGACGATCGAGGAAGACCTGGCGGTGTTGGACGTTCCCGCCAACGACGCCGAGACGCCGCGCGCCGCCTGACCAATACTTAGCGCCTACTTAGCGCCTCCTAACGCCTGCCGACGCCGGGTCCGGTTCCACCGGACCCGGTATTTTATCGGCTCCCCGCCCGGGACCGCTCATCCCCCTTCGACATCACAAGTTCGCGATCACGGCCGGTTGGTCGTTTACAAGCACCGCCCGCATTTGTTAGAGGGTGAGGAGGTGGCGCCGCCGGATGCCTTCCGCTTGGCCGGTTCTGCCCGCCGAATCTAGCCCGGGAGGGAGCCCGAGCCCGGCCAGCCATTGCCGAGGCATTCGCCCCGAGACGAGACATCCATGAGACATCCATGAGGGGCAGGCCGTGAATATGGCGCTTATCGCGCCCTGGCTGGTGTTACTGGGCTACTGCGCCCTGATCCTACGCATGACGCCTCGCAGGGTGACGCCGGCGCAGTTCTTCGCCGGCGGGTCCGAAACCGGCAACGAGCCGGGCCTGTGGCTCCTGGTGGCGTCCGCCGCCATCACCTGGATTTTCGCCAAGTCCATCGCCAACGCCGCCGACCTCGCCAATGCCTTCGGTATCGCCGGAGGCATCGGCTACGCGTTCTATTACCTGAGCTTCGTGGTCGCCGGCGTGACCATCTATCTGCTGCGCACCCGCGGCGGGTACACCTCGCTGTCTGACTTCCTGGTAAGCAAGTACGGCGCCCTTTGCGCCAAGCTGTTCCTCATCGCCATCGCCATCCGCCTGTTCAACGAGGTGTGGTCCAACACCAAGGTCGCGGCGCTTTATTTCGGCAATGAGGGCAGCGGTGAATACTGGTTGGGCGTGCTTTTGGTCACCGCTTTCACGGTTTATTACAGTTGGCGCGGGGGGCTCAGGAGCAGCCTCTTGACCGACGGCGCCCAGATGATCCTGGCGGCCATCCTACTGGTGGCGATCCTCACCATCATCTGGCCGACGCTCGCCGAACGGGGACTTCCCGAGGTCAGCGCCGGGCGCAATCTCGCCGGCGTCACCTTTTGCGGCCTCGCCCTGGTGCAAGTCCTGAGCTACCCGTTTCACGACCCGGTCCTCACCGACCGGGGCTTCATCACCAGCCCCAAGGTGATGCTGCGGGGCTTCATCCTTGCCGGAATTTTTGCCGGCGGCTTCATCCTGCTGTTCTCGACCGTCGGGCTTTACGGGTTGAGCTTGGGGATTTCCGGCAACAGTTCGGTCTCGGTTCCGGCCAGCCTCGGCCTGCCCATGCTGCTGGTATTCAACGCCATCATGGTGACCAGCGCCGGTTCGACGCTGGACTCGACCTTCGCCTCGGCCGCCAAGCTTGCCGGGCGCGACTGGCGGAACCGTTCCGCCGGCGCCACCGAGCGCCAGGTCCGCATGGGGCGCGCCGTCATGGTGGCGATCGCCATATTGGGCAATCTGCCGCTCCTTAGCCTCTATCTCGGCGACGCCGCCGGCCCCGCCATCATCGCCGCCACCACGATCAGCGGCACCATGGTGATGGGCCTGGCGCCGATATTCCTGCTGTCCTTCATCCGGGGCGCGGGAAAGCTGAGCTTCCACCTCGCCTTCTGGCCGGGGCTTCTGTTTGGCGTCGGCGTGACGCTGGAGGGCGCCCTTGGGCTGGAGCTGTTCCCCGCCTGGATCGACATCGGCGCCGGCAAGTACGCCGACGATCTCGGCATCAACGTCTACGGGCTGATGGTCTGCACCGCCGGCTATTTGATCGGCGCCGTCATCGGCCCGGCGCCTGGCGATCGCCGGCGGGGCGCCGAGGGCTAGGGCGTTATCCGGCAGTAGGGCTGGCGCCGCCTTTACCGCCTCTTCATTCGCCGAACTTCTCGGTCAAACCGACGAACCCCGCTTGGTAAACGCTCTCGATGATCTCGACCGCGGCGGCTTCGGGAAGCCCGTCGGGATTGAACTCGCTCGACCACTCGACCACGCACGCCCCATCGCCGGCTTCGCGTACGCTCAAGGTGGCGACGTAATCGGCGACCGGCAGTGGGCCCGAAAGTATGGAATAGGTGTAGCTCCTGGCGTCCTCGTCCGTCCGATCGAGCCGTTCGCGGATGGTGGCGCCGCCGGTCAGATCGAGGGTGCGGACCTGGCCCTCGCCCTCGCCTTCGATCTTGCTTTTCTCGACCGCGGGGTGCCAGGTGGGGAGGGAATTGAACCCGCCGATCAACTCCCAGACCTCCTCGGCGGAGGCCTGTAACTCTTGCGATAAGGATACCTGCGCCATCGTTTCATCCTCACTGCTCTGTTCCGGGGCCCGTTAGCGGACCTCTTCTTGGCGATGTTACAGCAAAGCTCCGCCGATTGTCATGGCGTCGTCGAATGACCGGCGCCGGGGGCGTTCAAGCACGGAAATAGATCGTCACTGTACGGCTCAGCCCGTCAATTCTTTCTCGTAGGCATACTCGGGCTCGGGCCAGGGCTCGGGCTCAAGCTTTGTCTACTCCGTCCAACAGGGCGTCTTCGCTCGGCCCCAACTGCATAAGCGGTGGACAGCCCATTGGCAAAATAGTGGTGACATATCATGGGACATTTTTCTAGTAGAAATCATTATTATATCTTGATAACAATGGCTTCTAGCACTATATTAAGGGACATGGAGGAGGACATGGAGAGGGATTACGAAGCGAGCCATCCGTGGATCACCTTTCAAATCGATCTGAGACCGGCCTCGCGGGAGTTCTGGATTGCCCTAGGAGAGGCCCAGTCAAAGTGCGGGCACATAGCGCGCGTTCCCCTGCGCCCCGATGTCGCCGACGAACTCCATCAAGTGTATCTGGCTAAGGGGATTCGGGCAACCACGGCCATAGAAGGCAACACACTTACGGAAAGGGAGGTGCGGGATCAGATCGAGGGCAAGTTGAATTTGCCGAAATCGCGTGAATATTTGGGGCGAGAGGTCACAAACATACTCCACGCCGCGAACGCTATCCTAAATGAGATCGAGGAATTGGGCCCACAGCCATTAACCATAGACACTCTCACGCGGTTCAACCGCATGGTATTAGAGAAGCTCACGCTCGACGAAGGAACCATTCCAGGAGCAATAAGGACTTATCCTGCCGGCGTCGGAGCTTATAGATGTGCTCCCCATGAAGACTGCGAGTATTTGCTAACAAAGCTTTGTGGTTGGTTAAATGGGCCCGATTTCGTACCGAAGCCTGGTTATGAAATGGTTTACGGCATTATCAAAAGTATCGTGGCCCATGTTTACTTTGTATGGATTCACCCATTTGGTGATGGCAATGGACGTACCGCGAGACTCATTGAGGTCAAATTCCTGCTTGCGGCAGGGGTGCCGTCAGCCGCTGCGCATTTACTTAGCAATCATTATAATCTGACAAGAAGTGAATATTATAGGCAGCTTGACCAAGCGAGCAAAACAGGAGGCAACATAATTCCTTTTATACAATATGCCGTGCAAGGTTTCGTCGATCAGTTGCGGGAGCAGATAAATGTTATCAAATACCAGCAGTGGCAGACCTCTTGGCTCAACTATGTTCACGACGTATTCGACAATCCGACGACACCCGCGCAGCGCCGCCAACTAAGATTGATCATAGACCTCTCCCGCGCCGGTGGGGTGGTCAAAAAAAGAGATATCGCACGTCTGACCCCGGAGTTGGCGGAAAACTATGCCGGTAAGACACCCAAAACGGTAACCCGAGATTTGAATGCTCTTTTGAAGAGAGACCTCATCGCACGAAAAGAAGGCGGCTACCAAGCGAAAATGGAGAAGATTCTGGCCTTCTTGCCAAGAGGTAAGAGGGATTCCGGTATTGAGGCAGGGATTAAAATCAAAGAAGATGACTCCGGTCAGCTGTCATTACTATTCTAGCTTGGCTCGAACTTCGTTGAGATTCAGATTCATGGCCTCTTGAATGTCACCGACGAGCGGCTCTGAAAGACCAAGCCGCCGTTGCGCCGAACTGCAAACCTGGAAGACGAAGCAAATGCAAAATCCCGCGCCCACCGATCACCCGGTGCACGAACTGATCCAACAGCGTTTCAGCCCGAAGGCGTTTTTGAGACGGTCCGTGGATCCGGCGACGCTTCGATCCCTGCTCGAGGCGGCGCGCTGGGCGCCGTCGTCATTCAACGAGCAACCCTGGGCCTTCATCGTCGCGACCGGCGACCGGCCGGAGGATTTCGAGCGCCTGCTCGCTTGCCTCGCGCCGGGCAACCAGGCTTGGGCATGTCAGGCGCCGGTGCTCCTGCTTAGCGTCGCCAAGCTGACATTCGACCGCGACGGCCGGATCAATCGCCACGCGCTCCACGACATCGGGCTGGCTTCGGCCCAGTTGGCCCTGGAGGCGACGGACCATGGCCTGGCGGCCCATTTCATGGCCGGCTTCGATGCCGAACGCGCGCGCCAGACCTATGACATTCCCGAGGGCTTCGAACCGGTCGCCGCCGTCGCCGTCGGCTATCCCGATAAACCCGACGCGCCGCCAGGCGAGACCGGGGAGGCCGGCTTCGCGCCGCGCCGGCGCAAGCCGCTCAAGGATTTCGTGTTCGCGCGCAAATGGGGCTGCTCGGCGGCGCTGGCTACCTGATCGACGGCCGGGATCGCTTCACGGCCGTCACCAGCATAATGTGGATCATAGAGGCCGCCAGCGCCGCGAACAGGTGCTTGAGGCTATGGCCGCTCACCACGCCGGCGCTAAGCGCGTAGATCTCGTGGTCGAGCCACTCGCCGCCAACCACGAAGGCGTAGCAGACGAACAGATAGAGGACGTAACGGCCCAAGGTGTGACGGCCCGGAAACAGCAGGCAGATGAGAGGGATCATCAGCGCCGGATAGAATTGGCTCAAAAAGTAGAAACGCAGATCGCCGGCGGCCTCGCCGAGACGCCAATAGATCAGGGCGCCTGCGCCGAGAGCGACGAGCAGGGGCAGCATCACCCGGACCCCCACCGGACCGTGAACGCGGTCGGCGATGAACAACGCCAGCAACGCCGAATACGCGATGGTCATCGCCAGGCGGTCCCAGAACAGGGTCTGGTCGGTCGGATCGGCGTGGTAATAGGCCGATCCGAAAGCGATGAGCGCGATGGCGGTAAAGAAAATCTGATAGGGCAGGCGCTCCGAGGGTTCCGTCAATACCGCCCGGCCCCGTCCGCCGGTGACGAAGGCCAGGCCCAGCGCGCCGACGATGAGGAGTCCGATATTGGACACCACGTCGCCGAAATGGGGAATGCCCAGCAATTCCCACTGATCGGCGAAGCGATGATAGGCCGGGTCCTGGCCGAAAGGCGCAACCATCCCCGCCAGCATCAACGCCACGACGGCCACCAGGGCCAGCACCCCGATATTCCTGCGATAGAGCCTTCGGGGCATAAGCGCTGTTCGTCCTGGCATAAACTTTCCCCAGGTCTCGTTCCCCGGCTTGCGGGCGTTTGCGCCCGCCTGGCAATCTATTACGACTCATGTGGATGTACATGAATATCCGCTTCAGGCGCCCCCGAAGGGCCGCCGATGGGGCCGGAATCGGCTGGCCGCTTTCAGAAAAACGCTAATATTCACAGCAAGTTATAGTTCGTTAAGACTTATCTGTGAATGCTGGCGGCACGATCACAAGAGTCTGTCGAGAACGGGAAGGTTGCCGCGCGCCGCGCCATCGGCGATCGACTGTTCGTGGGGCGCCCGAGGCCCGGACTCTCGGCGCCTCCGGGAACAGGTCCACAAGGCACGGTAGGGGATATGACGCCTAGCGATCTGGCTGCGATCCTGCTTAGCCATGAGAAGTGGCTGAAGGGAATTCATGGCGGCGTGCGCGCCGATTTGACCCTGCAGGAGCTCTATGGCCTCGACCTCTCGGAAGCCAATCTGAAGCGGGCGAAGCTGACCGGCACCGATCTAAGCCGCTGCATCCTGATCAAGGCGAACCTCGAGGAAGCCGACCTTTTCAGCGCCAACCTGCAGGAATGCGACCTTACGGACGCCAATCTTTTCAAGGCGGATCTGCGCGGCGCGACGCTGCGCGGCGCCAAACTGGTGAGGTCATGCCTGGCGGGCGCGGACATGCGCGACGGGGCGCTGATGAAGGCCGACTTCGAAGGCGAGCTCCAGGTCGTCAAGGTCGACCTCGGCAACATCCACATCGAAAAAGCCAACCTGGTAGGGGCGATCTTGACAGGCGCCAAGCTCGCCAATTCGGTGATCGTCCAGACCGATCTCAGCCACGCCAATCTGAGCCAGGCGGACCTGAGAGACGTGAACCTCTCGCAATCGAACCTGAGCCACGCCAACCTGACCAACGCCAACCTCACGGGCTCCGACCTCACCGGGGCGGTGCTCAAGGGCGCCGATCTCAGCGGCGCCATTCTGCACGATGTGACTTTCGCCGATGTCGACTTTTCGGGCGTCGAGATGGCGGACGTCGACCTCTCGGGCGCGAATCTCGAGGGCGCGACGCTGCACCGCTCCTCGGAAAGCCTGCCGAAGAAGGTCCAAAAAATCCTCAACGCCCATTACGAGTGGATGGAGACCAACGGCAGAAGCGGTACCCGCGCCGACCTCGAGGGTATCGATCTCAGCCATATCGACCTGGTGGAGGCCAACCTCAACGCCGCGATCCTCAAGAACACGGATCTGACGGGGACGAACCTGACAGGCTGCTCCCTGGTCATGGCGGACCTGTCGGAAGCGAAGCTTGCCCATGCCGATCTCAGCGGCGCCGACCTTTCCGGCTGCAACCTCTGCAGGGCCGATCTGACGGCGGCCAAGCTGAGGAATGCTAATTTGAGGAAGGCCGAAATCAAGGGGCCCGACGGCCAAGCGACGGGACGGTTCTGGCCGACCAATCTCACCGATGCGATCCTCAAAATGGCCGACCTGATATCGGCGGACATGGAGGGTTGCAACCTCAACGGCACCGATCTCAGGGGCGCCAACCTGACAAAAGCGAACCTCAAGGGCGTCGATCTCTCCGTCGCCATCATGGACGACGATACGCTTGGCGTCGCCGAACCCGCCGAAGCCGCCCTCGCCGGGCAAGATTCCGACTGAGCCTACCACCGGTCGGGCGCCAGCACCGGCGGAACAACACGAATCGCTCTGGCCACGCGCCATGGCGGGTGGTACATCCCTTTTGGGTGAAGGCGGGCTGCCAAATGGCCCTTCGGGCTGGTGCTGTTCTTCGCCGCCCTGAAGGTGGACCGGCAATGCCTGGGGAAGGATCGCCGGGGGCCGGTCGACCGGTCATTTTCAATCGCGGATCGTCGGAGACGAGAAGCAGAGGATCTCGATATGTCATTCCCCGACAAGACATATGGGTCGATCCAGCCCTTCTTGGATGATTACTTCGCCGAGATAACCGAGGCCCACCGGTCGGTCGACCGCGATGCGGTGATGAGCGCCTGCGCCATCATCGAGGAGGGTTTTCGCGACGGCGTCATGCTGTTCACCGGCGGCAACGGCGGATCGGCGGCGATCGCCAACCACCTTCTCTGCGACTACGTCAAGGGCATCCAGACCGACACCACCTTCCGCCCCCGCGTCATTTCCATGAGCGCGAATCTGGAGCTGATGCTGGCGATCGGCAACGACATCGGTTTCGAGGACATCTTCCTTTACCAGGTCAGGACCATGGGACGGGCGGGCGATATCCTGATGACCATAAGTTCCTCCGGAAATTCGGCAAACATCGTGCGCGCCGTCTCATGGGCAAAGGACAACGGCCTTAGGACGATCGCGCTGACCGGGTTCTCGGGAGGCCGCTCGGCGGCCATCGCCGACGTCAACGTCCATGTCGAGGCCGCCAACTACGGCATCGTCGAGGACGTGCACCAATCCATCATGCACATCGTCGCCCAGTACCTGCGCCAGTCCGAGATGGCCGAGGACGCGATCGCCAAGTCCAATTTCTAACCCCGCCGACGCGCGCCACGGGCCCCCCAAGGGGGCTCCGAATGCTACCGCATGGTGCTCAGAAAACGCAGATATCGACGATGCTCCACGGCGAACCCGCTACTGACCCGCTGCCCTGATTCGACGTCGCGCACCACGGTCGCGCCAGCCGTCACATGGGCACCGTCACCGACATGAATGCCGTCCGTGAGGGTGCTGCCGGGGCCGATCGTGACATCGTTTCCGAGAAAGCTATTGCCTGAGATGACCGCGCCATGGCCGATCTGGCAACGCTCCTTGACTTGAACGTTGTGTGAGAGATAGGCGAGGTTGCCGATCCGCGTACCGGCGCCAATCGTGGTGGACTGGCGAAAAACCGCGGCGGCAATCACGGCATTGCAAAGCACTTGAACATTGTCTTCTATCCGCACGCCGCCGGCGTGGGCCAAATCCACCACGGTTCCGTCGACGACCATGCGCTGCAATCCCGCCGTGCCCAATACGGCGCCCGAGTGCACGATCACATCCCGGCCGAGCTCCACACGGGCATGCACGATTGCGTTCGCGTCGATCCGGCAATGCCGCCCGATGCGCACGTCGGTCGGGTTTATCCAGGCCCGTGGATGGATCTCTGCCGTCGGATGAATTTCGCTCGGGTGGGAGCGCCAATAAAATTCCGTCTCGAGGGCGAGATGGTTGTGAAGATCAAAAAAGGATCGCCGAGAATTACTGCTTTGCGCGAGCGCATAAGGGCCGTCCAAGCGCTTGGCGAGAGCAGGTGTCGTGATCACCGCGCCAAGCCCATCCAACGCCCGAACCCGTTTGAGAAACCGTTCTTCCTCGAGAAATACGAGCATCGCCGGTTGCGGTATGGTGATCAGGCCGAGCGTGGCGAAGGAACCGTCGCGCAGCACCCGAAACTCGGCAATGTCTTCGAAATCGGATAATTGCAGCAACATTTCAGCTCCCGTGAATTACCGACAGGATGTGGATACGTGGAGGCCGGGGGGAATAGGAAATCTACTGAACCATTTCGTCCAAGACCGGATTTCTGTTATTCGATGAGTTGACAGCGGCGCCAGCCCTGTTGCAAGCCTCGGGCATCGCCGCCGTCAACCGGTGCCGCCGGTCTGATTGGAGACAGTCGTTTCGTCTTTGGCGCGCCGGTTGATCAGCCACAGCACGCCGCCAGGGGCGGATGCGATCATCAACCCCAGGCCGAAGGTGATGGAGACGGCCAGCACCTTGTCGGCGGGGAAGCCCATGAGGCCGAACGCCTGCACCATCAAGAACTCGCGGGCACCCCAGCCGGCGACGAATATCGGCATCATGGAAATCAGGACGACGACGGGTACCACCATCAGGCACTGGTAGAACGAAACCTCGAGACCGAATGCGCGGGCAAGGATAAATACGGCGAGCGCCATAATGAGTTGAACCCCGATACTCAGGGCGAACGCGAGGACGCCTTCGCGCGGCGCCGCCAGGGCATGGCGGCTGGCCGATGCCATATCGGCCACGAACCCTATATAGCGGCCTTGGTGCATACGTTCCGGCATCACCCGGCCGAGGACGAAGAAGATGGCGATGGCGCCGGTGCCGGCGAGCGCGACGCTGAAAAGGCCGGCACGCATCACCGCATCCCCGGTAAGATCGAGCAGCGGCGCGAGCGCAAGCAGCACCAGGACCATCAAGGCGATGAAGCCGATCGCCCGGTCGATGAGGATGGCGCTGGCCGCCACCCGGAGGCCGATGCCGAGCCGCATGATCCACCAGATGCGCACGGCGTCGCCGGTGAGGAAAGTGACCAAGGCCTGACCGAAGAAGTTGCCGATCCACATGGTCTGGAAACCAAACAGGAAAGAGCACCTCTCGCCAAACATGCCGAGGATGGGACGCAAACGGTAACCGGCGACGGCAAAGCCGGAGATGATCACCGCGACGACGGCGATGGCGATAACGGCGCTCAAACTCTTGAGATGCACGAGGGCGCTACCGATGTCGATCTTGGTCGTGACGTACCAGATCAAAAGGCCGCTCACCGCCAGTTTTATCGCCGCCAGCAACAGGTTCCTCAACATCTTACGGGTCATGGCGGAGAATACCTAAATCACTAAATGCCAATGATTGGTTAAACCGGCACGGACCATGGGGCCGTCGGCCACCCAGGCTGGCCCATGCCCATGCCGGCCCCCGGGGACGGTCTCCAGGCATCGCTGCACTAACACATCCCTTGGCTTTGTTCCAGGGTGACGCAGGGGCTTTGTTCACATCTAGAGCGGCATTCGACGTTTACGCCTGAGGAACGGCGCATTGAACGATATGGCGAACGTCGCCGCGGGGTTTTGCCATGCTCTCTTGCTTGCCATCATGTTTCCACTCGTTTGGGGGCATGGGATTCAGACAATGACCTTGAGGCACAATGAAGTTTCGCCTAGCATCTCCGGCCACCAGAGGTCGCTGTGCGAAGGTCAACGTCACTTGGGACGATCACCATTTCATAGTGATGACGGGCCTTGAGTGAGTGATAAAGCCCGAATCGTGGGTGTGTAAGTTGGCTATTTCGCCAACGGGGTGGATCGTACGAACCATGCATATCAAAATCAGCGCGGTGACCTTCGGCGATGAGGAGATTGAAGAGGCGATATCGTGTCTCAGATCGGCGAAACTGACCATGGGTGCGCGGTGCCTCGCCTTCGAGAAGGCCTTTGCCGAATATCTCGGCGCGGGTAACGCCATTTTCGTCAATTCGGGATCGTCGGCCAACCTGTTGTCCTGGTTCGCCATCAGCAATCCGATGATTCCGGAACGGCAAGGGCGCCGGCGTCTGGGACCGGGAACCGAGGTCATCGTCCCCGCCGTTTCCTGGTCGACCACGATCTGGCCGATCGTCCAGGCGGGATGCGTGCCGGTGCTCGTCGACTGCGACCCGGACACGCTGCAGATGAACCTGGATGCGGTAAAAGCGGCCATCGGGCCGAAGACGGGAGCGATCTGCGTGATCCACGCCATGGGCAACGCCACCCCCATGGCGCCGGTCGTTAGCCTTGCCGCCGAACACGGCCTGTGGCTGGTCGAGGATACCTGCGAGGCGCTGGGCACGCGCCATGGCGGACGCTACACCGGCTGCTTCGGCCAAATCGGCACCTTCAGCTTCTATTTCTCCCACCACATCAGCACCATCGAGGGTGGGATGGCGGTGACCGATGACGACGAGATCGCCGATCTTCTCCGCTCCATGCGTTCTCACGGTTGGTCCCGGCACCGGACGGACCGCGACGCGATCGAGCGACGCTACCCCGAAATCGACCCACGTTTCCTCTTCATCACCACCGGCTTCAACCTCCGTCCCACCGAGCTGAATGGGGCCTTCGGTCTACGTCAGTTGCCCAAACTGTCCACCTTCAACCGCCGCCGGAAGGAGATCGGAAAAGCCTGGCACGAGGCGTTCACGGTACTGGTCGAAGCCGGCAAACTGTCGGTCATGCGGACGACCGAGGATACCGAACCGGCCTTTTTCGGCTATCCCGTTCTGTGCCGGTCATCGGCAGAGAAAGACAAGCTTATGCGCTTCCTCGAGGAGAAGGGTATCGAGACCCGACCGATAATCTGCGGCAACATGGCGCGTCAACCCGCCTTCGAGCATGTCTCCCACCGCGTGGCAGGCTCCCTTGCCGGCGCCGACCGTATCATGGATACGGGCCTCTACTGGGGAGTGCATCCGCGCATAACCGACGAAGAAGTGGATTACGTCGGCAATACCGTCAGGAGCTTTTTCGCAGCATGAAACGCGCATTGATCACCGGCATCACCGGCCAGGACGGCTCTTATCTCGCCGAGTTCCTGCTCGAGAAAGGCTACGAGGTGCATGGCGTCATTCGACGATCCTCCTCGTTCAATACCGGGCGCATCATCCACATCTTCCAGGATGTCCACGCAGACGATATCAAGCTTTTCCTCCATTACGGCGATCTCACGGACGGGTCATTCATGGCCGGGCTCCTGAACAAGACCGAACCGGACGAGTTATACAACCTCGGCGGACAGAGCCACGTCCGGGTGTCCTTCGACCAGCCCATTTACACCGCCGATGTCGTTGGCATGGGCACGCTCAGGCTGCTCGAGGCGATCCGCGCCGTGGGCGCGGAGAAGCACGTCCGCTTTTACCAAGCGTCGAGCTCCGAGATGTTCGGCAAGGCCAAAGAGGTCCCCCAGTCCGAGAAAACGCCGTTCAATCCAGTCAGTCCCTACGCCTGCGCCAAGGTCAACGCCTACTACAACGTTCTTGCCTACCGCGAAGCCTACGGTATGCACGCCTCGAACGGCATTCTCTTCAACCACGAAAGCCCCCGCCGGGGCGAGACCTTCGTTACCCGCAAGATCACCCGGGGACTTTCCCGTATCCTCGCCGGCCGCGAAGACAAGCTTTTTCTGGGCAATTTGGATGCCAAACGCGACTGGGGCTACGCCAAGGATTACGTCGAGGCGATGTGGCTGATGCTGCAGCAGGACGAGCCTGATGATTACGCCATCGCCACCGGCGAAACCCACAGTATCCGGGAGTTTCTCGACGCCGCGTTCGGCATGGTCGGGCTCGACTGGCACGACTACGTCGAGATCGATTCCCGCTACTTCCGCCCGGCCGAGGTCGATCTGCTCATGGGAGATCCCTCCAAGGCCAAGAAAGTGCTGGGCTGGGAGGCGCGCACGAACTTCATGGAACTCGTCCGCATCATGATGCGCGCCGATCTGGAAGATGCCGGCATCAAGGACCGCTTCGACATTTGACGAAATCCGGATGACGATTATTGCTTCCCTTGCCCCGGTCACCCCGGCCGACTTCCATGCCGGCGCCCTGTATTTTCCCGGCGGCGCCGAGATCCATGGTCGCGTGGAATATCGGTCATGAAAATTGCGCTTTGTATCCTGGTACGAAACGAGCGGCCATGCCTGGAGGTCATGTTTCCCCGAATAGGAGAACCGGGCCCGGAGGCTGGATATGACGCCATCGTCGCCATAGATGGCGGTTCCACCGACGGCACGGTCGAATATTTACGGCAACGCGGGGTTACGGTATTCGGCCAGTCGCGCCGGGGCCGCGGCGAGGCATTCCACATAGCCTTTCGCGAGGTCGAGGCGGACGCCTACCTGTTCTTTTCGCCCGACGGTAACGAGACGCCGGACGATCTCCCCCGCTTTCGTACTCTGCTGGCGAACGGCGCCGACCTGGTCATCGCCTCGCGCATGATGAAGGGCGCGGTGAACGAGGAAGACGAAAATTTCTTCAAGTTCCGCAAATGGGCCAACAACGCCTTCACCCTGGCGGCCAATCTGGGGTTTCGCCGTTCCGGCCCCTATATCACCGACACCATCAATGGCTATCGCGCGATCACCCGCCAGGCGGTCGAGGTGCTCAAGCTCGACGCCGTCGATTATACCATCGAGTACCAGATGACCATCCGTTGCCTGAAACACGGGATGCGCATCGTCGAGTTCCCGACCGTCGAGGGGCCGCGCATAGCCGGCGATACCGGCGCCCCGGCGATCCCCACGGGGCTGCGCTTTTTGCGCTGTCTCGGCCGGGAATTGGCGAGCCCTCGCCGTTCATGAGATCATTGTTGACGTTCACCGCGTGAACGCTGTATAAACGTGTTGTTCACGTGATGAACGCTGGCGATGTCGAGCCATCCCCGGATCGGGGTGGCGGGGAGATTATCTCTGATTTGAAGTACGCGTGAGATGACGCAGCAGCCTGACTCCGAGAAAACGACGATCATGCTTGGCCTGCTGAGCGCGGTCGAGCGCGACAGCGAGCTGACCCAGCGCTCGCTGTCGAGTGAGCTCGGCATCGCGCTGGGGCTTGCCAACGCCTACCTCAAACGATGTGCGAACAAGGGGTTGATCAAGGTCCGCCAGGCGCCGCTCAACCGCTACGCCTACTATCTGACCCCCCGGGGATTCGCCGAAAAAAGCCGGCTGACAGCCGAGTATCTGTCGGTTTCCTTCAATTTCTTCCGCGACGCCAAGCACCAATGCGCGGCCCTGCTGGCCGGTTGCGCGCGCGACGGCCGGCGCCGGATCGCGCTCGTCGGCGGCGGCGAGCTGGCCGAGATCATGGTGCTGAGCGCCACCGATACCCCGGTCGAGATCGTCTGCGTCATCGACGCCGAGGGCGGCGCGACATCGTGCGCGGGACGGCCGGTGGTTGGGAATTTAGCGGCGGCCTTGGACCTGACGCAAGATTCCGGTGGCCTCGACGCATTGGTAATCACCGACGTCAAGACCCCCCAGGACACCTTCGAGGCCATCGCCGAGGCCGCCGGCAAGGCCGGCATCGGCGGCGACCGGGTGCTGGCGCCCGCCCTGCTACGGGTCACCGAGCAACCCGCGGTGCGCGAGGAGGAGGAGGCGCAAGCATGACCGCCTGGTACGTCGTCTACACCCGGGCCCAGGCGGAAGCCCAGGCGCTCGATCACCTGAGACGCCAAGGCTACACCGCCTATCTGCCGCGCTACCAGAAACGCCGCCGCCACGCGCGGCGGTGGGAGCTGGTGCGCCGGCCACTGTTTCCGCGTTATCTGTTCGTCGCCCTGGATTTGCTGGCGACCCGGTGGCGGCCGATCCTCTCCACCATTGGCGTCTCGGACCTGGTGCGCCACGCCGATGCGCCGGCGCCGGTACCGGACGGGATCGTCGAGGAGATACGGAAGCGCGAGGGGACGGGAATGTTCGACACCACCCGTCCCGGCAACTACAAGTCCGGCGATCTCGTGCGGGTGATCGAGGGGCCCTTCGCCGAACTGATCGGCCGGTTCCACTCCATGGCGGATGCCGAGCGGGTGTTCGTGTTGTTCGACCTGTTGGATCGCCAGGTCAAGACGCGTCTGTCGAGCGAGGCCATCGCCCCGGCCTGAGGGCGGAAGCGCCGCCTGCGAGGGGGCCGGCGCGACAGGCGCACGTTCTGGGATAGTCCGGGAGAGGCGATTTCACCCGGACTGCGGTAGCGTGGGAAACCGGCCCGAAATTCGGGCCCGGCTCGGAAATCAGTCAACGTAAGCAATCGACACCTGAAAAGAAATTCATGACGGACAGTGAAACCTCGGCTGACCAAGGAACCCCGCACATAAGGGTGATCAGCCCAGACCGCAACCTGACATCGCTCAACCCCAGAGAGTTGTGGCGCTACCGCGCCTTCCTCCACATCCTGGTGTGGCGCGACTTGAAGGTCCGCTACAAGCAAACGGTGGTCGGCCTCGCCTGGGCCCTGTTCGAGCCGCTGGCGATGACGCTGATCTTCAGCATCTTCCTCGGTTACCTCATTCGTGTGCCGTCCAATGATCTGCCCTATCCGGTGTTCTTCCTCGCCGGCTTCGTTCCCTGGCAATTCTTCTCCAAGACGGCGATGGGCGGTGGCCAGTCCCTGGTGGCCAACCGCGAGATCGTGACCAAGCTTTACTTCCCGCGTCTCCTGCTGCCGGCCTCGGCCCTGTTCGTGTCCTTGGCCGATTTCATCCTGGCGCTGGTGGTGCTGTTCGGCCTCATGGCCTTTTTCGGCGTCGTTCCGACGATGTCGATCCTGGCGCTGCCACTATTCGTGGTTTACGCGGCGTTCTGCGGGTTCGCGGTCGGCGTGTTCGGGGCGGCACTGAACGCGCTTTATCGCGATATCGGGCTGGCGCTGCCGTTGATCATCCAGATATGGATGTTCTCATCGCCGGTGATCTACCCGGCCTCGCTGGTGCCCGAGCGCTTCCAGCTTATCTACGGTCTCAATCCGATGGTCGGCATCATCGAAGGCTTCCGCTGGGCGCTGACCGGGGCCGGCGGCACGGTGCCCGGCGTCGTCATGTTCGTGATGCCGCTTGTCATCTCGGTGATCATGCTGGCGGTCGGCCTGGCGTTCTTCGTGCGCGCCGAACGCAACCTCGTGGACCGCATCTAATGAGCGATATCGCCATCCGCGTGGAAGGGCTGAGCAAGCGCTACTTCATCGGCGAAGGCGGACCCCGTTACCTTACCTTGCGCGACATCATCACCGAGGGCCTTACCTGGCCGCTGAGGATGGCGCGCCGGTTCGCGGGCAACGGCGCCGACGATCGCCCGACGGGCCCGGCCGCCAAGGCCGGGTCGGCCGGCGATCATATCTGGGCGCTCAAGGACGTGACCTTCGATGTGCGCCAGGGCGAGCGGGTCGGCATCATCGGCGTCAACGGCGCCGGCAAGAGCACGCTTCTCAAGGTCCTGTCGCGGATCACCACCCCCACCGCCGGCCGGGCCCTGGTGCGGGGACGGGTAAGCTCGTTGCTCGAAGTCGGGACCGGCTTCCATCCCGAGCTCACCGGCCGGGAGAACGTCTATCTCAACGGCACCCTTCTCGGCATGAGCCGCGCCGAAATTCACCGCCGCTTCGATGAGATCGTCGACTTCGCCGGTGTCGAAAAATTCATGGACCTGCCCGTCAAGCGCTACTCCAGCGGCATGCAGTTACGCCTCGCCTTCTCGGTCGCCGCCCATCTCGAGCCCGAGATCGTGATGATCGACGAGGTGTTGGCGGTGGGCGACGCGCGCTTCCAGAAGAAATGCCTGGGCAAGATGGAAGAGATCGGCAAGTCCGGACGGACGCTTCTTTACGTCTCCCACAACCTCGCCAGCATCTCGAACCTGTGCCACCGGGCGATCATCCTCGATGCCGGCAAGGTGGTCAGCGACGGCCCGGCCGGGAATGTCGTCGAGGAGTACATCGAGCTGGTATCCGACCCCACCCGGTTCCACGGCGGCTACGCGGTCTGGACGGACCCGGAAACCGCGCCCGGCGACGATGTCGTGCGTTTGCATAGTGTCCGTGTTCTTCAGGAAGGGTCCGTTGGCCCCAGTGACGGCGTCGATATCTCCAAGGAGATCGCCATCGAGATCACCTACTGGAACTTCAAGAAGGGCGCGCGGCTGTACACCTGCCTGCATCTCTGCGATCAATCCGGCACCCCGATCCTGGCATCGGGCACTGCCAAGAGTGTGCCGCTGGTGGACGATCCATGGGATGGGACCGGATTCAGTCGCCGACAGTATCGCACTATATGCCGCATTCCGCCCAACCTGCTGAATGACAAGCACTATACCTTCCGGGTCATTCTCGGTGAGAAACCGCAGCTGGAACATGTCTACACTGAGTTCGAGTTCGGCTTCCAGGTCCACGACAGCGGCCTGATGCGCCAGGAATATTACGGTGAGTGGTATGGCTGCATCCGCCCGCGCCTTGGCTGGGCGACCGAGGAGATCGGCCCCGGCGCCGAGACGGCCGCGCCCATGGGCGTGACGGCCAAGGCGCGGGGGTCCAGGCCATGACCAACCGCGCCCTGGTCACCGGTGGCGCCGGGTTCATCGGCTGCCATTTGGTCGAGCGTCTGCTCGACGACGGCCATGAGGTGACGGTGATCGACGATTTCAGCACCGGCCGGCCGGAGAACCTGGCGCATTTGCGCGATCGACCTGGGCTCAGAGTTATCGAGGGCGATATCTGCGAACCGGACGCACTCGCGAAGGCTTTTGACGGTGCCGAATGGGTTTTTCACCTGGCGGCGCTCGCCGACATCGTGCCGTCGATCCAGGCGCCGGTTCCCTATCACCGCGCCAACGTGGAGGGGACACTGGCCGTGCTCGAAGCCGCCCGGGCAGCCGGCGTGAAACGACTCGTCTATGCCGCGTCGTCATCGTGCTACGGCGTCCCGGACGTGTTCCCGACGCCCGAAAGCGCGCCCATCCGGCCCATGTACCCCTATGCGCTGACCAAGAACATCGCCGAGCAGTATGTGATGCACTGGCACCAAACCTACGGCCTGCCGGCGGTGTCGTTGCGGTTCTTCAACGTCTACGGGCCGCGCGCGCGCACGTCGGGCACCTACGGCGCCGTGTTCGGGGTGTTCCTGGCGCAGAAGCTCGCGGGCCGGCCCTTCACCGTCGTCGGCGACGGCACCCAGACGCGGGATTTCACCTTCGTGACCGACGTCGTCGAGGCGTTCATTCTCGCTGCCCGATCCGACCTCGCGGGCGAAATCCTGAATGTCGGATCCGGCGACAGCTATAGCGTCAACCGCCTGGTCGAACTCCTGGGCGGCGAGGTCATCTATGTGCCCAAGCGCCCGGGCGAGCCCGACCGCACCTGGGGGGACACGACGCGGATCGAGGAACGGCTCGGCTGGGGGCCGAAAATCACCTTCGAGGAGGGGGTGGCAAGGATGGTCGAGGAGATCGAGTACTGGCGCGAGGCGCCGGTATGGACACCCGAAACCATCGTTGAGGCCACCGCCGACTGGTTCCGCTATCTGGGAGCGGCAAAGCCATGACGACGCAACCCGAACCAGAGATGGTAAAGGCCTCCGGCAAGGTCCGGCCCTTGGACGAGCTTGCCACCATCGCGGCAGCCGCGCGCAAGGAAGGCAAGGCCGTCGTCCTCGCCCATGGCGTGTTCGACGTCCTGCACCACGGCCATATCCGCCACCTCGAGGCGGGCCGGCGCGAGGGCGATGTCCTCATGGTGACGGTCACGGCCGACCGGTTCGTCGGCAAGGGCCCGGACCGGCCGGTGTTCGCCGCCGAGATCCGGGCGGAGACGCTGGCTTCCCTCGAGATCGTCGATTACGTCGGCATCAATGACGCAGCCAGCGCCGAGCCCGCGATTCACGCCGTCAAGCCCGCGGTCTATCTCAAGGGCTCGGAATACGCGCGCGAGGAAGACGATGTCACCGGCAAGATCACCGGCGAACGCCTGGCGGTGGAGGAGCATGGCGGGCGCATCGTCTTCACCGACGAGATCGTGTTCAGCGCCTCGGCGCTCATCAACCGGCACTTGGACGTCTACGAACCGGAACTGCGCGATTATCTGGAGGAACGCCGCGAGGGCGGACGATATCTCGATCATGCCCTGGAAGCGATCGAGGGCATCGCCGATCTCCGGGTCCTGCTTGTCGGCGACGCCATCGTCGACGAGTACAGCTATGTCAACGCGCTTGGCAAGTCGTGGAAGGAAAACATCATCACGACCCTGCACAAGAGCGACGAGGCCTTCGCCGGCGGCGTGTTCGCCGCCGCCAACCACGTGGCGGGGTTCTGCCGCGAGGTGGAGATACTGACCGCGCTCGGCGAGGGCGACCCCTACGAGGAACTGGTGCGCGGCTGCCTGAAACCGAATGTCACGCTGACGCCGCTCTATCGGTCCGGCGTGCCGACGACACGCAAGCGCCGCTTCGTCGAACAGAGTTATTTCCGCAAGCTGTTCGAGGTCTATTACATGGACGACACGGCGCTGGCGGACGAGCAAAGGGCCGAGCTCGACCGCCTGATCGCCGAGCGCGCCGGCGGATACGACCTGGTGATCGTCACCGACTTCGGCCACGGCCTGATCGGCGGCTCGACGGTCGAGGTATTGCGGCGGGACTCCAGGTTTCTCGCGGTCAACGCCCAGACCAACAGCGGCAACCAGGGCTTCAACCCCATCACCAAGTATCCGTCCGCCGACTATATGTGCCTCGACGCGCCCGAGGCGCGGCTCGCCGCCGGCGACAAGCACGGCGATATCGACCGGGTGCTGCGGGACGGTCTGGCCACCCGCATCGACTGCCCACGCTTCATCGTCACTTACGGCGATCACGGCTGCGCCGTGTTCGAACCGGACCGGCCGCTGCGAATGATCCCCGCATTCACGCGAACGGTGGTCGATACCATCGGCGCCGGCGACGCCTTCCTCGCGGTGACCTCGCCCCTTGCCGCCTCGGGCATACCGCTGGACATGGCGGGGTTCATCGGCAACGCCGTCGGCGCGATCAAGGTCGGCATCGTCGGCCACCGGTCCTCGGTCGAGAAACCCCAACTGGTGAAATACATCACCTCCCTGCTGAAGTGAGCGGCGTGACGGAGCCCCGGAAATGGAACGTCCTCCTCACCGGAGGCGCCGGCTATGTCGGCAGCGCCTTGGTGCCCAAGCTGCTCGGGGCCGGCCACGGGGTCACGGTGCTCGACCTCTACCTCTACGGCGAAGACGTGCTGGCCCCGGTCGCCGGGCACCCGCGCCTGACCGAGATCAAGGGCGATCTCCGCGACCCGGAAACGGTGGCCCGGGCGCTCACCGGCTGCGATGCGGTGATCCATCTCGCCTGCATATCCAACGACCCGTCCTTCGAGCTCGACCCGGAACTCGGCAAGTCGATAAATTTCGACGCCTTTCGCCCGCTGGTCCGGGCGGCGCGGGACGCGGGCGCCAAGCGATTCATCTACGCCTCGTCGTCGAGCGTCTACGGCCTCAAGGACGAGCCCGACATCACCGAGGACATGGCGCTGAAACCGTTGACGGATTATTCGAAATACAAGGCGATGTGCGAAGAGGTGTTGGAGGAGGAACGGGCGCCGGGTTTCGTCACCCTGACGCTGCGCCCGGCGACGGTTTGCGGTTATGCGCCGCGCCAGCGGCTCGACGTCATCGTCAATATCCTCACCAACCACGCCGTCAACAATGGGCGGATCAAGGTGTTCGGCGGCGAACAGTTGCGCCCCAACATCCACATCGACGACATGACGGACCTCTATGTCGAATGCCTCGAGACCGCCGACGAGACGATCGACGGCAAGATCTACAACGCCGGATACGAGAACCGCTCGGTGATGGATATCGCGAGATCGGTGCGGGGCGTGGTCGGCGATGGCGTCGCGCTCGATGTCGAGCCGACGGACGACAACCGGTCCTACCACATCTCTTCCGACAAGATCCGCAGGGAGCTCGGCTTCACTCCCAAGCGCACCGTCGAGGACGCGGTGAAGGGGCTGGTCGACGCCTTCAGGACCGGCCGGCTGCCCGATCCGATGAACGGGGTCCGCTATTACAACATCCGCACGATGCAGGCGTGCGACCTAAGTTGAACCCATCCGGCGTGACGGCGGTATCGGCCGAAACGGCGCTTGCCCTTTACCGGACGATGCGGCGCATCCGCCGCGTCGAGGAAGCGATCGTCGAGCGTTATGGCGAACAACGGATGCGCTGTCCCGTCCATCTCTGCATCGGACAGGAGGCGGTGGCGGCGGGGGTCTGTCAGGCTCTCGAAGGTGATGATCAAATCGTCAGCGGCCACCGATCCCACGGCCATTACCTCGCCAAGGGCGGCGATCTCAAGGCGATGATGGCGGAGATTTACGGCAAGGCTTCGGGGTGCAGCGGCGGCAAGGGCGGCTCCATGCACCTCATCGACCGCGCCGCCGGTTTCCTCGGCGCCACGCCCATCGTCGGCGGCACCATCGCCATGGCCGTCGGCGTGGCGCTGGCGGCCAAGCTCAGGGGAGAGACCGGCATCGCTGTCGCCTTCTTCGGCGACGCCGCCGTCGAGACCGGCATCTTCCATGAAAGCCTGAACTTCGCGGCGACCCACCGGCTTGCGGTGCTCTTGGTCTGCGAGAACAACCTCTATTCGGTCTATTCGCCACTGTCCGTGCGCCAGCCCGAGGGACGCCCGATCGTCGCGCTCGCGCGCGGCCACGGCATCACCGCCGACGCCCTGGACGGTAACGACGCCGAGGCCGTCCATGTGGCGGCGCTGGACGCCGTCGAAAGTTTGCGCGCCGGCGACGGTCCGGTGTTCCTCGAGTTCGCCACCTACCGCTGGCGCGAGCACTGCGGCCCCAACCTCGACAACGACATCGGCTACCGCGCGCCAGAGGAATTCGAGGCTTGGCTTTCCCGCTGCCCGATCGCGACCCACCGCGCCAGACTGCTGAACGATCACCGGGTGGAAGAGGGCGTCCTTGGGGACTTGGAAGAGGACATCGACAAGGAAGTGCGGGACGCCTTCACCTTCGCCGAGGAGAGCGCCTTTCCGCCGGCGGAAGAGATGTCGACCGAAATCTACGCGAGTGAGAGCCGGTGAGCCGCGTCATCACCTACGCCGAGGCCATATGCGAGGCGACCGACCAGTGCCTCGCCGCCGATGCCAACGTCTACCTCATGGGCCTCGGCGTCCCCGACCCCAAGGGCGTCTTCGGCACCACGCTGGGGCTCAAGGAGCGCCACGGCGCCCGGGTGATGGACATGCCGACGTCCGAGAACGCCATGACCGGCGTCGCCATCGGCGCTGCCATCGTCGGCATGCGGCCGATCCTCACCCACCAGCGCCTGGACTTCGCGCTGTTGTCGATCGAGCAACTGGTCAACCAGGCGGCGAAATTTCATTACATGTTCGGCGGCGAGGCCAGCGTGCCCCTCGTCGTCCGCATGGTCATCGGGCGGGGCTGGGGCCAGGGACCCCAACATTCCCAGAGCCTGCAGGCGTGGTTCGCCCACGTGCCGGGCCTCAAGGTGGTGATGCCGGCGACGGCTTATGACGCCAAGGGGCTGCTGATCGCCGCCGTCGAGGACGACAATCCGGTGATATATCTCGAGCACCGCTGGCTCCACGGCACCAAGGGCGAGGTGCCCGAGGAGCCCTACCGCGTCCCCATCGGCGAGGCGCGGCGTCTCCGCGAGGGAGAGGACATCACCCTCGTCGGCATCTCCTACATGACGATCGAGGCGATGCGCGCCGCCGAGGTCCTGGCCGGACACGGCATATCGGCCGAAGTCATCGATCTGCGCAGCCTGCGCCCCTTCGACGCCGAGACCGTCATCGCGTCGGTCCGCCGCACCGGCCGTCTCCTCGTCGCCGATACCGGCGGCGTGACCGGCGGGTTCGGCGGCGAGATCGTGTCCCAAATCGTCGAACGGGCCTTCGACCGGCTCATTTGCCCGCCGCGCCGCATCGGCCTTCCCGACATCCCGACACCGACCTCGCCGGCGCTGGCCCGGCACTACTATCCGCGCGCCGGCGACATCGTTACCGCCGTCATGGAGATGCTGGACCGCGGCCCGGTGGCGATGCCGCCCGCCGATGGGCCGCTCGACGTGCCCGATCCCGGCTTCACCGGGCCCTTCTGATGCCGAAGATCGCCGTGCTTGGCAGCAACAGCTTTTCCGGCCAGGATTTCGTCGATCTCCTGCTCGACGATCCCAAGAGCGAAATCCTCGCCATCAGCCGGTCCCCCGAAAAGCCCGATTTCTTCCTGCGCTACAAGGCGCGGAACGATCTCTCGCGGCTTCGCTTCTTCCAACTCGACATGAACCATGACATGGACGCGCTGATCGACCTGCTGGACCGGGAACGGCCCGACGCCATCGTCAATTTCGCCGCCCAGAGCGAGGTCGCGCCGAGCTGGGAGAGCCCCGAGCAGTGGTTCGAGACCAACACGGTGGCGCTGGCGCGCCTGGTCAACCATTTGCGCCGCCAGGACTACCCCGGGCGGTACCTTCATATCTCCTCGCCCGAGGCCTACGGCCATTGCGCCGGTCTGGTGACGGAGGAGACGCCGGACAATCCCAGCACGCCCTACGCCGCCTCCAAGGCGGCGGCGGACATGCTGCTTTCCGTCTATCACAAGGAGTACGGGTTTCCCGTTCTCACCGTCCGGGCGACCAATGTTTACGGCGCCCGCCAGCAATTGTTCAAGATCATCCCGCGCACCGCGATCTACGTGAAGCTCGGCAAGCGCATTCAGCTTCATGGCGGCGGCGGCGCCGTCAAATCCTATATCCATGTGCGCGATGTCTCGCTGGGCGAGTTGGCCGTCCTCAAAGGAGGGCGCGTGGGCGAGCGCTATCACCTGTCGCCCGATGGCGGCATCGCCATCGCCGATGTCGTCGGCGCCGTTTGTGAGCGCATGGGACGGGAAATCGCCGATTGCGTTGAGACCGTCGCCGAACGGCCGGGCCAGGATGCCGCCTACGTCATCGATTCGGCCAAGGCGCGGAGCGAGCTCGGCTGGCGTCCCGCTATCGATTTCGGGGACGGCATCGCGGAGGTGGTCGACTGGGTGGAGGCGAACTGGGACCGGGTCAAGGAACAACCGCTTGAGTACAGGCACAAGCCTTGAGCACGCGCCTCATTATCTCCATATCGAGTGATATCGGGACCGCTGCTGGCCGGCGTTGGCTGGCTCGCGGCTGGTCGGTGGCAGGAACCTATCGAACACCGTCCTCTGCCACAGCCGAACTGGCGGAGACTGGCGCCACTTTGGTTCCCTGTGACTTGACGGACATCCCGTCCGTCAAGAAGGCTTGCACCGATCTTGTGCGCGCCGCGCCCGTTTGGGATGTCCTCATGATCTGTCCGGCGACCATGGAGCCAATCGCACCGTTCCTCGAATGTGATTTCGACGAGTGGGAGCGGTCAGTGAGCGTGAATTTGACCCAGCAGATGCGCTTCGCGCATGCGCTCCTGCCAATGCGCCGCCGAGGGACAGAGCAGCTTTCCATCGTCATCCTGTTTGCCGGGCCGGGAACGAACAACGCGCCGCGCAATTACTCGGCAGAGATCGTCTCCAAGATCGGCCAGATCAAGATGTGCGAACTGCTCGACGCCGAGGTCTCGGACGCGCGGTTCGTGATTGTTGGCCCGGGCTGGGCCGACACGAAAATCCACGCGGAAACCCTGAGAGCGGGCGAGAAAGCCGGGTCGAACTATCAGAGGACATTGCAGAAGCTCAACAGTGATGAATGCACGCCCATGAGTCAGATCCTGGATTTCCTCGACTGGGCAATCGCCCAGCCCCGGGATGTGGTCAGCGGCAGGAATTTTAGCGTGGTCAATGATATCTGGGGCGAGCGGCGCCTCGGCGAGAAACTGTCGAGTACACCGGACATGTTCAAGTTGCGACGATACTTAAACGATTGGAGGGGCGACGACATCGCATGAAAAAGAGCAAAAAGATCTCGGCAAAGGAAGCGTACGAACTGGGCGCTGGTCCGCAGTTCGACATTGAAGAGGTGCGTCTCGGCCCATGGACGTCCTATAGCATGGTCCATGACCCCAAACACTTGGTCTTTGTGCTCTCGCGCTACAAATTTTGCGCGAAGATGCTCGAAGGCAAGGCGCGGGCGATGGAAGTCGGCTGCGGTGACGGTTTTGGCATTTCGATTGTGGCCCAGGCGGTAGGCCATCTGCACTGCGTCGACTGGGAGCCGCGCCACATCGAGAGCAACCCCAAGCGCCTCGCCCATTTGACGAACGTCACCTACGAGCTTGCTGATGTCACTCAGAAGCGACCGAGTGTTAAAATCGATGCAGCCTTTTCCATTGATGTCATCGAACATCTGGAGCCGGAATCCGAGAAGGCTTTTATGGACAATATTGTTCGATGCCTTGTGCCATCCGGTGTCTTGATCACCGGAACGCCGAACATCAGTGCGGCGCAATACGCAACGGAGCGAAGCAGAATTCAGCACATTAACCTGAAGAGCTTCAAGACTCTCCGAGAAGTCACAGAGAGATACTTCGAGAACGTGTTTATGTTCGGCATGAACGACGAGGTTCTGCACACCAGCTACGCGCCCATGTGCCACTACATCTGGGCGATTGGAGTTGGATTGCGGCCTGAATACAGGTGAAGATATCGAATGGCCAAATGGATGTCGTTTGACAGTGAAGGATATGCGCGAACAGACCGTTGGGGCCTTTTTCAACCAAGATCCAGCGGACTCTTCGGTGAGAGGTGACGTGAGCGCTCGGCCGGACCAGGTGATAGGACCAGCGAAAATGCAGGTTTCCGATTACGTAGCTAAATTTTTGGTGGGGCTTGGGATTCGCCATGTCTTCGTCGTCACCGGCGGGGCGAATGCGCGGCTCATCGATTCGGTCGCCGCCGAGGCCAATATCGAATATATCCCCACCCTGCATGAGCAGGCCGCGGCGATGGCGGTTGACGGCTATACCCGGGTGACCGGCAATATGGGTGCCGCGATCGTGACGACGGGCCCGGGCGTCACCAACCTGCTGACCGGCATGGCGTGTCTTTATTACGATTCGCTTCCCTCGATCTTTCTGGCCGGTCAGGTCTCGACCACCCGGCTCAGCAAGAACGCCCCTGGCGTGCGCCAGTTGGGCTTCCAGGAATCGCCTCATGTGGAGCTGGTGAAGCCGATAACCAAGTACGCCGCGCTGGTCGAGGACCCTTCACGCATCCGCTACGAGCTTGAGAAGGCGATTCACCTGGCGACCACGGGCCGTCCGGGACCGGTCTTCATCGACATTCCCGACGACGTACAACGCATGAACATCGACCCGCGGACACTGCCATCGTTCAAGCCCAGGAAAAAGAAGAAGCTGGACCCGAAACCGTTGGAGAACAAGGTCGAACGGGTCCTCAAACTGATCGCCGAGGCGGAACGCCCGATTCTGGTGCTGGGCGGTGCCATCCGCATCAAGAAAGAGGAAGAGCGCGCGCGGCGGCTGGCGGACCGGCTTGGCTTTCCGATCGCCCTCACCTGGGCAACGATGGATATGTATGAAACCAATCATGCGCTCAACATCGGCGGTTTCGGAATCAGCTCGACGCGGCGCGGCAACTTTGCCATCCAGAATTCAGACTTTGTCCTTTCGATTGGCTCGCGCCTCGATTCACATGCCACGGGGACCCCGGCCAGCAGCTTTGCGCGGGATGCCAAGAAGGTGGTGGTCGAGCTCGACCAAAGTGAACTATCGAAGTTCTCCCGCCAGGGCATGAAAATCGATGTGAAGATCCAGGCGGATGTCAGCGACTTCTTCAATGTCATCGATCAAAAGATGAACAGGATTAGAACGCGCGATATCTCCCCGTGGCTCGCCAAAATCGCCGACTGGCGGGACAAATACCCGTCCTGCGACCCGGAATTCGAGAAGCAGAAGGGTTCGGTAAATCCTTATGTCTTCCTGCGCGATCTGTCCAAGGAGACCGCCGAGGGCGATATCATCTTCACCGATTGTGGCGGCAACCTGATCCAGACTTTCCAAGGCTATGAAATTGGCAAGAACCAGAGGGTTTTATCGGCACTCAACAACTCGCCGATGGGCTATTCCCTGGCTGCCAGCATGGGCGGATGCTTCGCCAACGATAAGAAGCAGGTGATCTGCATCATTGGCGACGGCGGCCTGCAAGTGAACATTCAGGAGCTGGCGACAATCGACCACCATCGGCTGCCGATCAAGATCTTCCTGTTCAATAATCACGGCTACGGCATCATCCAACAGACCCAGGATGACTGGTACGATAGCCGGTACCACGCTTCCCGGCCGGAAGGCGGTGTCCCCGATCCGGATTACGTAAGCATTGCCCGCGCATACGGCATCAAGGCCCTCTCGATTAAAAGTCACGCCGGCATGCGCGAGAAGATTCGCCAGGTTCTCGACCATGAGGGCCCGGTCCTGTGCAACCTGGAGTTCGACCCGAACCAGCGCCTGGTGCCTATGTTAAAGTCCGGCCGTCCCATCGAGGATCCCAATCCCTTGATGCCGCGCGATGAATTTTTGAAAAACATGATCGTCGAGCCACTCGAAGTGTCACGCCATCTCGACTGAGGCCGGCGAACGATTGACGCTACGCGTTCCCTTTATGGGCCAGGAAATCAATCTCCTCGACCGCTATCCAACCTCGCCGCGGCCGGTGGATGAGCGCGCCAAACTCATAACGGACGGGCATCGCGCCACCGCGCGGGAGTTCGGCGCCGGGTTCTTCGACGGCGATAGGCTGACCGGTTACGGCGGCTACCATTATCATCCCCGCTTCTGGACCGAGACGGTCAAGCGGTTTCGCGACCACTACGGGCTGGCCGAGGACGCCTCGGTGCTCGATGTCGGCTGCGCCAAGGGCTTCATGATGCATGATTTCAAGCTGCTGATGCCCGGCATCGACATTCGCGGCATCGACGTCTCGTCTTACGCCATCGAGAATGCCATCGAAGACATGAAACCTTTCGTCCAGGTGGCGAACGCGAGGGAGCTGCCGTTCGAGGACGCCAGCTTCGATCTCGTCATCGCCATCAACACGGTTCACAATTTGGCGATCGAGGAGTGCAAGCGGGCGCTCGGCGAGATCGAGCGGGTCTCCCGCCGGCACGCCTTCATCACCGTCGACGCCTGGCGCAACGACGAGGAGCGCCAAAACATGCTGGCATGGAACCTGACGGCGCTGAGTTACATGCATGTCGAGGACTGGACGGCGCTGTTCGACGAGGCCGGTTATAGCGGTGATTACTACTGGTTCATCGCCGGATAGCGCGAGGCCGGACCCGCCACGCCGGATGGGCGGGCACGGACTCGTTAGAGACGCCACGGGCAAAAGGAAACAACGGGGTATGACCGCCAGGGTCGAGGCGGCGGTTCTGGTGGAGACCGGAGCCGCGCTCAGGATCATGGATCTGAAGCTCCCGGCGCTGGGGCCCGGACAGGTGCTGGTGGACGTGGCCTACAGCGGCGTGTGCCGTTCCCAGATCAACGAGGTCCGCGGCCTTAAGGGCCCCGACCCGCACCTCCCCCACACCCTGGGCCACGAGGGATCGGGCATCGTCGCCGAGATCGGCGACGGCGTGACCAAGGTCGGGCCGGGCGATCACGTGGTGCTGTCCTGGATCAAGGGCGAAGGCGCGGAGGCGCCTTCCACTGTCTATCAGGGTGACGAAGGCCCGGTTAATTCGGGCGCCATCAGCACCTTCATGCGCCGCGCGGTGGTATCGGAGAACCGCCTCACCCCCATCCCGCCCGAAATGCCACTGCGAGAGGCGGCGTTGCTCGGCTGCGCCGTGCCGACGGGCGGCGGCATCGTGCGCAACACGGCGAAACTCGGGCGCGGCCAGTCGGTCGCCGTCTTCGGCGTCGGCGGCGTCGGCGCCTCGGCCGTGGCGGTGGCCGCCATGGCGGGAGCAACCCCGATCATCGCCGTCGACGTCATCGAGGCGAAGCTGCGCCAGGCCGAAACGCTCGGCGCGACGCATACGGTGAATGCCGCCTCGCGCGATCCGCTCGAGGCCGTCCTCGGGATCACCGATGGGCGCGGCGTCGATCTTGCCATCGAGGCCTCGGGCCGGCCCGCGGTCATGGAAACCGCCTTTGGCGCGGCAAGGGACGGTGGCGGGCTTTGCGTCGTCGCCGGCAATCCGGCGCCGGGCGAACGCATCGCCATCGACCCTTACGATCTCATCCGCGGCAAGCGTCTCCTGGGCAGTTGGGGTGGCGATACCGTGCCCGACCGGGACATACCGGATTACGCGGCCGAGTTCCTGAGCGGCAGGCTTCCGCTGACCAAGATGGACACACGGGACTATCCGTTAGCCGATATCGACAAGGCCTTGGAAGACGTCGAAGCCGGCCGGGTCGGCCGGGCGCTCATCGACATGGCGATTGGATCCGCGGGATGATGCGGGCATAAGACTGTGAACAAGCGACCGCCTTCCGTGCAATTTCTTAAGAAGCAGTTGTCGCAATTTGTGCCGGATCCGAAAGCAGACCTCCGTGCCCGGCGCGCGCGAGTTCAGAAGTTCTGGAACAGGATCAAAAATTACTGCCTGGACTCGGCTTCGCTTTTAGTTCCAAGCCTGCGTGCCGACGATACGACACTTCGCGTGTTCTACGATCTCGGCCGCGAGCCGATCACCTTCGACTTTCTGTTCTTCCTTGCGGCCGCCGATCTGGAGCGGCGCGCAAGAGGCCTTGCCGCGATACAGGTTATGTTCGTGCCGGGCGAGAGGGGGGGATTTCGCGAGGAATGGCCCGACTACGAACGGATCGTCGACCGCGAATCGCGGCGCTGGCGCATATCCAACCTGTTGTTGCCCAGCCTCCAGCTTCTTCCCTCCTGCACCGGCCATGTCTTCTGTAACTCCCGGAGACAAGCGGATCTCGTGGCGCGTTTGGCCAACCATGTTTACCCTGAGAATTATAAGTCCAAGTCGCCGGATACCCAAGGTTACGCTGTCACCGCCTACCGGGAGTTGATGGCGGCCGGCAGAGCCGGCAAGCAGGGCTGCGTGCTGAACGGGGGCGAACAGGCGCGGCGCTATGCCGACCAGTGGTTGGTGCCCCGTGCCCACGGACGCAAGGTCGTTACCATCACCTTGCGTGAATACGGTTACCACGAGGAGCGCAACAGTAACGTCACGGCGTGGACGGCGTTCGCCCGTGGTCTCGATCCGAAGGAATATTTCGCGGTCTTCGTTCGCGACCTCGAGACTGCGATGGCGCCTACCACCGGGCTCTTCGCCGGTCTCACGATATTCGAGGGCGCGCCGCTCAACCTCGAGCTGCGCATGGCGCTCTATGAGAGGAGCTATCTCAATCTCGGTTCGAGTAACGGACCGATGGGGCTTTGTATCCTTAGCGAAACCACGCCATATTTGATGTTCAAGATTCTCACTCCGGGCGTGCCGCAAACGACCGTCGAATGGTTGACGAACCTCGGTATCGAAATCGGCGCCGAGCGTTACCCTTTCGCCTCCCCCGTTCAGAAATTGGTTTGGGAGGAAGACGACCTCGACGTCATCCGGCGTGAGTTCAAGACAATGTGTGAAGCTTTGGAAAGGCGAGGCGGCGAGCATTTGTATGGAGAGGCCGTGGAGGGCCCGCCGGAACCGATCAGTGAACGTTCAAGCTGAAATGGGTTGCCGATGTTCTCGATCGAGTTTCTCCATCAAATCCGCCGGCACGAGATCGCGTTCGTCGAGCGCCATCTGCCGCCCGGGGTACGGATATTGGAGATCGGCGGCGGCACCGGTTTCCAGGCCAAGCTCCTGAGCGAGCACGGTTACGGCGTCGCGTCGATCGACATTCCGCAATCGAATTACGCCGAGGAACGCGTGTTCCCGGTGTTGGATTACGACGGCGCGGCCATCCCCTTCCCCGACGACAGCTTCGACGTCGTCTTCTCGTCGAACGTACTGGAGCACATCCGCGACCGCGAGCGTCTCTATGCGGAGATCGGCCGTGTGCTCAAACCGGGCGGCTTTTGCCTGCACGCCATGCCCACGGGCACCTGGAGTTTCTGGACCATCGTTAGCCATTACCTGAGCACGGGCCATAAGCTGATCCAGGGGCGGAGAGCCACGCCCCCCGCATCCCCGGTTCATGGGGGCGCCAATCCGGGGCAGGGGGCGGGTCTGTCGCTCCGGACTCGGATCAACGGCGTCAAGCGGGCCGCGCGCACCGTTATGAGCGGTATGGTCGGCCTCGGCATCCGGACCTTCCAGGGGGTGCGCGCCCTCACGCCGCCGCGACATGGTGAGTTTGGCAACGCCTTCACGGAAATCGCCACCTTCGGCCGGTTCTGGTGGCTTCGCCATTTCCGCCGCAACGGGTACGAGATTCTGAGCGTCGAGCCCATGGGCCTGTTCTACACCGGCTACATGCTACGCGGAACGAACTGGCCACTTCCGGCCCGTGAACGGTGCGCGCGCTGGCTCGGCAGCTCCTGCATCCTCTACAAACTGCGGCCCGCCGGCCGGCATGATTCGCCGGCCCAGTCGGACAACGCCGCGCCCGCGGCGGATACCCGATCCCCCGCCTGATGGATATGGAACCGTCCGAAACGCAGATGGAACGTCCGGTGCCGGACGATTTGGTGGGCGAAGTGCGCGACGCCCGCGCCGAGTTGGGGCTTGGCCGGGTCACGGTCGCCGTTCCATACGCCATCCCGGAGAAGAGTGCCGAAGCATTGCTGGCCCTTCAGGAGGTCGCGGGAATCGTCCTGGCAAACGAAAACAGCGCACTCGCTCTGCGTTTTCCCAAGCGGGTGGGATGGCTTCAGACAGGTGGAAGGCTTCACCGGGGGCAACGCCAGTGGCATTTGCCGGAAAAAACCGCGCCTACGCTCCTTTTTTTCGGGACCCGTTCTCAGATCTCGTTTTTCATGGGGCTCGCGGCTCTCCGCCACGGCGTGTTCTGGGTGGTGTTAAAGACACTCGTCGGGTGGGCGCGGAGGCCGATCCCGATCCTGGTCGGACAACGACTGATGTTAGCAGCGGTCATGAACAGCATAGGGCTATGGCGGCATGTTCTCTTGTATTTCACAGTCCTTCGCCGGACCGCCCATGCGGCAACGAGGATACCCGTCATTGGCCGGGTCGTTTCGCTTGCCAGCCGCCGGCTGGGGAGCAGGACGGGGAAGAAGTTCAATAAAATCGTGTCGTCTTTGACCGAGGACGGCACGGCCACTGGAGACATTGGGGCTTCTTTCGTTCCCTCGCGTATCGTGCTGGCGAATTCCGCCCTCGCCTGGGGTGGGGCCGAGAGACAGCTGGTCAATACGGCGGTTGGTCTAACCGGTGAAGGCCTCAGCGATGTCAGCGTCCTTTGCGAGCGGGGGAACGAGGTACTCGATCACGACTTTTTCCGTTGGCGGCTTGAGGAGGCTGCAATTGACGTTTCCAAGCTGCAGCACGAAACCAAGGAGTTCAATCCAGATTCCCGCCTCTCGCGTCTCTATGAATTCCTGCGGCCTTTCCAATGGTGGGCCCCGGGGCTGGCCGACGGCATCGGCTATTACGCGCTCGAATTCCTTAGGCGACGGCCCGAAGTCGTCCACGCTTGGCAGGACGGCACATGCATCAAGGCCGGCCTTGCCGCCGCATTCGTCGGCGTGCCCAAGATCGTTTTGAGTACGCGGAACCTGGCGCCTTATCGGTTCAATTATCATTTGCCCTATATGCGAAGCGGCTACCGGGCGCTCCTGGCCCTGCCGAACGTCACCCTTCTGAACAACAGCGAGGCGGGCGCGGCTGATTACGCCGAGTGGCTCGACGTTCCTGTCGAACGGCTCCGCGTGATCCACAACGGCTCTGATTTCACCGGCCTCGGTCCCACCCCACGCGAA
The DNA here is from genome assembly GCA_022566265.1 of Pseudomonadota bacterium. Lineage (GTDB taxonomy): Bacteria > Pseudomonadota > Alphaproteobacteria > SMXQ01 > SMXQ01 > JACZQV01. The sequence goes on along the minus strand of JADFJG010000018.1, from coordinate 1,492 downwards.
ATTAGTGATTTCCGGCGGCAACACGGCATACCGGATGGTACCCGCATCGTCGGATCGGTCTTTCGCTTCTACAATGAGAAGGATCCACTGCTTTGGGTCCGCACCGCCGCCCGGATCGCCCGCGCGCGACCGGACGTCATTTTCCTTCTCGTCGGAACCGGACCGATGCAGGCGAAATTAATGAAGCTGGCGGACAGGCTTGGCATCGCCGACCGGCTGTTCCTTCCGGGAACGGAGAAGAACATCGCTCCGGCCTATGCCGCGATGGATGTATTGTTGCTGACCTCCCGCTTCGAAGGGCTTCCAAACGTCGTGATCGAGGCGCAGGCCCTCGGTGTGCCCGTGGTCGCGACCGATGCCGGTGGAACCCGCGATGCCGTTCTCGACGGCCACACCGGCTGGATCGAGGCAAAGAGAAACCCATCGCGTCTGGCGGCGCGTGTTCTCTTTGTTCTCGATAATCCCGACTGGGCGGCGAAGGCGCGGCAACGGGGACCGGCCTTCATCCGCGAGCGCTTCGGGATCGGACGCATGATCGCAGAGACCCTGGACGCCTACGGTTTGGACACCCCGGACCGCCGGGCGCCTCCTGGTTCCGGACCCGGCCAGGCTACGGGGGACTGACCTTTGACCGGCTTGAGTCATACTAACGCCCGAATCGGTAGAGCAACCTCTGCGAATCGAAGGCTTCCTCGACGGGGCCTGTCCTGCCCGGTCGTAGCAACACCTGTCGGTGCACATCGAATGGCTATAACCTCTCTGGGTCATCCTGAGTTTCCAGCCTGGAAAGGTGGTCGCGACCCTGATCGGATCTGCGGCGAAAGGCCCAGTCCAATGGGCGGTTCACCGGTACCCATCACACGGCTCTCAGCACAGCATGGTTACGGTTTCAACCGGATCGGAATCCACGCTCCCCGAACATGGTGTAGATGATAACGTGCGGGTGCCCGGGGATTCCATGACCTAGCGCCTCGGCGCTCGGCAAATTCACGACGTGGGGATGCAACCACCAAATGGGACAGCCTTCGCCCGTTCCGACCGCCTTCAGCCAAGTTCGACGGCATCGCAATATGCTGACTCTTCTTGGTTTCGATCTGAATCGTGAATCAAGGGTCCTCGATTTCGGTTGCGGCTCGGGCCCCTACGTCTACGAATATCGCGACGCCGGGTACGACGCCTATGGCTTCGACGTCGTCTCGGCGGTGGAGCTGCGCCGACCGGAAGACTCGCGGTATTTCGGGTTCTCCCCCATAGACAAGCAGGCGAAAATTCCCGAATACGATGTAAAGGAGCTGATATATCGTATTCCTTTCCGAGACGGCTTCTTCGACTTCGTCTTTTCCGCTTCCGTGTTCGAGCACGTCATGAACTACGACCTCGCGCTCGACGAGATTGCCCGCGTCTTAAGGTCCGGCGGGGCCGCGCTTCATATTTTCCCGGCTCGATACAGCCTGATCGAGCCGCATATGAGGGTGCCGTTGGGCGGCTTCAT
>JADFJG010000112.1 GCA_022566265.1 Pseudomonadota bacterium | reverse complement strand
AACCCTTGCAACTCGACCGTTGCCTTGACCAGACTCTCAATGAGCATGAGTTCCCTCTCAGATACGTAGACAGCTTCACAACTTCTAAGTACCTGATGAAACTCATGCCTTTCAAATCTCAGCCCCTATCAATATGCACCGATCCTTGAGAGGAACCGAACATTTCTTCGAAAACACGAAATCGCTCTTCCCATGTTGGGCTTGACGGATCGAGTTGATGAGCTCGCTCCAGATCCTGACGCGCTTTGTCCTTGTCGTCGAGCAGCCAGTAGACCAGTGCGCGGCTGTCCAGGATTTCGGGTTGGTCTGGTAGCAATCGCAGAGCCTCGTTGCAGTCGTCCAGCGCCACTTCGGCGCGGCGCAGCTGTCCGTAGCTCCAACATCGATTGTTGTAAGCCCAGGCATGGTCTGGCCTCAAATGGATAGCCTCGGTGTAGTCTATTATCGCCTGATTGTGGCTGCCCTTGGCGGAATACGCGATGCCCAGTCCATAATAGACCTGCGCCAAGATCTCCGTCGGTAGCGCGCCAGCGTCGAGGCAAAGCAAATAGTGGTCTATGGCGATGTTATAGTCTTTCGCCTCAAGAGCACTGCCGGCTATTTGACAATCCTCCGGTATATTGCCCCGCTTGACGTTCAAGAACGTCATCGCCAATGCGGCAACGACAATAATGAAAAGCCCAAGTAGAAGCCATCTTGGCAAGATAGCGTCCCTCCACGTTGGCTGGAGATAGGATGGTAGCGATCAGGATGCAACGATACACCCGCATTCGTCAGTAACTTGCCTGTTGGCTTGAGCAAAAACCGTAATTGCTCACCCCCGGTGGAGGTACGCTGTCCTGAAGATGGAGTTTCCGTCGAGTGTGGCTCGGATGGCTTGAAAGACGGAAAGGCCGTTTTGGCGGCCAGTATCGACGACGGAGCGGACAGCGGCGAAGAGGTGGGCTCCCCATTGGGAGCGGAAGCCGTTGGTGACCTTGCGGAAGATGACACTGGGACGTAGCGCCCGTTCGGAGGCGTTGTTGGTATAGGGTACCGCGCGGTTGGTGACGAAGACGAAGAGGTTGGAACGGATCTTGGCGAAGCGCTTGCGCAGCCGAATGCCGTGACGGTTGGTCGGCTTCAGCATCATGATCGCGTCCATGCGCCGCTCGAGCTCGGCACGGTATTGAAGAAGCGTACTGTCCTTGAGCCGCTCCCGTCGCTTGCCGATGGCAATGGCACGAAGCAGGACCCGTTTCATCATCGGCGAGAGGATGTCGTCACCAGCATCGATGGCATACTGAACATTACGAATCTGATGGGCAAGGCAGACCTGCCAATCCTCGGCGTGCCCCTGTTGAGCGCCGAGCAGGTCGGAAACCCAGACTGCGGGCCGGTGCTCTCCGAAAATCTTCTTCGGCACCTTCTTGCCCCGGCTGGGCTCGATGACATGGAGGACAGCATCGGTACCGAGAAATACCCACTCCCACCAGTTCCGCCCCTCCACTCGGGCCGAGGTCTCGTCGGAACAGACGATAGGGCTGTCCCGCACCTTTTGCTTGATGGCGACCGTCTGTTCGTCGAAGCACGGCTTCACCCTTTTGAACAGGTTGGCCAGCGCCCCTTCGCTAATGGCTAGGCTAAAGATATCCAGAAACAGGGCGGACAGCCGCTCGAAACTGATGGCCTGACAATGGTGAAGGTAGACTGCCAAAGTCTCGATCGAGGGGCCGAAGGGCGAGCCCGGCTCCAGACCCGGCGGCGGGGGCGCCGTGAACGCCTCACCGCAATGGGGGCAGGTGCCACCGTGAAGGCGGACCTGGGTGACGATGGGCTTGATCGGCGGCAGCTCGATCCGCTCGTAGACAGCTTGCAGCTTCTGATCGCCCTCGGCCAGAGCCGCCGCGCAGGAAGGGCAGGTCTCGGCCCGGGCCTCGACGATGTGGTCGGGGTCGGGATGCAGCTCCCGTCCCACGCCGGGGCGGCGGCCCTTGCGCCGTCCGCGGCGAGGCGGCTTGTTGGCCTTGTGTCCGTGTGAGGGCGGGAGGGAAGAGTTGTCCGGCGTCTTGGGGGGCGCGTTCAACCTCGCCTCCAACTCGGCCACCCGCGCCGTCAGCGCCGCCACCTTCGCCATCAGTTCCGCGTTGACCGCCAATGCCGCGTCCAACTGCGTCCAGAGCGCCATGATAAGCGCGTCTTTATCCGCATCGGAAATCTGGCCAAGGTTGGGCAGCGGTGGAGCGTGAGCCATCTATACCTTGACTCATGTTCGCGCTCCTCGATCAAGGAAAATCAACATCTGGGTATCAAGCTGGTGAAAATACCATCCGTTGAGCCACCCGGAGGACCCCAGGTGAGCAATTACCTGGATTGCGTCCTCGCCGCCCAGCGGGCCCGCCAAGCGGCTTGAAGGGCGCTACCGTCGCCCTATTCCAGGTGCCAGATGCCGTCGGGCTGGAAGGCGTGGAACACGAAGGCGAAGGTCACGTCATAGGGGACATCCACCAGCCCCTCGGCACCACGCCGCTGCGCCACCACGTTGCCCACGTCCCGGCCCTCGGAGATGTTGCGGCTGTCGAGCGCCGAATTCTGTCCGGCCTCCCAGGTGAGCACCAGATCGCCCGATTCAATACGGCCCTGCTCGCGCAGCAGATCGAGCGCCCAGGCCTGATTCCCGATCGCCACCACCCGCGCCATGGGTTCGATGTCGTCGGGATAGTCCCCGGTATAGAGGAACGGCAGGCGGGCGCTGTCGTAGCCGGCGTAGGGGTTGGCGCCGTAGGCGCGCATCCGCGGGTTGTTGGGCACCAGCACCCGCCCGTCCGGGTGGCGCTTGGCGAAGCGCTCCCAGGATTCGAGCCGCGCCGGCAGCACCTTCAGACGGGTGCCGGTGCGCGTGCCCACGATCGCCTCGCCCAGGAACTGCTGCCACCAGCTCTCGGTGGCGCGGTCGTACATGACCAGATCGGAGTTGCGCAGCTTGCCGGTGGTGCCGAACTCCGTCGCCTCACCCGCGACCCGGCGGTCGTAGACCACGGCGGAGTTGCACAGCGGACAGTAGGTGACCGTGACCGGGACCCCGCCCACGGTGTCGTTGACGATCTCGTGCCAGATCAGGATGCCCAGGGGATAGGCGCGCGCGTCGCCGTTGACCGCGAGGCCGATCACCGGCTCGGTCGGTTTCAGGTGGTCGGCCTCGGCGACCGGCACGAACTGGGGCGCGTCGATCGAGGGAATGCCGTCCTTGGGCGGGCCGCCGCTCATGATCTCGTCGAAGTCGATCGAGGTCTTGGAGAAGTCGGTCTTGGGCCAGGCATGGCGCCAGCGGTCCGGGTTGGCCTGGGCGGTGCCGAGAGCCAGGAACAGGGCCAGCAGGGCGCAGATCGCGGCCACCCGGCACGGCAGTTTGGTCGCGGAAGCCGTCATGGCGTGAAGTATCGGGGGCCACGGCGGTAAAGGCGAATCACAAGCCGGTGAGGCCGCGCTCCGAGCGAGGCCCGGGCGCAGGAATGGCTTTTCATATCAAGGCCTTTTGGCTAAGAAGTTCAGGTTTGACCGGCTCCGGGTCTCCTGTCCCGGCAGGGCCCGGCGCCGCACCAAGGTTCAAAGTGTCATGAAGGCCCGCCCTAAACGGCTCGATGTTCGTTTATGCAGGTAGCGCCGGCACAAGACAGGCTGTCGATCATCTTCCGGGCCTTCTGCCTGGTGCTGCCGCCGCTCAGCGTTTTCGCCCAGCGCGGGGTGGTCGCCCTGCTTCTGGTTGTTGCGGGTTCGGCCTGCTTCGTGGTCTGGCGCGCGGAGCGGCGGCTTCCTGTACCCGATCGCGCGATCACCATGGCATTCGGGGTGCTTCTGCTCTGGTGTGCCGTCGCCTCCTTCTGGGGCTTCGATGTGGTCCGCTCGCTCATCCTCGCCTTACGGATCGGTGTGATATTTGCCGCAGGGCTCTTGCTCTCGGCGATCGCCTGCCGCCTCGACCACGGGATTCGGAAGAAACTCGGCGACTGGCTACTGGCCGGCATCTCGATTTCCCTGGTGCTGACGGCGGTAGAACTCGCGTTTGGCTATCCGTTCTTCGAGGTCGTCACCGGACTCTCGTCCGACCGGGCGGATCTGGACTATCGGCTGAACCGGGGCGCAACTGCGATGGCGATGTTGGTTTGGCCCGCCGTCGCGCTGCTGTGGCATCGAGGTGTCGTCGTGGGCGCGATGATCCTCCTAACGGTGGTCGCGGTGATGCTGAGTTTGATGACGAGCGGGGCTGCCGTCGTGGGAGCGATAGCGGGCGGATTTACGGCTTTGGTGGCGGTCACGCACCGCAAGGCAGGCCGCGTGGTGGTCGTGTCGGTCATGGTCCTGGCGCTCGCTGGCCTGAGCCTCGCGGCAAAGGAAATCTACCGGCGCGATTGGCAGAATGCCGAATGGCTTTCCAGATCGGCCCAGCATCGCGTCGATATATGGAACAATACGGCCAGATTGATAGAGCAGAAGCCTCTAACCGGATGGGGTTTCGATGCGGCCCGCGCATTTACGAAGATGGACCCGTCACGTGACCGGGGCAGTTGGCAGATGATGCCGTTGCATCCGCATAACGCGCCGCTGCAGATTCTGGTCGAACTGGGTGCGGTCGGCGCCGCGATCGTTTTCGTCCTGCTCTGGTTGTTGGCCGGTCGCCTGGAGGGGCTTCCGAAATCGTCGCGCATCTGTAGCCAGGCCCTATTCGTCAGCACCCTGGCGATCGCCGGCACCGCCTATGGCTTGTGGCAAAATCAGTGGCTGGCCATGATGTTCTCGGCGGCGCTGCTTATTCCGCTGACCTCGCCCGCCTTGGCCCAGAATCCGGCGCCGGGCGGCGCGGCGGAGGGTTCTTCGCCGGGAGCGCCGCCGTGACCAGCGGACCCGGGCCGGAGCTGGCAAGCGCAGCCAGTGTCCGGCTGTCGGCGCTGGTGGTCGTTCATGACGAGGAACACCAGCTCGGCGAATGCCTGGCCGGACTGCGGTTCTGCGACGAGATCGTGGTGCTGCTCGATCGCTGCGGCGACGGGTCCCGCGAGGTCGCCCTGCGTTACACCGAGCGGGTGGTCGAAGGCGCCTGGCCGATCGAGGGTCCCCGGCGCCAGGCCGGGGTGGATGCCTGCCGCGGCGCGTGGATCTTCGAGACCGACGCCGACGAGCGGGTCTCGCCGGACCTCGCGGCCGAGGTGCGCGCCACCATCGAGGGGCCGGGCGAGGGGCCGGGCGAGGGGCCGGGCGAGGGGTCGGGCTTCGACTACCACCGGGTGCCCTACGACAACTACATCGGCAAGCGCCTGGTGCGCCACGGCTGGGGCGCGCAGTTCGGAGTCGGCTCCAGGTCGTGCCTGTACCGCAAGGGGGTCAAGTCCTGGGGCGCCGAGCGGGTGCATCCGAAGCTGATCTGGAAGGCGGGTGCGCGCCAGGGACCGCCGCTGCGCCACCGCATGATCCATTTCATCGACCGGGACATCTCCGACATGATCCGGCGCCTTGACCGCTACACCACGGCGCGCGCCCTCGATTTGCGGGATTCGGGGGACATCGGCTCGGCCTTCCATAACTACCGGCGCATCGTCTCGCGGTTCTGGAAGTGCTTCGTCGGCCGCAAGGGCTACCGCGAAGGCGGGCTCGGCTTCCTGATCGCGCTCTGCGCCGCGCTCTACCCCATCCTGTCCTACCTCAAGGCGCGTCACGCCGCGGAGATCGAGGGCAGGGAGAGGTGACTCATCCTGATCACGAAGGCCGGCCCGCCGCTCCCTCGTGCCCGGTCTGCGACTCCGGGTCTTGCGGTGATTTCATGACTCACGAGGGGATCGACCTCTATGCCTGCGCGGCTTGCGGCACCGCGTTCATGCACCCGCTGCCGACCGCCGAGGAAGTCACCGGCATCTACGACGACTCCTACGACGGCGCCACCACCAGCTACTTCGCGAAGGTCGACAAGAAGATACGGCGCTCGCGCCGCCGCATGCGGTATCTGTCGCGCTTCATCCAGGGCGGCAGGTTTCTCGATATCGGATGCAACGGCGGTTTCATGGTCGAGGCGGCGCGGGAACGCGGCTTCGACGCTCATGGCCTCGACATAGACGGTGTCTCGATCGCCTACGCGCGCCGGCACTATCCGAACAACGCCTTCTTTCACGGCACGGCCGAGAGCTTCGCGGCCGGGCCCGAGGTGCCGCGTTTCGATCTCGTCTATTGCTCCGAGGTGATCGAGCACCTGCCCGATGTCCAGGGCTTCGCCGCCGCCGTGGCTGGGCTGTTGCGCCCCGGCGGGGTGTTCTTCGTCACCACCCCCGACATCAGCCATTGGCGCCGGCCCCGCGACCTGCTGGCTTGGGACGCCTTCTGCCCGCCGTCGCACTGCATCTATTTCAATCCGGGCAGTCTCCGGCTGCTCCTGGAGCGCCACGGGTTGCGGGTGGTTCGCCGCCGGCTCGCCTTCAAGCCGGGGATCAAGCTGCTCTGCCGGCGCGCCTGATGCCAAGGGCCGCGCCGCGGCCGCGGTTCCGCCCTCATCCGGTTTTGCCCTCGACGATGCCGAGCACCACCTCGGCGGCCCGCTCGCTGGGTGCGGGTGATTTGCCGCCGAGCCGTCCCACCACCTCCTCGAAACCGGCGAGTTGTGCCGCGCGCGGCGCGCCCCGCTCGAGCAGCGGCGCGACCTGCTCCGCAATACCGGCCGGCGTGCAGGCGTCCTGAAGAAGTTCCGGGGCCACCACGCGGTCGGTCAGCAGGTTGACCAGGCCGACATGGTCGACCTTGAGCAGGCGCCGGGCGAGGAAGGCCGTGATCGCGCTGACCTTGTAACAGACCACCATGGGGACGCCGGCCAGCGCCAGCTCCAGGGTCACGGTGCCGGATTTCGCGATGGCCGCGCGGCTGGCGGCGAAGGCGTCGAACTTCTCCGCCCGGCCGGTCACCACGATGCCGGGCCGCGACCAGGTCCGGACCGCGGCCGTGACCTCGTCGCGCACCGCCTCGACCGTTGCGACCGCCACCACGAGCTCGGGCCGTTGGCGCGCCAGCAACTCGACCGCCCCTTCGAACACCGGCAGCAGGCACCGAACCTCGTTGTGCCGGCTGCCGGGCAGTACCGAGACCACGGTCGCCTCCGGCGCGATGCCATGCCGGGTCCGGAACGCGGCGCCGTCGCCCCGGTCGGCGCCCGACTCGATGACCGGGTGGCCCACGAAATCGCAGGGCAGGCCGGCGTCCTCGAAGTAGGGGGGTTCGAAGGGCAGCAGCGCCATCAGCCGATCGACGGTGCCGGACAGCTTGCGCGCCCGGCCCTTGCGCCAGGCCCAGACCTGGGGCGCCACGTAGTGCACCCGTGGGATGCCGAGGTGGGCGATGCGGCGCGCGACCCGGAACGAGAACTCCGGCGAATCGATGGTGACCACGGCCCGCGGCCGCAGGCGCGCGACCTCCGCGGCCGTCTCGCCCAGGCGGCGCAGCAGGCGCGGCAGGTGCGGCAGGATCTCGGCCAGGCCCATGAGCGAGAGCTCGCCTATGGGAAACAGGCTGTCCAGGCCCTCCCGGGCCATGGCGGCTCCGCCGACGCCGGCGAAACGGACGCGGTTTGCCGTCCGGCGCTTGAGCGCCGCCATCAGCCGGGCGCCGAGGTCGTCGCCCGAGGCCTCGCCGGCGATCAGGAACACCAGCGGGCCGGCCTCGTCCAGCTTGTTGTCCGGGGGCGCGTCGGTCATCGCGGAATATTATATCAAGCGTTCGGGCAAATGGTGGTGTCCCCCGCGGCGGCCCGGTCGAGCTGCGGCTTGAGGGCGGCCACGATCCGGTCCAGCGCGCCGGCCTGGGTGCCCGCGTAGTCTCCTGCTGCCCGGATCATGCCGGCGCGCGCCGGCTCGTCCTCGAGCAGCCAGGAGACGGCGGCGGCGAGCTGCTCGGCGTCGGCCACCCGGCGCAGCGCGTCCACCCGCCCCATCTCCTCGGTCACGCGCAGAAAGTTGGTCATGTGCGGACCGCAGATGATGGCGCAGCCGAGCTTGGCCGGTTCGAGCAGGTTCTGGCCGCCCTTGGGAATCAGCGAGCCGCCGACGAAGACCACCTGGCAGAGGCGGTACCACAGGCCCATCTCGCCGATCGAGTCGGCCAGGTAGACGGCGGTCTCCGGGGCGATCGGCCGGCCGCTGCTGCGCAGCACGACCTCGAGTCCGCGCGCCGCGAGAGCCTCGGCGATGGCGGGCCCGCGATCCGGATGGCGGGGTACCAGGACCGTCAGCAAGTCCGGCGTGCGCGCGGCGAGGCGGGCGTGGACCTCGGCCACGATCTCCTCCTCGCCGGGATGGGTCGAGGCGGCGAGCCAGCGCGGGCGCGGTCCGAACGCGGCCTCCAGCGCGGCCAGCTGGTCCGGGTTCGCGGCCGGCGGCGGGGCGGCGAACTTGAGGTTGCCGAGGTCCAGCGGTGCGGCGGCGCCCAGGTCGCGCAGGTGCGCCTCGTCCTCCCGCGACTGGGCCAGGGTGACCTCGAACTGGCCCAGCAGGTGTCCGATCAGCGGCCGTACCCGGCGCCAGGACGCGTAGGAGGCGGCCGACATGCGGCCGTTGACCAGCGCCAAGGCGACCCCTTGCGCGCGCGCCTGCAGCAGCAGGTTGGGCCAGAACTCGGATTCCACGATCAGTCCGAGCGCCGGCCGCCAGTGCGCCAGGAAGCGCCGCACCGCCGCCGGCAGGTCGACCGGCGCGTACTGATGGATCACCCCCTCGGGCAGGCGTTCGGCCATCAGCCGGGCCGAGGTCACGGTCCCCGTGGTCATCAGGAGGTTGAGTCCGGGCCAGTCCTCGCGGATGCGCGCGACGAGCGGCAGGGCGGAGAGCGATTCGCCGACGCTGGCGCCGTGAATCCAGATCAGCGGCCCCGCCGGGCGCGCGATGCCGGGATGGCCGAAACGCTCGGCCAGGCGCGCCGCATCCTCGCGTCCGCGCCCCACCCGTCGCCGCAGGTGGCGCCGGACCAAGGGGGTCGCCGCCGTGCCGATCAGCCGGTAGGCGCCGAAGGCCCCGGCCGCCATCAGGTTCGACGCCGCTCGCCGCACGCCCACGGGCCCGCGCCATGCGGGCTTCGATCGCAGATCACGCGTGATACCAAAGGTCCTTGATATTGGATTCCGGCACGACAGGCCGTAGCCAATCGCCGCAAACCGACTGGGCGGATAACCTGCACGGATATTCAGGCGGCATCAAGCCGGCAGTCTCGAAAGGACCGGCCGGCCGCCGCCGAGCCCGCCGGTCCGGTTGTACCTGGATCCGGATTCGTCATAGGGTTCGGCGGCAAGGAAAGAGGGGGGTCTGTCCTCATGATCGAGGCCGAAAGCTTTCTTGCGGCGGCGCGGGAACGGGGCTTTGATTTCTATTCCGGCGTCCCCTGCTCGTTTCTGACGCCGCTCATCAATCGTGTGATCGGCCGGGCGATCGGCGACCCGGAGATCCGCTATGTCGGCGCCGCCAGCGAGGGAGAGGCGGTGGCCATCGCGGCCGGCGCCTGGCTGGCCGGCCGCGCCACCGTGGTCATGTGCCAGAACTCGGGGCTCGGCAACATGATCAACCCGCTGACCTCGCTCAACGGGCCGTTTCGCATCCCGACCTTGCTGATCGTGACCCTACGCGGCGAACCGGGGCGCGGCGACGAACCGCAGCACGAGCTGATGGGGCGGATCACCACCAGGCTTCTGGACGATATCGGCGTGCCCAGCGCCGGGTTTCCCGACCACGAAGAGGCGATCGCGCCGGGGCTCGATGCGGCCTGCGCCACCCTGGCCGAAACCGATCTGCCCTACGCCCTGGTCCTGCGCCAGGGCGGCCTCGCCGAGGCGTCCCTGGACCCGGTCGCGCCCGCGCCCCGGCCGCTCGGCCAATACCGCGACCTGAACGAAGGCGGCCCGAGGCCCACACGGATTGCGGCGCTGCGGCGGGTCCTCGATCTGGTCCCCGACCAGGCGGCCCTCATCGCGACCACCGGCAAGTGCGGGCGCGAACTGTTCACCCTCGCCGACCGGCCCCAGCACCTCTATCAGGTCGGCTCCATGGGCTGCGCCGGGGCCATGGGGCTCGGCGTCGCCTTGAACGCGCGCCGCCCGGTGGTGGTGCTCGACGGCGACGGCGCCGCGCTGATGAAGCTGGGCGCGTTGGCCACGATCGGCGCCCAGGGGCCGGAGAATCTGGTCCATCTCGTGCTCGACAACGGCGTCCACGATTCCACCGGTGGCCAGGCGACGGTCTCCGCCAACGTCGACTTCGCCCGGGTCGCGCTGGCCTGCGGCTATCGGCGCGCGGCCGCCTGCGACTCGATCGAAGGTTTGGCCCGGGCCCTGTCCGAATCCCTGGCCGGGCCGGGACCGGCGCTGGTCCACCTGCGCATCGCGCCGGGCAGCATCGCGAAGCTGGGCCGGCCGACGATCTCGCCGCCGGAGGTAGCGCGGCGCTTCCGCGCGTTCCTGGCCGGGGCGTGAGTTTCGAACCGGTGGGGGCCGGAGAATTGAAACATTGTGCGGCGTCATGCCCCGTGCGATATTTTCGCTTCGATTCCTTAGCGAGTTTTAGCGGGATGTCCTTGAGAGTCTGGGCGGCTGTCGTGCTGTCGATCGCGCTCGGCGCCTGCGCCGGCGGCGAGCGGGCGGACACGCTCGCATCCGGCGCATCCGGCGCGATGGCGGCCGAGGTGGCGCGCTACGATGCGGCCCGGGCGGAGCGACTGGTGCAAGATGCGCGAGAGGCGGCGGCACGAGGCGATCCGGCGGCGGCCGAGATCGCCTTCGGGCAGGCGCTCGACGCCTGGCCGGCCTCGAAGCCGGCCTGGGACGGACTCGCCGAGATCTACCGCGAGCAGGACCGCCAGCAGGACCTCGAGGTCGCGAGCTTCTTCGCCGTTCGCATGGATTGGGTCGCGGCCTTGCCGCCGCTGGTCGCCAGCGGCGCTTTCGAGAACCTGGCCGAGGGCCGTGTCGAGGTCGCCCAGGACAGCCCCACCTTACGCCGCCGCTCGGCCCAACTGGTGGATTTCCTGCGCACCCAAGAAGCTCAGGCCCGCGACACCACCTATGACGAGGAGATGGCGTATTGGAAGCTGGCCCCGGCGGCGGTGGTCTCGGCGGGGCTGGTGATATACTGGGGTGGAAACCTTGTCGGTGTCCCGTTTCCCGGTTCCGGCGATTGACGGCGCGGGGGGCCCCACGGCACCTTCAAGTATGTCTCAATCGTTTCTG
>JADFJG010000111.1:2697-11231 GCA_022566265.1 Pseudomonadota bacterium | reverse complement strand
GGGTGAGCGATGTTCACTTCCAAGCGTCTTGGCGTCCCGAGAAATCTACTTCCCGACAGAGTCGCGCCTTGTCCAGATGCTCGGCCTTTGCTCGACTTTCCACCGGAGAAGGTCTGGCTATCGGAGAAGGTCTGGCCGATTCGCCGTGCGGTTCTATTTTGGATGGCTCTCGGCATTGCTGGTTGGATCGCCATTTTCGCGCTCGCGAACTACCTCTCCTAGCCCGCGGTTCTCGTTGTATAGGCGGCGGGACCCGCCGACGCGAAGGCCTGGACCGAAATTGCGAGATAGGGCCATGGGGATTGGTAGGCGCGGGAAGGATTCGAACCTCCGACCTCTGCCATGTAATAGCAGCGCTCTACCGCTGAGCTACGCGCCTTCCACGGCTATCTCCGATGCCCGTCTCCAGTCATCCAAGACGTTCCAGCGCCGACCACAACGGCAGGTTCCATGGGACTGCGTCAGCACTAACCCTTGAGCCAATTGTCGATCACCAGAAACATCAGGCCATAGCCAATAGTAGTCGTCAGAAAGAACACCCCTAACGCCAGCCAACCGCGCGGTTTTACCTTTTTTTTGCCCTTCTGGACCGTGCCAACGGACTGGCTCCACTGGTCTGGCTCAACCACCGGGAGGACGAGAGTATTGAATTTGTTGCCCTTCTGGACGGTGCCGACGGGCGGGCCCCGCTGCTGGTCTGGCTTAACCACCGGGGGAACGAGCACATTGAGCCCCGGTTCTTCCCAACTTGACATTACTGAACCTCCCGTTTACCGCGGCCTATCACGCGTAGACCATCATTAATCGGCGACTATGATTTGTTATGCATTCGTTAGCGATAGTCAGGCCACATTCATGCTACGTCCATCGCACCGTGAAACAATAGCATTGAACCATAATTTCACACTACCATAAGTTTTGATTTATTTGTATGATTATATGACTTTATGGTGGTTTTCATGTTTTTAGCGCTTTTACGGCGTTTTAAAGTCCAGAATCGATTGGGGCCCAGATGTATCCGTAATGATATGGGCGCCGATGACAGGCCTGTTTTGGCGACCGCGAACTTCAGCGATGGTCACGTTGACGCCGCCTGGACGCCACGATCGTGAGGTCTTTTTTAGCGAAGAGCCGGACCGAGGGCAACCGGTCCCAGAGGTCTGACCGGCGTCGCAACAACGGCCGCCGAAGGTTCAGTATGGTGGCTGGAGTCGAGGGCACGTTGAGTAAACGAATTCCCAATCACGTAGCCGTTATCATGGATGGCGACGGTCGCTGGGCACAGCGGCGTGCCCTGCCGCAAACTGTTGCTCATCGCCGGGGAGCAGAAACCCTCAGACGGGTCGTTATCGCGTCGCGGGACCTTGGAATTCGATACCTGACCGCCTTTGCATTCTCGACTGAAAATTGGCGTCGGCCACGACAGGAGGTGGCAACGCTGATTGTGAACGGCGTGCGCCGGTTGGCGGAGCAAGTCAGAAGGGGAGCTCTCACTCCAAGCAACCTGGATGAAGACCTTTTCAAGGAATATCTTTATACATGGGACTTAACTGACCCAGATCTCGTGATGCGGACCGGTAGGGAACATCGATTATCGAATTTCCTTTCATGGCAAGCCGCCTATTCCGAGTTCATTTTCCTCGACACCCCGTGGCCCGACTTCTCGCCCCTTGATCTCGACGCGGCGATCGCGGAGTTCGGACGGCGACAACGAAGATTTGGCGTCAGCGGAGGAGTCGAGCAAGCGGAACGAACCGAGCCGGAGATGATGGATCTATGATGACGCGAGCATCGGAATTGGCAGACCGAAGTATCATCCCGAAATCGCCCAAGATCGGGATTATTGGCCTTGGTTATGTTGGGCTGCCGCTGGCAGTCGCGTTCGCGCGCCATCACACAGTGATCGGTTACGATATCGATGAGACGCGGATCGATGAGCTTGCGAGAGGATATGATCGCACCAAGGAAGTCTCTAAAACAGCATTGCAGGGAGGCAAACTCAAACTCACTTCCAACGCCGACGATCTGGCTGAAGTGGATGTTTTCATTCTTGCAATACCCACACCGATCGATTCGGCGCGAGAACCTGATTTGTCCATTTTGAGTCGCGCATGCCAGACGGTCGGCGAGGCAATATTCGCTATGCCTCTCGAGAGATGTCCCACCGTGGTTATTGAAAGTACGGTCTATCCCGGGGTCACCGAAGACATTTGCGGACCGGAGATCGAGCGGGCATCGCGACGAAAAGCAGGCGAGGGATTTTTTCTCGGGTACTCGCCGGAAAGAATAAACCCAGGAGATAAAGAGCATTCGCTCTCGCGTGTCATCAAGGTCGTGGCCGGACAGTGCCAACAGGTCGCCGACGAACTTGCCAGGCTTTACGAACGTGGGGCGGGAGTGGAGGTCTTCATCGCGCGTGACATCCGAACCGCCGAGGCGGCGAAGGCGATCGAGAATGCCCAAAGAGACCTCAACATTGCATTCATCAACGAGATCGCGATGATCTTCGAGCGCGGTGGCCTATCCGTCTACGATGTCCTGGAGGCGGCGCAAACGAAATGGAATTTTCTTCCCTTCCAGCCCGGCCTCGTGGGTGGCCACTGCATTGGCGTAGATCCCTACTATCTGACCTGTTACGCGAAGTCCGTCGGACACCGACCCGAAACCATCCTGGCTGGACGCCGGATCAATGACAACATGGGCACCTTCATCGCCCAAGAGATCAACGAAGCGCTGACAGATGGAAATCCGACGGCCGGGAAGCCGACGCGAATCCTGGTCTTAGGGCTGACTTTTAAGGAGGACGTCCCGGATATACGCAATACCAAGGTTATCGATGTCGTGCGCGGCTTGGAGGCCTTCGGCCATAGTGTTGACGTTCATGATCCGCTTGCCGATCCCGAATACGCAAGAGCCACGTATGGCGTGGACCTGATTTCGTTGGATGATACTGGCGGGCGCTATGACTGTGTCATAGGTGCTGTTCCCCATAACGCCTTCAGGAAGATGTCTCCTCAGCAGATTTTTGATCTGCTCACACCCGGTGGCCTGTTGGCGGACATCAAGGGCATTTGGCGCACCTGGGAATTGCCGGACGGCCTCCGAAGCTGGACGTTATGACGGGCGGTCCCAGAGGGCCTCGACCATTTTCCTGAAAACGGCCAGGTCGTACCGTCCTTCCAATTCCCTATGGTGCACTGGCGGTGCATTTCGCCACGACAACCCAAGATAATTGACCATAACCGGTGACACGAGATCCATGGAATTCCGGGCCCAGGCGGCGGTCGAAATCGACCCGAAGGCCCCCCGGTTTCGATTCACCCATCGGATGCGCCATAATCGCCTCTATATGTACGCTTCAACCATATGATTCTTATAGTAGAATCGCTCTCAGGCCCGACTGAATATCGGAATCACTTGCGGAATAGGCGTTTAAGTGAATTTCAATCATTTTGAGGCATGATTCGTTCCAGACAATATTTTTGAGACGTAATACGTGAGACGTACCATGACTGAGCCCAAATTGCTCACACCCGCGCAAGTCGCCGAGGCTCTCCAACTCAATGAGAGCACGATTACACGGTGGCTTCGGAAGGGCCGTCTACGTGGTTTCAAGGTGGGCAAGGATTGGCGCGTATCGACGGTCGACCTCAACGCCTTTCTCGAAGAACAAGCCAATATCCCGCCAAGCGATCGCCGGACCGGGCAGAGTGATTTCACCGGCTAGAGCACTATCCGACCAGATGGAATCGTTTGACCGGGATTATTTTGCGTCGTGGCTAGGCGCGCGCCGCATGGCGATGCTTGCGCATCGGCAAAGGTGCGCAACGACGCCACGGCGCAAAAGAACCCGGCCTTCGGTGGGGCAAAACGGCCCCTCGGATGCGTCGCGACGCTTGCCCGATGTCCTACATCGCGCCGCGCGCCGCTCCTACCCGAGGGACCGTTTTGCCCCATCAAATCGCTTCCATCTGGTCGGATAGCGCTCTAGTCACGGAAAGCGCGGGCTTCCAAGGGATCGCCCGGATTCCCCGGAATGGTTGCAAATTCACTGATCCTGGACGCCAATTCTGACTTAAGAATCAACGTCGTAACCACCAAGTCGGCCGAAGACAGGCCGGCGAATTTACGCTGTCGTCCGGTGCCCTCCGTTCTTGCTCGTGCGACTGTCAGTGAGAACCTGGCCAACGACTTCGGCGCCAAACCAAAAACTATTGTGTCCTGGAGGACTTAAGCGATTGCCTCCGCTAACCGTTGCTCCCAGTCAAGCGCCGTCCGCACGATGAATTCCGTATCGTCGAACCGTGGTTGCCAACCGAGTGTTTTTCGGATGAGTTTATTGTCGGCCACAAGGATAGGCGTGTCGCCGGCCCGCCGCGGTCCAACGCGGACCGGAAAATCGACCTTCGAAACCCGTTTCACGGTTTCAACGATTTCTCGAACCGTGGCGCCGTGGCCATAGCCGCAATTCAGTATCATGTTTTCCCGGTGGGCGCGGAGATGCTCGAAGGTCTTGAGATGCGCCTCCGCAAGGTCGGTCACGTGGATGTAATCGCGGATGCCGGTACCGTCCCGCGTGTCGTAATCGTCCCCGTAGATTTCTAATTCCGGACGGCGACCGAGCGCCACCTGGCAAGCAATCTTGAGCAAATGGGTCGCGTTCGGCGTGGATTGACCGACTCTCCCCTGTGGATCGGCACCGGCAACGTTGAAATAGCGCAGCGCCGCATAGCTAAAATCGTGAGCCGCGGCGGTATCGCGCAGGATCCACTCGGTCATCAACTTAGAGCTTCCGTAGGGGTTGATCGGGTCGGTTGGCCCGGTCTCGGCGACCGGCACCTTGTCCGGCATCCCATAGACGGCGGCAGTCGACGAAAAGATGAAGTTCGGCACGCCATTATCCACGCATGCCTGGATCAGGTTGCGGCTGACGGCGGTGTTGTTCTGGTAATATTTGAGTGGGTCGCTCACGGATTCCGGCGCAATGATGCTGCCGGCCAAATGGACCACGGCACAAACACCACGCTCTCGGATCACGCCGCCCACCAGTGTCTGGTCGCCGGCATCACCTTCGATCAGGGGTATGCCGGCGGGCAGGGCGGAGCGTCGACCCGTCGACAGATCGTCAAGAACGACGATTTCGTGGCCGGCTTCCCGAAAGGTCAGGACCGAATGGCTGCCGATATAGCCCGCGCCACCTGTAATGAGGACAACACCTTTACTCATGACACCGACCTAGAGACGCGATTAATTGCATGGCACAAAGGGATTCAAGAAGCTCATATAGGGTTGGATACATTTCGCTAGACACCGGCCAGAGCTTTTATCATTCAACCGTCACGCTTTTGGCCAGATTGCGCGGCTGATCCACTTCGGTGCCTTTGATGACGGCGGTGTGGTAGGCCAAGAGCTGTACCGGGATCGCATAAAGGATCGGCGCCACGAAGGGATCGATCGGCGGCAGTTCGATGGTATGCTCCGCGTAGTCGCCCATTTTCCCGATCCCTTCTTTGTCGGAGATGAGCACCACGGAGCCGCCGCGCGCGGCCACCTCGGCGATGTTGGAAGCAGTCTTCTCGAACAATGGTCCGGACGGCGCGCAGACAACGACCGGAAACGTCTCGTCGATCAGCGCGATCGGCCCGTGCTTCATCTCGCCGGCGGCGCAACCCTCGGCGTGGATATAGCTGATCTCCTTGAGCTTGAGTGCGCCCTCCAAAGCAATAGGATAAGTGCTGCCGCGTCCCAGATAGAGCACGTCGCGCGCCTCGGCCAGGAAGTGAGCGATCTTCCGGATTGCCGTGTCGTGGTTGAGGATCTCGGCAACACATGCAGGGACTTCGGTCAACGCCGTGCAGAGTGCGGCTTCGGTCTCGGCGCTCACCGCATCACGCGCGCGCGCCATCGCGATCGTCAGACATGCGAGCACGGTCAGCTGCGTGGTAAAGGCCTTGGTCGAGGCGACGCCGATCTCAGGCCCGGCAAGCGTCGGCAGCACAACGTCCGACTCGCGGGCAATTGCGCTCTCCAGCACGTTGACGATAGAAAGGATCTTCTGCCCCTGCTCGCGCGCGTAGCGGAGCGCGGCCAGCGTATCGATGGTCTCGCCCGACTGAGAAATGAATAGGTTGATCCCTCCCTCGGGCAGGGGCGCCTCACGATAACGGAACTCGGAGGCAATATCGATTTCGACCGGCTGGCGCGCTATCTGCTCGAACCAGTATTTGGCAACCATGCCGGCGTAGAAGGATGTACCGCAGGCACTGATGGTCAGGCGCGGCGCGGCTGAGAGGTCGAAGGGAAAATCCGGCAACTCGACTCTGCGCCTGAGCGGATCGACCAGGGCGTGAAGCGTGTCGCCGATGACCGCCGGCTGCTCGAAGATCTCTTTTTGCATGAAGTGACGGTACTGACCCTTGCCGATAATCGCCCCGGAGAGCGCCGTCTGCTTGATATCGCGCGTAACCACCGCGCCGCTGGCGTCGTGCACGGTCGCGGCGTCTTGGCCGAGCTCAACCCAGTCGCCCTCCTCGAGATAGCAGATCCGGTTGGTGAACGGCGCCAGCGCCAGCGCGTCGGAGCCCAGATACATCTCCCCATCGCCGTAGCCGATCGCCAGTGGGCTGCCGCGGCGCGCGCCGATCATGAGGTCGTGCCGTCCGGCAAAGATGATGGCGAGAGCGAAGGCTCCCTCAAGGCGGGCGACCGCCTCGGCAACGGCCTCCCGCGGGCTCATCTGCTGGTTCAGATGCTCGGTGATTAGGTGGACGACCACTTCCGTATCCGTCTCGGTCTCAAAAATATGACCCCCACGGACGAGCTCCGCCCGCAGGTCACGGAAATTTTCAATGATGCCATTGTGCACCACGGCGACGCGGTCGCTGGCGTGCGGATGAGCGTTGGCTTCGGTCGGCCGACCGTGCGTGGCCCAACGGGTATGGCCGATGCCGACGGTACCTACGATCGGCTCGCGAGCGATGAGATCGGCCAGGTTGAACAGCTTTCCCTCGGCCCGGCGACGACCGATCCGGCCATTATCCAATGTCGCGATCCCGGCCGAATCGTAGCCACGGTACTCAAGCCGCTCGAGGCCCTTGAGAAGGAGCGGTGCAACCGGATTCGTGCCTATAATTCCAATGATTCCACACATGTCTTATAACTTAATCGCCGGAGTAGGGACTCGGATATTTAGTAATATTCAGGGAATTACCTCAGGCTATTCGATTCGAGCATGCGTAATTTACCTTATTGGTATTGGTACTCAAATCCTAAAGAACCTTAATATACTACGCTATGGAAATTTTTTCCAATTCTGTTTCAGTAGAAATATAATTACAATTGATTTACTTGAAATCGTCAAGACTTAATTATTATTAAAACTTATGGTTAATAGACAACAACCTCTTGACCATTTCCATCGACCCGCGGGGCCCGGATGACCTCGTGATTTGACGACAGCGCATCCGGATTCTGGGCGACACCCGCTTGCCGATCGCATGGCGGGAACAGCGCGCCCGGCTCGGGATCGCCTGAACCACGGCATCGGTCGCGATCCGCTCAACCCCTCTCGTCGAACGGGCGCGGGGCGCGGGGCGCTTCCCGGGCCTGAAATCGACCAGCACTGACCACCAGCATTGGCCACCAGCATTGGCCACCAGCATCGACCGAAGGTGGCGCCGCTAAGGGTTCCTTAAATTTTTTCGATGTCTTTCCTGGTTCCGGCCTGATTCCGGCGCCGTCAATCCCCATATAGATCGGCTATCGCCTAGTACTTACTTTCATAGAAGGGTGATACATATGATCGTCTTTTCGCGGCCACCGGGTAGGAAGCGTCGCGCCGACGATGTCTGGACATCGTCAAGCGGCGGTGACGCCCTCCGGTGGCCGCGAAAAGCGACCCTTCGGGCGGCCTTGCGGGCCCTTCGGACGTCGTCGCGCGGCCCTTGTGATGCTCCAGCATCACGGCGGACCGCGCTCCTAGCCGAAGAACCCGCAAGGCCGTCAGATGTGTCACCCTCCTATGAAAGTAAGTACTCGCCTTGGCCAAGGGACCGAAGTTGAACATTCGCAATATCGCCATCATCGCCCATGTCGACCATGGCAAGACCACCCTGATCGACAGGCTGCTGACCCAAAGCGGCCAGTTCCGCGCCAACCAGCGGGTGGTGGAACGGGTGATGGATTCCAATGAGCTCGAACGCGAACGCGGCATCACCATTCTTTCCAAATGCGCGTCGGTGGAATGGGAGGGCGTGCGGATCAATATCGTCGACACGCCGGGCCATGCCGATTTCGGTGGCGAGGTCGAACGCATCCTCGGCATGGTCGATGGCGTGCTGTTGCTGGTCGATGCCGCCGAGGGCCCGATGCCGCAAACCAAGTTCGTCACCGCCAAGGCGTTGAAGCTGGGATTGAAGCCCATCGTCGTGATCAACAAGATGGACAAGCCCGACACGCGGGCCGACGAGGTCCATGACGAGGTCTTCGATCTGTTTGTCGCCCTCGAGGCTGCTGAGGAACAACTGGACTTCCCT
>JADFJG010000111.1:0-2599 GCA_022566265.1 Pseudomonadota bacterium | reverse complement strand
CTGGGATTGAAGCCCATCGTCGTGATCAACAAGATGGACAAGCCCGACACGCGGGCCGACGAGGTCCATGACGAGGTCTTCGATCTGTTTGTCGCCCTCGAGGCTGCTGAGGAACAACTGGACTTCCCTACCCTTTTCGCCTCGGCCAAGGAAGGCTGGGCGGCCGAGAATTCCGAGACGAGCGGCGGCGACATGCGCCTCTTGTTCGAGAAGATCCTGGCCTATGTGCCCTCCCCTGCCGTCGCCGATGGCCCGTTCAAGATGCTGGCGACGACGCTGGAAAGCGATCCCTATATCGGCCGGGTGCTGACCGGACGGATACTCTCAGGCACGGTCAGGCCCAACATGACGGTGAAGGCGCTCGGCCGCGATGGCCGGGTGGTGGAGCGGACGCGCATCACCAAGGTCCTGGCGTTTAGAGGCATATCGCGCACCGCCGTCGAGGAGGCCCAGGCCGGCGACATCGTCGCCGTCGCCGGCTTCGACGCCGCCACCGTCGCCGACACCTTGTGCGATCTCGACAACACGGAGCCCATCTCCGCCGAGCCGGTGGACCCGCCGATCCTGTCGATGATCTTTTCGATCAACGATTCACCCCTGGTCGGACGCTCGGGCAAGAAGGTGACCTCGCGGCTGATCCGGGCGCGCCTCATGGCCGAGGCCGAGGGCAATGTCGCCATCCATGTCCGCGATGCGGAAAGTAACGACGCCTTCGAGGTCTCGGGGCGGGGCGAGTTGCAAATGGGCGTGCTGATAGAAACCATGCGCCGCGAGGGCTTCGAGCTTTCCATCAGCCGGCCCCGGGTACTCACCCGCGCCGATGCGGACACCGGGAAGACCCTGGAGCCCTACGAAGACGTGGTGGTCGATGTCGACGAAGAGTTCTCCGGCGTCGTGCTCGAGGCCATCGCCAAGCGCAAGGGGCGGATGGTGGAAATGCGCCCATCGGGCGGCGGCAAGGTCCGTTTGCGCTTCATCGCGCCATCGCGCGGGCTGATCGGATATCACGGCGACTTCATGACCGAAACCCGGGGCACCGGCGTCATGCACCGGGTGTTTCGGGAATACGGCCCCTTCGCCGGGCCCATCAGTGATCGGCGCAACGGTGTTTTGGTTTCCAACGGCAGCGGCAAAAGCGTCCCTTATGCGCTGATGAATTTGGAAGATCGTGGCGCCTTGTTCATCGGCGCCGGCGTCCCGGTCTATGAAGGCATGATCATCGGCGAGCACAGCCGGGGCCAGGATATCGACGTCAACCCGATGAAGACCAAGCGGCTGACCAACATCCGGGCGTCCGGCACCGACGAGGCCGTGCGCCTGACGACGCCGCGGCGGATGTCGCTGGAGCAGTCCATCGCCTATATCCAGGATGACGAATTGGTCGAGATCACGCCGGACAGCATCCGCCTGCGCAAGCGTTACCTCGACCCCCATAAACGCAAAAGGGCGGCCAAGGCGGCGGCGGGCGCGGCCTGATCCATCGACGGCGGCCACCGGGCTACCTAAGAACCCCAGTCAGAAATATTTTGTGCGTGGTGGAGAGAAAACGGAAGGCCCGGAAACCCCTGATTCATATCGGTTCCCGGGCCTATCAAAACTTTGGCGGAGGGAGGGGGATTCGAACCCCCGATACGGCTGTTAACCATATAACGGTTTAGCAAACCGCCGCCTTCGACCACTCGGCCACCCCTCCGCTCTTCTATATTTATTTATCGGGCGCGGATCACGGTGCAAGCCGTTCTAGCCCCGGCCTCCGAAGCTGTCAACGCCGCAGCCCGCCTTGGCGTTAGCGCCTATGAATTAGAAAATTTGGCAACCTCGGCCGCCCGCCTCAGGAGTCGCTCCAGCGCCTGTAGGCCTCTTTCATCTCCTCGATCGCGCTTTCGACCGCCCTCTCCTCGGCGCTTTCATCCGCCGCGATACGGTTGTAGGCGCCGCGCGCCTCGACGAAGGCGACCCACAGATCGGCCGGGGCCAGGGCGGTAGCGCGGCGCCGGTCGTAGGCGGCGCGCTCCGCCTCGTCGACGTCCGCCAAGATGGAGCGGAGCCTCGAGGCGATCTCGTGGGCGCCGATGGCATAGGCGTGATCGAAGGCCGCCAGCAGCTTGTCGGTAAGCCTGCGGTCGTATTCCGGCGTCCCCAGATCCTCGATGATCGCCGGCGCCTCGACGTCTGGCTTGGCTTGTGCCATCTCTGCCCCAATCTTCCCTTTGCAACGCCCGCGCCCAAACTAGGACCGGTTCTTTGAAAAATTGTTAAATTCATGGCTTGCGGATAACGCCCGCCGCCCGCGGCGCCGGCCGGCAATGGGGCATATGCCCTCAAGCCCTTGAATTTCCTTACTTTAAGACCGGCGTCTTCGGCGCCGATGGCATCGTCCCATCGGTCGGCGGGGCTTTAGCTAAATTTTAACCCATCGCGCCCGACAATACCGTCCATCGCAGCGGATCGATGTTCATTCTCTTGAGGGAGGGAAACATGAACTTGTCGCCAAAATCGATCGAAACCCTTCTCGATCTGGTCGAGATCAAGCTCAGTTGTTTCCAGGTACACGATCAGGAAGACACCAGGGAACTGACGGTGCTCGAACGGTGCCGGA
>JADFJG010000171.1 GCA_022566265.1 Pseudomonadota bacterium | reverse complement strand
TGCAATGAAGAATGACGGCAAGCTTGCGCGCCACCGCCACCTTGGCCTTCTTGGCGCCGATCCGCTTGGCCAGACGGAGCCCCCATGCCTTCAACGGGGACATTCGCTGGACTCGGGTCAACAGCACTCCCGCCGCCTCGAACAGAAGCGTGCGCACCAAGCCGTCGCCGCACTTGGAGATGCGGCCCGCCCGATCCACCTCGCCCGATTGATAGCGCCTGGGCGTCAGCCCCAGATAGGCGCCGACGCTGCGCCCTTTGCGGAACCGGCCGGGGTCATCGATCACCGTCACATAGGCCAAGGCGGTGATCGGCCCGACGCCGGGAACCGTCATCAAGCGCCGGCACGGAGCGATGGTTTGGGCCAACATCCGCACCCGCACATCCAGCCGGGCAACCTGGGTGCACAGCGTTCGGCGCGCCAGGAGAAGCGCGTCGATGACCTCGGCCATCGCCGGCGCATCGGCGATCAGCTCCCGCAGCCGCCCCTCGAAACCCTTGCCCCGGACCTTGCCGACCAAAAGACCGAAGGGCTTCAGCAAACCCCGCATCTGGTTCTCGAGATCGCGCCGGCTGGCAACCAGACGCGAGCGAGCCAGCAAAACAGCCCGCACCTCATGACAGGCCAGGCTCTTGACCTCGACCTCCCGATACCAGCCGGTGCGCACGATCTGCGCCAACCCCGCGGCGTCGTTGCGGTCGGTCTTGTTGACCTGCATCTTGAGCGCCGACGCGGCATGGCGGGCATCGAGGCATACCACCGGAACATCGAGGGCCCGCAACCCATGCCACAGCCAGGTCGACAACAGACCGCTCTCCAGCCCAACCCGAACCGCGCCGGGCGCCTTCTTCTCGATAAACTTGGCAATCGTCTCGGGCGTCGCGCCGACGCTCTTCTCACAGACAACCTCGCCACAGGGATCGACGACACACACGAAAGTCTCTTTCAAGGAAACGTCCAAACCAACATACTGGTCCATGGCTGCTCTCCTGTTCGCTTGATGGAATGAAGCCGGCTCACGCCGGACTTCGTAACTTAACGGAGAGCAGCCACCTCGCGATTACTCCATGTACATGGGGCAAACCCGTGAATTTGACATAGATCAAAGAACCCCTAAGCTTCCAATGATAGATTTCCACGTTCAACGATGTCCGTGATGGTATCTTCTCTATTGTCCTATTGTACGTTCGCCGATGGAGCCTGGACCGGACTGAGCAGGCCATGTTGGTTCCTGGCGCGTGCGATAGAGAGTTTATGGCCCGGACATCGAGGATCTTGGGTTCCGGATCATCAAGGAAATAAAATTAGGGAGAAAGTCCAATGAAGTACATGCTGAAACGAATCCCGCTGCTTTTGCTGGGCGCGACGCTCGTCACCGCCGGGTTCACCCAAGGGGCACCGGCCGGCGCCGACGAGTGGCCGACCAAACCGATTAGGATCGTGGTGCCGTTCAAGCCCGGCGGCAGCGTCGACCGCATGGCCCGCGGTCTCGCATCGTTCATGACCTATGAATTGAATGTGCCGATCACGGTTCTCAACAAGCCGGGAGCGGGCGGCCAGCTCGGCCACACCTATTTTCTGCAACAGCCGAATGACGGGTACACGCTCCTGGTCACGCCGGCGATACCCTACATCGGCAACAACATCCTGATCACCGGCGCAAAATTCAGCATGGACGACTTTGCGTTCGTCAACACGCAATGGTCGGATTGGACGATG
Source organism: Pseudomonadota bacterium (assembly GCA_022566265.1). Taxonomy (GTDB): domain Bacteria; phylum Pseudomonadota; class Alphaproteobacteria; order SMXQ01; family SMXQ01; genus JACZQV01. Next base: position 708 of record JADFJG010000171.1, on the reverse strand, counting down.
GTGGCGACGCAAAAGGACAAGCCGTACAAGACCTTTGGCAGCCTGATCGACGCCATCAAGAAGAACCCGGGAAAAATCAGCACCGGGGTCACCTTCTCCTCGTCGGGACATCTTAGCACGATGGCGCTTCTGAGTGCGCTGGGGTTGAAGCCGGATGCGCTTAGGATCGTCACCTACGGCGGTGGTGGGCCGCTTCGCAGCGCGCTCGCCGGCGGCCAGATCGATTTCGCCGTCGTTCAGGCCGAGGGCAGTGAAGTCATCCGCGACAACATCCGCCCGCTTGCCGCGTTCTTGAAGAAAAAGAACAAGATGTGGGACGCGCCGCCGATCAATGAACTCCTCAAGCCTTACGGCGTGAAGGTGCCCTTGATCACCGGGTCGCAGCGCGTATTGGCGGCGTCGGCATGTTCGTGGGTCCAACTTCCGGCACCCGGCAAGGCGCCTGGTCGCCGCACGAGCAGCGGCCCCGACGACCCTTGCCCATGGACGGTGAATTGCCGTTCGCCTTCGCCCAGCGCGCGGAGGTCCTCGACGAATTCGGCCCGATCCTCAGCCGGGATGGGCAACCCCGGAACTTGGCGTTGCCGGCACCAGTCGGCAAAGTCTTTGATATCGGACTGGTAGGCTTTAAAAGTATTGGCCGCCTTAGAGCGCGCTAAAAACTTTTTTGTGGCCAGGTCGAGGCCCCAGTTTCTTGTTTTTGGCAGG
>JADFJG010000110.1 GCA_022566265.1 Pseudomonadota bacterium | reverse complement strand
GCGCCCCCCGCCTGGACCAGGTACGCGCCATCGCCGATCACCTCGACGGCGCGCTGGAGCCCTGCCGCGCCCTGGCCGGTGTTGCGGACGTGCGCGTCTTCGGCGCCATCGGCGTCGTCGAGCTCGAAGAGATGCGCGGCCTCGACTGGCTGCGCGCCCGTCTCATAGACGAAGGGATATGGCTGCGCCCCTTCGGCAACGTCGTCTACACCATGCCGGCCCTGGTGATTTCCGATGACGATCTGACGCGGGTCACCGACGCGATGGTCAAAATCCTCGCCGAGTGGTCGCGCAAATTCGCCTGAGCGGCTGGAGCAGCGCATGATTGCGCGGGCTTTCCCCGGTAGAGACGGTGCTATTTTTTTGAGTGCAGGAACCGCGCGCGTCTAGGTCGTGTACTCATAAACGAGAGTTGGGTCAGCGGCGGGGCGCGGATGCCGGTTTTAGAGCCAACACCGATCGCAACCAGCGGATTTGGACACTTCCACCTGTGGCCAAACAGCGGTCAATCAGGTGTCGGTCTCAGGAAGTTTTGATAGACCAAAAACTCTGACTGACGCAAAATACGGGCAGCTTTACACTGCTATGTAAAACAGTACATTCTTTCTCTCGGAATGGTTGAGATCCAGGCAAAGGACCGACTTGAGGCCGCCATCAGAAATACCGAAAAGCCGGTGAGCTTTCTCGTCGGCGCGCCAATTTCCTGGGATGGAACCTCGGGAGTTCCGCCGGTCTCGGGAATGATCGACCTCGTACGGGAGGAGATTCGTCAACGAGATCCACAATTACTATCGGGCTTCGACGGGGAGGTCGGAGACGGCAGCGGCCCAGATGCGTATCAGAAGGCAATATCATTCCTACAAGCGTGCTTCGATCCCGAGGTTGTCGACCAGGTTGTCCAAATCGCCGTGCTGACGGCTCGACGCCCGGGTGCGCCTGATTTCGACTTTCCCAACGTAGGTGAGGGTCGGTACGAGGATTGGCACGTACCGGCGGGCATAGATGGCATGGCGCGACTGATAAAGAGCCTCTCCGAGAAATTCACCGGCCCCATTCTAACCACGAACTTCGATCCGCTGATCCATTTGGCGCTCGACGCAGTGGGGCTGCGGCCGCGCCGCTTCGAGATGCCGACGGATGGATCTGTGAACATCTCCCAAAAGAGCTACGCCGACGAGATCGATGTGCTTCATCTGCACGGCTATTGGCGCAACACGGCGACCCTGCACACGCCGACTCAATTGGGCAGTCGGCGGCCTCAGCTTCAGCAGTCGCTTCAGCGCTTACTACGGCAACGGACGCTTGTCGTCCTCGCCTATGGTGGCTGGGACGACGTCATTTCGACCGCACTGGCCAACTGCCTGAATGACGCACAGTTCGAAGGGTCCGTCCGCTGGTGCTTCTACGGCGAGAATGAGGCGGTGTTACGAGAGCAAAATGAGGCGCTGTTTGAGAAATTCGCGCAAGGGATCAATACGGGTCGGATCCAGTTCTACCGAGGTATCGACTGTCACAAGATCTTCGACGAAATCTTGCGGAATTCGGGCGCCGCGCCCAACGCAATCGCAGCGACCCAGGCCTCACCGCTCGCCGGTTGGGATCTGGTGGACGATGCATACCTGGACTCGCTGGACGCCCTCAGAGGGGAAGAGGCGGTCAGGTACTTTGATGGAGCCGTGCCGACCTGGCGGCATGCTCTCAGCGAACTGATTCCGCGCCTGAGCCATGTGGATCGGCTGAAGGAGCGCCTTCGGGAGGGCCTGGCCGACACGGCGGCATCTACGTTTCAACTTATCCGCGCGGCGGGTGGTGAGGGCAAATCGACGGCGCTTATGCAAATCGCCGCCGACGCAGTGCGCGGTGGCGACTGGTCGGTTCTCTGGCGCCCCTCGCCGGAGCTTGGCCTCAACCCGAATGTAGTTGCCGGGCTCGGGCCGGATCGGAACTGGCTGATCGTTGCCGATGACGCCGAGACGCTGGTCGATGACCTCTGGTTGGCTGCCCAGAGGCTCCATCAGGCGGGGCGGTCAAACGTGTTTTTCCTCCTTGCGAGCCGCGATACGGACTGGCGCGGCAAACATGGTGACGGGAAGCGGTGGGAGAGCCGTCTACAGAAATATGCAGACCGATTGCTTCGCAGCGTGTCGCTGGAGGACGCCAGGCTGGTGGTCGGCGCCTGGGAAGCTCAGGGGGAAGACGGCCTGCGCGCCCTCTCAGGCGTAGCCGATCGAGAAGCGCGGGCGCTAGCCTTGCGCGACGCTGCGCGCGATCAGGACGTGCAGAGCGGCGATGGATCGTTCCTCGGCGGTCTCCTTGCGACCCGGTTCGACGAGGCGGGCCTGAGAGCACATATCCGTGGGGTGTTGGAGCGGTTGCGCGAGGGCGGCACCGGAACGCTGTTCGATGCACTGCTCTACGCGGCGGCGTGCCATGCCGTGGACATCCCGGGAGTGGACAAGAACGTGCTGGCGGATCTGGTCGGCGTGCCGCGCGAATGGGTGATGTCTCGCGTCGTGCGCCCCCTTGGCGCGGAATGTGGGGCGGTTCCCAGCGCCGGACATGTCCTGACGCGGCACAAGCGCGTCGCAGCGGCGATCATCATCGAAGCCGAGGACGGCTTTGGCATCGATCTGGGAGAATACTGGAAGTGCCTTGTTCAATTCACCGCAGCTTGGGGGCGTGATGGGCCTTTTGGCCAACGAAGCCATGGTCCCATCCTCCATGCTGGTCCACGGCTCCTGAGCGCCTTGCCGGACGTGCTGCCGGAGGATCGAAGGCGAGCCATTTCGTTGGCGGCGGCTGAAACCGCTGTAGCATACAAACCTGAGTGGCTTGGTTGTGTTGTCGACCTTGGCAGGACACTGCGCCTCGCAAGCAAGCCCGAGGAAGCAACGGAGGTGTTTCGCCGGCACCTCCAGAAAGCTCGCACAAAAAACGATTTCTCCCGCGTAATCCGTAGCTTCTTTTATGAGTGGGGAACTTGCGAGGGGAATGTAGGCGGGCGACATGGTCACCTTGCCAGCGCTTGGTTGGGCGGCATGTCCCTATCCGACCAGTTGGAGATGGCGATCGAAGTGAAGCAAGTGAAGCTCTCCTGTGCCGGGCTCGGGGTGGCACTCGGCGAGCTGTCAACGGGCCAACCCGACTGCGTGTTCGCGAAAGCCCGCCGCGCCGTGACGGATATCGGGTGGCGAACAAACCCCGACCCCCGAACAACAGCCTACTTTCGGCGGTACGAGAGAGAACTCGATGACGTTGGCGTTCCGCGCACGGCAACCCTCGAGGAAGCAATTGACTGGCTCTCGGCAGACATCCGCGCCACATATGATGAGCTGACAGACAGCTTCCTCCGCGATCTTTGCCGCGGTGGCCGTCTGACGTTTGGTAAGCTGCAAGAACTGCTGGCCTAGCGTGCGGTCGCGTTCCAATTCGGTCGCTCTGCATGTTCAATGGGACTTAGTCAGCGCATAAGCGGCTATCGAGTGGCCGCCGTTTTCTTATGTGCTCGTATGTCGCTTTAGGGTCAAACCCGGTAGTTCGCCGAGTTCGTTACGGTTGACCGGTGTGGACCTCGGAGCGGACATCGCCACTGGCAACACCAGTCAATGAGTCAATGACCTAGCCGGTCCGCTAAGACGGCGGGCCTACTCCCCGCCTGCCGAGATGACGCGCGGTTTGGGCGACTCCAGTTCCTCCACCGGGGCGGCCTCGGGGCCGACCTCGCCGACCTCGATCTCCTCGATCCTTTGGCCCCGCTTGGTGATCTTTTGCGCCGAGGTGTGGATGTCCCGGACGTCCCTCGACGCCAGGTCGAAATGCTGCTGTAGATTGGCGACCCTCTTGTCGAGGCGTCCGACGTCCCCCATCATGATCTGGACCTCGGCTTGGATGACGTCGGCCTGTTCGCGCATGCGCGCGTCCTTGAGCACCGCGCGCACCGTATTCAGCGTCGCCATCATCGTCGTCGGCGAGACGATCCACACCCGGGCGCGGTAGGACTTCTCGACGGTGCCGGGGAAGTTGGCGTGAAGCTCGGCATAGACGGCTTCCGACGGCAGGAACATCAGCGCCGATTCGGCGGTCTCGCCGGGCACGATGTATTTCTCGGCGATGTCGCGCACATGCTTGAGTATGGCGTCGGAGAACGCCTTTCCGGCGCGGGCGCGGGCGCTTTCGTCGCCGCCCTGGCGCAGCTGGTGATAGCTTTCGAGCGGGAACTTGGCATCGATGGCGATCGGGCCCGGCGGGTTGGGCAGCTTCAACAGGCAGTCGACCCGCTTGCCATCGCCGATCCGGGCCTGGAATTCGTAGGCCGAGGGCGGCAGGGCGTTCTGCACCAGGTCGCGCAACTGGATCTCGCCGAAGGCGCCGCGCGCCTGCTTGTTGGCGAGGATGTCCTGGAGGCTCACCATCTGGGCCGAAAGCTCGCCGATGTTCTTCTGCGCGGCGTCGATCACGGCGAGCCGCTTCTGGATGTCGGTCATCGTCTTCACGGTCCGGGTGGTGGTCTGGTCGAGCCCCTCGGTGAGCCGCTTGGAGACATCCGTGAGGCGTTCATCGAGCAGCTTGGCCAGCACCCGTTCCTGGGCCTGCAGGCGCTCGGAGATCTGGTTCTGCGCCGCCGCCTGTCCCTCGGCCAGTTGGCTGAGCCGGCCGAGCACCCCTTCGCGGCGCGACAGCAAAACGGCGGCGAGAACGCCGGCGATGAGCAAGGCAAGCGCGGCGACGCCGACGATGATTGCGATGTTCCCGTCCATCTCCAAAGCCTAACACGGCCACCCGCCCGGCGCACGCGCCGAAGCGGGCCGGCCGCCGACCCATTGCGAAATTTAAACGGGAGGGGCTTCCGTTTGGTCGGCCGAGGGCTAAATTCGTAGTACTCGCCTTCGGAAAGGGGTTAAATGGGGATCGCGGTCGAAGTGCGTTTTCACGCCCGAATTCCTGTTTGAGCCCATGGACGAACAGATAGATCAAGCCAGCCAAATCCTGACCCCGTTCATCGAATCGTTTTCTACGGCGCGCTGCCCGACATCTTCGCCGGCGTGGTCGTCTTCGTTGCCTTTTTTATCGCCGCCGCCGTCGGCCGCAAGCTGCTGCGCCGTCTGGGGGCACGGGTCGAGGCCCACAAGCGTCCGCTGGTCATGCTGGCCGGCGGGACGTTGCGCTATGTCCTGATCGTCATCGGCCTGATCTCCGGCCTCGGCACCATGGGGATCGATGTGACCGCGCTGGTCGCCGGCTTGGGCCTGACCGGCTTCGCCCTCGGTTTCGCCCTGCGCGACGCGGTCTCCAACCTGATCGCCGGCCTGCTGATCCTGCTCTATCAGGCCTTCGGTCATGGCGACAAGATCAAGGTCGGCGGCAATAGCGGCACGGTCATCGACATCAACTTCCGCTACACGGTTCTGCAAGCCGATGACGGGACCATCGTCCATGTGCCCAATGGCACCATGTTCTCCAACCCCGTCGCCGTCGCGCCCAGCACCGGAGAGGCGTCCTGAGCCGGTGAAACCCAGGACTTACTTTCATAGGAGGGTGACGCCAGGGCGGACGGCGAAAGTCGAAAAAGAGGCGCCGGGGGAACCTTGACGCGCCACGCCGCCTCGCATACCTAACAGCAAGAATACCGCCGGCCAGCGAACCGCCAACCCGCAAACCGTCAGCGAGCGAGCCGAAGTCACCATGGCCCTTCTCTCCGTCATCACCGCGCCCGACGCGCGCCTCAAGGCCAAGTCATTGCCCGTCGATGGCGTCGATGGGGAGGTTCGCGCCCTGATGGACAATATGCTGGAGACCATGTACTCGGCGCCCGGCGTCGGCCTGGCGGCGCCACAGGTCGGCGTGCATTCGCGGGTGATCGTCATCGACATCGCGGAGAAGGACGCGACGCCGGAGCCGTTCAGGCTGGCCAATCCGGAGATCGATTGGGCGTCGGAGGAAACGATCCTCTGCGAGGAAGGCTGCCTGTCGGTGCCCGAGTACTTCGCCGAGGTGTCCCGCGCCCAAAGTATCCGGCTGCGCTACCTCGATTACGACGGCAAGGATCGCGAGCTCGAGCCCGAGGGCAAGCTCGCCGCCTGTATCCAGCACGAGATCGACCATCTGGACGGCGTCCTGTTCATCGATTATCTGAGCGTGCTCAAGCGCAGGATCATCCTGCGGAAACTCATCAAGGCGCGTAAACTACAGGCCCAGAAAATCCCGGCCTAGAGGAAAATGGCTGCATTGCGCCTGGTGTTCATGGGGACGCCCGACTTCGCCGTTCCCGCCCTTCGTTCATTGCGGGGCGCCGGCCACCAGGTGGTCGCGGTCTATTGCCAGCCGCCCCGCCCGGCGGGCCGCGGTCAAGCCGAACGCCGCGCGCCGGTCCATGAAGAAGCGGCGGCCAGGCGCTTGAACGTCCTGACGCCAGGCGATTTGAAGGACCAGGCGGTGCAATCCGCCTTCGCCGATGCAGACGCGGATGCGGCCGTCGTCGCCGCCTATGGCCTGATCCTGCCGGCCGCCATGCTGGCGGCGCCCCGGCTCGGCTGTCTCAACATCCACGCCTCCCTGCTGCCGCGCTGGCGCGGCGCCGCGCCCATTCAACGGGCGATCCTCGCCGGCGACAGCGAGACCGGCGTCACCATCATGGCGATGGACGAGGGGCTCGATACCGGGGGCATCGTGTTGGCCGAAAAGGTGCCGATCGCCGCCACCGCCACCGCCGGCGAACTCCACGACCGTCTGGCCGACCTTGGCGCCGGGCTCATCGTCGAGGCGCTGGCGGGTCTCGATGACGGAACGATCGATCCCCGTCCCCAGCCGGATGTTGGCGCGTGTTATGCCGCCAAGCTTAGCCGCGCCGATGGCGAGCTCGACTGGCGCCAGGATGCCGCGGTCCTCGAGCGCCGGGTCAGGGCGCTGAGCCCGGCGCCCGGCGCCTGGTTCGAGCATGAGGGCACCCGCATCAAGGTCCTGGCGGCCGAGATCGCCGAGGATGGCGCCGGCGCCAAGCCCGGCCACATCATCGACGATCGCCTGAGCGTCGCTTGCGGCGACGGCGCGCTGAGGCCGACGCGCCTGCAGCGCCCGGGGCGGGCGGTGATGGCGGTGGATGAGTTCCTGCGCGGCTATCAACTCGGCAAAGGCGGCGATCTTGCGGGCCGGGACGGGCCATGACCCGGTTCAAACTGACGGTCGAATATGACGGCGGCCCCTTCGTCGGCTGGCAGCGCCAGGACAACGGGCCTTCGGTGCAACAAGCCCTGGAGGAGGCGATCGGTGCCTTCGCCCAGGAGAAAGTGACCCTATTCGGCGCCGGGCGCACCGACGCCGGGGTCCACGCCACCGGTCAGGTCGCCCATTTCGACCTCGCCAAGGAGTTCGGCGCGGCGAAGGTCCGGGACGCCATCAACCATCACCTCAAACCCCTGCCCGTCGCGGTGATCGCCGCGGAGGTCGTCGACGGCGATTTCCATGCCCGTTTCTCGGCCACTTCCCGCGCCTATCGCTACCGCATCATCAACCGGCGCCCGCCGCTGACGCTCGAGCGCGGCCGCGCCTTGCGGGTGTCCGCGCCGCTCGATCACGACGCCATGGCGGAAGCGGCCGCGGCGCTCGTCGGTGAGCACGACTTCACCACCTTTCGCGGCATCGCCTGTCAGGCGGACTCACCGGTCAAGACCATCGATGAGCTGAGCGTCACGCGCACCGGCGAAGAGGTCGTGATCGCGGTCCGCTCGCGCTCGTTCCTGCTCAAGCAGGTCCGCATCATCACCGGCACCCTGAAGCTCGTCGGCGAAGGCAAATGGCGGCCAGCGGACGTCAAGGCGGCGCTGGACGCCCGGGACCGCGCCAAGGGCGGGCCGACGGCGCCGCCCGACGGGCTTTACCTGGTCGAAGTCCGCTACTGAACGCGCTGATTTATGGCCCGGCGGTCATGGCGCGCCCAAGGCTCGCGGCCGAGCCTGCCGGCGCCCGTGGCGGCGCGGATTTTACGTTTCTCAAATGTATACGTAGTGTATATCGAATCGTCGGAATTTGCCGTTAATCTCATTATCCTGGGAAATTTTGGCGGTTTACAAGAATGTATATACAGTATATGAAATATATATACAGTGTATAGGAGGAGTCGGTCTTGGAGATCAATTTGACCGCTGACCGCCAGGTGGTGGTCAGCGTGACCACGACCTTGAAGGAGTTCACCGACGCCTTGCGGGCCGGTCGCCTGGTCATCGACCTCAAGGGGGCGCCGGCGCTTACCGAAGGCCTCGCGCGCGCGCCCGGCGGCGAGGCGGAGGCCGGGCTCGGGCCCGGGGAGGTCGCCGCGATCTGCCGTCGCTACGGACCCGAGAGGCTCGCCGCCAATCTGCTGTGGGAAATCGCCCAGGCGGGTGATGAGGGGATCACCTCGAGCGAGCTCAAGGAGATCCTGGGCTTGAGCTCCTCCCAGAAGCTCGCCGGCGTCTTCGGCGGCATCGGCAAGACCGCGGATCGCCTTATCCCCGGGCGCAAGCACTTGTTCCTTGACCGTCGGTGGCTGGGACGAAGGTCGGAGTATCTTTACCGCATGCCCGCCGGTGTCCGCGCCGAGATCCTCGAATTCTACGGCTAGAGAAGATAGGGGCCGGAAACCTCCCGGCCTTCGGTCCGGCCCAACCCTAGGGCTAATGCAGCATCAGACCGGCGACGGTGCTGACGAAGAAACTCAATACGAAATTGAAGACCATGAGCATCACGGCCTCGCCGCCGGTGATCTTGAGGGCGATCCGGGCCACATACCACTGATAGACGAACACCGCGACCATCGCCATGTGCAACAGCCCTACCAGCGTCGGGTTGAGCACGGTGATGGCGGCGACCGGCATGAAGACGGCGATGCCAAGCACGTTGGCCCAATTGTAGGCGACGATGTAGCGGATGTAGTTGTCGCTGCGCGCGAGCCAGCGCGCGATAGTGACCATCGCCAGGGGATAGGCCGTCCACTCGATGACGTAGGTGATGGCTTCGACCAGCGCCCACCTCGCCGGCCCGGCGCCGACCGGGCGCAGGGCGGCCTCGAAGGCGATCAGCAGGACATAGGCCGGCGCCACCACGACGGCGGCATAGAACGAGCGCCAGAACCCCGCGATGGAGGTGTCGAAATGGCCCAGCCCCCCGGGGTCCATCCGCGCCAGACGCACCGCCCCGGAAAGCGCGAATACCACCTCCCGCGCCGAAATCATCGCCGGGCGAAATAGGCGTCGAGCACGGCCTTGTAGATATCGGCCAGCTTCTCGAGGTCGTCGAGCGCCGTCCTTTCGTTGGCCTTGTGCATGGTTTTGCCGGGGAGGCCGAACTCGGCGACCGGACAGGCGCGGTGGATGAAGCGGGCGTCGGACGTGCCCCCCGAGGTCGAGAGTTCCGGCCGGATGCCGATCGTCCTCTCGACGGCGTCGGCGACGAGTTCGCTCCACTCGCCGGGCGGGCACAGGAAGGCCTCGCCCGAGACCTGCAGCTTGAGCTCATAGCGACCGCCGGCTTTATCGCCGCCTATCTCATCGCCGCCGATCTCATCGCCGCCGATCTCATCGCCGCCGATCTCATCGCCGCCGATCTCATCGAAGGTCTGGCGCAGCCAGCGTTCGATCGAGGCGGAGCTGTGCAGGTCGTTGAAGCGGATGTTGAACGAGGCCGAGGTCCGGTCGGGGATCAGGTTGGTCGCCGCGTTGCCGGTGTCGATGGTGCTGATCTCGATGGCCGAGGGCGGGAAGTGGTCGGTGCCCTCGTCCAGGCTCTTCTCGGTGATCGCGCGCAGCATCTCCAGCAGCCTCGGGATCGGGTTGTCGGCGAGGTGGCCGTAGGCGGTATGGCCCTGGGTGCCAAAGACCGTGAGATGGCCCACCAGGCTGCCGCGCCGGCCGATCTTGATCATATCGCCCAGTTTCTCCGGGTTCGTCGGCTCGCCGACCAGGCAGACATCGAGCGTCTCGCCCCGCTGGTCCAGCCAATCCAGCACCTTGACCGTGCCGTTGATGGCGAAGGTCTCCTCGTCGCCGGTGATCAGCAGGCTGATCGAGCCGTCGAAGCCGTCCGGGCGTTCGGCCAGGAAGCGGGCCAGCGCGGCGACGAAACTGGCGATGGCGCCCTTCATGTCGGCGGCGCCCCGGCCGCAAAGATGCCCGTCGATGATCTCGGCGCCGAACGGGTCGGTGTCCCAGCCTTCGGGGTTGCCCACCGGCACCACGTCGGTGTGCCCGGCGAAGCAGAAATTGGGCGAGGCATCGCCGAGGCGGGCATAGAGGTTGGCGATATCCGCCGTGCCTTCCTCCGAGAAAACCAGCTTGTGACAGGAAAAGCCGAGCTCATCCAGCGTCGCCTCGAGGACATCGAGCGCGCCGGCGTCGTCGGGCGTCACCGACGGGCAGCGGATCAACGCCCGGGCCAGTCCAAGGGGTTCGGTCAGCGGCGTCATTCGCGCAACAGATCGTTGATCGAGGTCTTCGAGCGGGTCCGCTCGTCCACCTGCTTGACGATGACCGCGCAGTAAAGTCCGGGCCCGGGACTGCCGTCGGCGAAGGCCCTGCCCGGCAGGGCGCCGGGCACCACCACCGAAAAGGCCGGCACCCGGCCCTGGTGCACCTCGCCGGTGTCGCGGTTGACGATCTTGGTGGAGGCGCCGATGAAGACCCCCATGGAGATCACCGCGCCGGTCTCGACGATGACGCCCTCGGCGATCTCGCTGCGGGCGCCGATGAAGCAATTGTCCTCGATGATGACGGGCTCCGCCTGCAAGGGCTCGAGCACGCCGCCGATGCCGACGCCGCCCGAGATGTGGCAGTTCTCGCCGATCTGGGCGCACGATCCGATGGTCGCCCAGGTGTCGACCATGGTGCCGGCGCCGACATAGGCGCCGAGATTGACGAAGCACGGCATCAGCACGGCGCCGGGCGCGATGAAGGCCGAGCGGCGCACCACGCAACTGGGCACGGCGCGAAAGCCGGCGGCGCGAAAGCGGGCGTCGTCCCAGCCGGCGAACTTCGACGGCAGCTTGTCGAACCACGGGGTCGAGCCGCGCCCGGGATCCGTCGGCCCGCCGGGGATGAGGGCCATGTCGTAAAGACGGAAGGACAGGAGCACCGCCTTCTTGATCCACTGATGCACGCGCCAGGCGCCATCGGTCTTCTCGGCGATCCGCAGCCGGCCGGCGTCGAGGTCATCGAGCATCGCTTCGACGGCGTCGCGCACTTCGCCGCCGGTATCGGGACCGAGGGATTGGCGTGACTCCCAGGCGCCGTCGATAATCGATTGCAGGCTCTTTTCGCTCATCCGCTCGTCCTGGATAAATGGCGATCGGGAAAGGGTGAGAACATGCGCAAGGCTCAGGTTCCTGTCAACTATCGCCCCCTGGCGCCCGGCGGGAAACGTTAACCATACCGTCCAGTGGCTGCCGCCTTCCCGGCCCATAGCTAGGCCCTGGAAGCCAAGGTTTCCGCGGGTTTGAGAGGGTCATTTCCGGCATTTTATGTAACGCTTCCTTAAGTAGGGCGAGG
>JADFJG010000017.1 GCA_022566265.1 Pseudomonadota bacterium | reverse complement strand
ATGTCGGCCACGGGTTTGCACCTATTGTTGCACCTATCGAGGCTGCCCTTGCTCAGCAGACCGCCAATATGGCTAGTTTCAGGGGTTACAGTTGGCCATTTGCGGCGGTTGCCCGGTGGTTACTAGCCACTGAGCTACTTCCATATAGGGGATAGAAAACGTCCTGTCCAGATAATTGTCCTAAGAAACACTGTTTTTCCCAGTTTCCTCGGCTGTTGGCGGCGGCGGCGAGGAGCGCCCGGTTTCCAGGCCAGCGCGTATTGGATACGCCCTATCTGCCGTCTCTCCAGGGGCTCGAATCAGCCTGGTGTGAAGGATGGTGAACCATGTTCTGCTTATCGCCTTACGCGCGCGCGTACGGTGGAATAGGAATACCGTTCACAAAGGTTCACAGCCATGCCTGAGCGCCTTACGACGCCCCATTTTTGAACAACTCAGGCTGGTCGCCGAACTGTTCCCAGCCTTGCCGTTTCTCCCGCGAGAAGTAGTCCAGGCGGCGCCCGATACAGAGGGTCTCGACCATCCGGTAGAACTCATCGGGCTTGCGGCTGTGCTCGCGGCGCTCCCCGTGGATCACCGTTGTCTGGTTCGTTAGCGTGACGGCCGGCTTGCCTTTGACCGCCATGATGCAGAACTCGGACTGTGATCTAAGCCACCGCCCTGTCCCCATGCGGTCCTTGACCCAGGTGACGGTGTTCTTGTGCTCGAAGCCCCAGCCTTGAAGTAGCGGGAAAGCGTCGGGCAGGAATCGATGCGTCGTCCAAAGCCAGAGAATGCAGTCATCGGCGGCCGGCAGCTCTAGCGAGGCCAGTTCCTCAAGCGCCATTTCAGGGTAAGGGCAGGTGCCCCGGAAGCCGTTGGCGTTGTAGCTGTCGGCATTCCCATAGGGCCATGGGGGGTCAATGCAGATAACCTCGAACACCCCCTCAGGCAGCGCGACGGCGCCGTCGTTTATGGCCCTGCGCTGTTCCTCCAGGTCTGCCGCCCGGCGTTCATTCTTGACGTCGATAAGGCGCTTGTCGCCCGCCTTCACGGCTTCGAAATCGGCCGGGGCCTCATCCCTGAGCTTGGCCAGGTGGGAGACATAGGTGCGGTTGGTCTTGAACTGCTTGGCGACTCGTTGGCGGGCCTCACCGGAGCTTCTGTCAGCTTCCGCAATTTTTTGCGGAACCTTCTGTTTGCCGCCCTGTTGCTGCCGCTCCTTGGCAAGCCGGCGCTCATAGTCCAGGGCCTCGACCGCACAGGCCGCGCGCTGGTCGCTCGTAAGGTGCCGGCGTTCCAGGTTTTCCGAAAGGATGAACTGGACGATCCACTCTGCCGGGCCCTCGTACTGGCGGAATCTCGGCTCTACGCCGGCCTCCAAGCAAGCCCGATATCGATTTCGCCCGTCGATGATCTTGCCGTCGAACAGGGATATGGGCTCGAGCTGGCCGTGTTCGCGGATGTCGGCGACGAGGGATTCGAAAGCCTCGTCCCGCATCAGCGGGAAGATGCTGGCGGCGGGGTGGAATTCGATCACGTTCAACGCCCCCACACCCCGTCGACGTCGTCGACCACGCTGATCCCCGTGAAGCCCATCCTCCCCGTCCCGGCCTGCCGCTTGGACTCGAAGCCTCGAGCCTGGAGGTTTTGAGACAGGCGCTTCTGGCTGCCGACGAATTCCCCGGCCTTCTCGGCCCAATCCTTCCAGCTCTTGAACAACTCGCCGCTGGTCGCGTAATGGGTGTCTCTAGCTAAGCAGCATTCGGCCATCCAGGCCGATAGCGCGTCCTCGGCCTCGAGGTATTCATCGGTCGCCTTGCGAACGGCGTCGGGCGGGTCTAGGCCGCGTTCCTGCCAATCCAGACAGCCCGAGATCATCCATTCGAGTATCCCCGGCCATTCGTCCTTCAGCTTCTCCGATAGGGTCTCGTCGCGCTCCTCGGGTGGGATGGTGACGGTGAAAGGGATCAAATTCATGCGCCGGCGGATCGCCTCGTCGACGCTGCGTAGGCCCGGCCGATGATTGCCGGCGACGATCAACTTGAATGTCGGGGTGAACTCGAAGAAGTCCTGGCGCATGAACCTCGCGGACACCGTGTCGCCGCCCGTCAACGCCTTGATCTTGGATTCGGCCCACCGCCGGCCTTCCTCGGTCTCGGTCGCGATCACCAGGCGGGCGCCGCGTAGCCCGGCAAGATCGGTCGGGTGCCGGTCGACATTGCTCTTGATGAAGGTCTCGATCGGTGCGGTGGTGGCGTGATCGCCGAGCACCTTGGATATGGCGTTGACGAAAACGGACTTCCCGTTGGCCCCGGTGCCATAGAGGAAGAAGAAGGCGTGCTCGATGGTCAGGCCCGTCAGGGCATAGCCGGCCATCCGCTGAAGGTATTGCTGAAGATCAGAGTCGCCGTCCGTCACCCTGTCCAGGAACTCCCGCCAAATCGGGCAGTCGCCCCCGGGGGCAACGGCGGTGATCTTCGTCAGATAATCGTCGCGCCGGTGTTCGCGAAGACCGCCGGTCTTCAGATCCAGGACGCCCGAGGGCGTGTTCAAGAGCCACGGGTCGGTGTCCCATTGGTCGACGGTGGCGGCGTGGTGCCGGTCGGCCCTGGCCAGCCGCTCGACGGCGGCGATGGTCCGCGCGTCGGCCAGCTTCTTGGCGGTGCTCGCTTGCTCGCATTCGACGCTGGCCTCGCGGCAGATCACCCTCGCCATGTCGAAGACCTGGAGGGTGCCTTCAACGCTCCACCGCCCCTTACCCCACATGAGCCATTGGCCCCAGGCCGCGACGTAGCGCAGGCGGTCCCGGTGGCGGGCAGTGAACGCGAGGGCCAGGGCGTCGTCGGTGAATTTGGGCGGCCGCGCCGTCTGTTCGGCTGCAAGGGCTGGAGTGTAAATTTGCACACCGCCACCAGGTGCATGTGCTGGGGATTCAGGCGGCATGGCGCGTCCCCTCCGCCGGCACCCATAGCCGAGGCTCGAAGGCCCGCAACTGCCTCTCGAGGTGCTGTTTGAGCTTGATGGTCTCGCAATCCACTCTCGATACGCCATCGAAAAGCGGCCGGAGGTCTATTCCCCTGCGGAGAATGCAGACGGCATCGCCATGGTATTGCGCCCTTAGCCACGCCTCGGGGCTGGCATAGAGCTTGACGGCTTCGCCATGCCATGCGGCCATGGCCAGAGCTCGAGCTCCGAGGATCGGGCAGTCATCGCCATGACGAAGCCACCATGGAGACGATCGACCGGGGCGCCAAGCGACGAGGTCGACAAGCTCACCGTAGCGGTCATCGACGCCAAGGACGGCGGCGAGGACCCCGACGTCATCGGGGGCGAAAGTACCGCCGGCGGTCGTGACGATCCGCTCGACGCCGAGGCGGATATCGGGTTGAAAAACGTGGAGGCGCTCGTTATATTCAGATACCTCACTGCCCAGCGAAGTCTCCGAATTACCGCGCGCCCCCGGCGAAAGTCGGGGGTGCTGCATTTTGAAGCCCCCCGATCATGTCGTATTGTCGGCGTACTGCCGACGTGGGCGAGACTCTTTGTAAGTCTCGACTTCATCCATGAACCAGGCCCGCTTTCCGGCGATCATGCGCGGGGCCGGGAAGTCGGGGTCGTTACGGCACAAGTCCCATAACTTCCAACGTGAACAGTTGAGCGACCGCATCGTGGCGGGCGCGTCAATGATTTTCCGGGGGGTGTCTTGGGGGGTAGTCTCGGTGACCGTCATAGCATTCCTTCCCATGAAGGGGTGGAATGCTTCTAGCTAGTACACGGCCCTCTATTCAAACATTGACCGGCGCGTTACCATCGCTGACCGGCAGAGGTCTTATCGAATAGACTTACAGCCTCGAAGCACTATGAGCAAAGACCAGGACGGTTTTAGAATACTTTGGTAACGGACGGTTCCCCCGTCCGCCGACCTGCGCCAGCCGGCCCGGTTGTCGAGGCGGCTACATTGAACATAGGGCGCTAGATGATGTATGTCAATAGTTGCGGGCCGCTTTATCTGGTGGTTGGTGTTTGTTACGCGAGCTTTTCGCGCTCCCGACCAAGGGGCACCACGTTGTCGCCCAGCGCCGCCGCGATCCGATCCGCCCATCGCTCCATGCAATCGAGCCGCTGTTCCGCGAAGTCGAATCCGCTGTACAGATCCGCCATGCTGTTTTGACTATGGCCCATGATGCCGTCCCAAATCAGGCGGGAGATGCCCAGCGACTCGGCATGGGTAGCGAAGGTATGACGATGGTCGTGCGGCGTATAGTCGGCGATCCCCGCGCGCTTGCAGGCCGACCTATGGGCCTTCCCCGTGAAGGTCAGGCCCGCCGCTTCATCCCCGCCGCGAAGTTTCGGGAATAGCCACGTCACGGGCGCCGGGTTCCGCCGCTCCCGGTTCGCCCGCTTCTGCTCGGCTTCCTCTAGCTCGGCAATGCGGGCCTTGATGACGCCCACGGCCGCCGCGCTCAACGGCACCTTGTAGGGCTTGCCGGTCTTGGTCGTGCGGGCCGGCACGATCCATAGGCGGTCATCCAGGGCCAATTGATCGAGGCGCATACCGAGCACGTTCCCTTGCCGCTGCGCGCTCAGGACACACAACCGAAGTGCCGCCGCCGGGCCGGGGAGTTCTTCGTCCAGAGCCGTCCAGTAGGCGGCGATCTGCTCGCTCGTGAGCCACCTGTCGCGGCCCTCCTCCGGGTTGCGGTGCTTACCCAGGCGATCCGCCGGGTTGCTTTCCAGGCCATAGACTTCTTCTTCGAGCCCGAAATTCAGCATGGCCCGGATAATCTCGTGGACGCGATTTGCCAGCACCGGGGCGCCGCGCTCGGTGATCTTGTCCATGACGCCCTTCACGTCCGCCCTGGTCAGGTCGCGGGCCTTGCGGTCGCCAAGGACCGGCAGCACATCGCGAGCTAATTTCTGCTCCTGCCGCTCCGCCGACTTACGGCCCCTCTTGCGCTGCATGGCGATGAAGTCGGCCGCCAACTGCTTCACCAACGGTGCCTCGCGGCTCACTCGAGCCTCGGCTGCCGGGTCGCGGTCCTTGGCGACTTCGCCCAGCCGGGCCTTCGCCCGCTTCCGAGCCACGGCCAAGGAGACCTTGCCGTCCTCGAGGCGGCCGTATTCGCCCAGGGATACACGCTGGCGCTTGCCGGCGGCGTTGGAGTACATGACGAAAAACGACTTGCGCCCGCCGTAGGAGATACGCAGCCCCAGACCGCGAGCCTTGGCGTCGAAGTAATCCAACTGTTGTGGTTTCGGCGGGGTTGGCAGGCCCTTCAAGGCCCGGTCGGTAAACTCGAAGGTGCGCTCTCTTGACATGGTGGTGCCCTCCATCTTTGCCCCGGTGGTGTCCTCCCACCGGCCGGCCTAGGTGCATAGGTGCGCCCATAGGTGCAATATAATACCGGCCTTACGCAAACACAAGCACACAATTACGAACAGTGGCGAACAGGATCAAGCCCGCAGTATGATTGACGTTTCTGGGGGTTTTTCGGGAAAAGCTCAGGCGCGTCAAAACCCTAGAAAATCGCTCTTTCGGTGGCTGTTAACCACCATGTCGCTGGTTCGAGTCCGGCCCGGGGAGCCACTTCTATCAGGGGGTTACGCCGAAACAGGCGTAGCCCCTTGTTGCCGGAGTGACCATAAAGTGACCGCTGGGATTGAAATCGGACGGTGAAACGCTGTTCTCTGGCGCCCGCCCCTTCCCCGGCCGATCACCAGCCGGGCGCCTGGCCGCCGACGCGCTTGTCCGCATCGCCGACCTCGAACATGACATCGCCGCCACGCCGGCAGGGACGCTGCCCGAGGCGGCTGGAGGCTCTGTTCGAGGGTTGGGACAATCCTTTGAGGCGCCTGATGCGGCCCGACGACGAAGATGACGTCCGGGCCCGCTCGGGACCTTCTGGCCTCGGCCTTGGCGGAGCGCGCGGACTGGCGCAGTCGCGAATTATTTTTGATTTCCGGAGCCCCCTTTGATTTCCAGAGCCCCCGGAGTACACTTTTCTCGTACAAAACGTCTGTTGTACGCTTGTTACGTAAAAGGGGCGTTTTACGTAAATGGGGCGATCAATCAGCCTTCCGGCCGAGCCGCGCCGTCGGAGGAACGGCGTGGGTTTTCGCTCCAGTTTGGAAACGATACCTAACAGGAGGGAAATTCGATGAGTAGAATCGCATTAGGGGTAGGCGTAGTCGCCGTTGCCATTGCCTTTGGCGTTGGCGGATCGGCGTCCGCCCAGGAAAAAATGAACATCGCCTGGGGTGGTTCCAACCCCGGCGGGGTGATGTATTACATGGTGGGTACGGCGGGCACCATCATTTCCGAAAAGCTGCCACAATATAACATCACGCAAGTGACCACCGGCGGCTCGACGGAAAACGCCAAGCGCATCATCAAGGGCGAGCTGGACATGGGAATCGTTTACGGCGCCCACGTCTTTATGTCGCAAAAGCCCGAAGGCCCGTTCAAGAACGGCGCCAAGGGCACCATGTTCCGGGGCATCGCCAAGGCCTATAAGGGTCCGACCTATTTCGTCACCCTGCCCGGTTCGGGAATCAAATCACTGTCCGACCTTAAGGGCAAACGGGTGGCGCTCGGCCCTCCGGGTTCGGGTACGGTTTTCAACTGCTCCAACATCGCCCGCGCGGTGGGCTTCCTGGACGACGTCAAGCCGAGCATGATGACGTTCGCCGATGCCGGACGGGCCTTGGGCAACGGTCAGATCGACGCTCTCTGCCAGTCTTCGGCCCCGGCCGCGGCGGTCAAGGAATTGGCGGAAACCAAGGGTGCGATCGTTATCCAGTATACGGCGGCGGAATTGAAGGCGGTGACCACCCAATACCCTTTCTACAACGTGGCAACCATGCCGGCGACGACCTATAAGGGCGTCCCGGCGAGGAAACTGCCGTTCCTGACGGTTTACTGGGTGGCGCACGAGCGGCTGTCGGCCAAGGCGGTCGAGGATATCCTCAACCTGGTCTATCAGCCGGCCATCAGGAAGCGGCTGGCCGCCGGTCATAAAGCCTGGAAACAAATGTCGCCGGACATCAAGAACTTCGAAGCCTTGGGCGTGCCGATGCATCCGGGCGCATTGGCCTACTACAAATCCAAGGGCCTTTGGAAATAGCCGCCCGATGACGTTACCGGGCCGCCGTGTTTCCTCGCGCGGCGGCCCGTTCTCTTTTCAAAGCAAAATATTTTTTAAAGGATACTGCGGGTGGCATCCCAAGACGCTTGGTTCGCGCCGATCGAAGGCAAGAAACGGACGGTTTCCGGCCCCTATGCGGTTTTTTACGGCCTGATCGCGGCGGGCTTTTCCCTTTGGTATATGTATACGTCGGGGTTCGGCCTGGTTTCGACGGAAACCAACCGAGGGTTGTATCTTCTGTTTACGTCGGTCCTGGTGTTCATCGCCTATCCGGCCCGGAAAGGCGCGCCCAACGACCGGCCCAGCATCATCGACGCGGTGTTAATCGTCTTGGCGGTCGCTTCCATCGGCTATTGGATGGACCAGTACGTGCCCTACGCCATGTTCCGCGTCAGCGAGCCCAACAACTGGGACCTGATCATGGGCGGCATCGCCATCGTGTTGGTGCTGGAAACCAGCCGGCGGGTCCTCGGCATCGCCATCCCGATCATTGCCACGCTGTTTCTTTTGCAGCTGTATTACGGGCCGTATTTGCCCGGCAAGCTCAGCCATTCGGGCCTGCCCGTGGACCGGATCATCGAATTCACCTTTTCCACCCAAGAAGCCATGTTCGGCGTGGTCTTGGCGACCTTCGCCACCTTCGTGTTTCCGTTCATGATTTTCGGCGCGTTTCTCGAACGCAGCGGCGCCGGAACCTTTTTCATGGATTTGGCCACCGCGCTGACCGGTAGGTGGCGGGGCGGACCGGCGAAGATCGCGACGATAAGTTCCGCCTTGTTCGGTTCGATATCCGGATCGTCGGTGGCTAACGTGGTGGCATCGGGCGCGTTCACCATCCCGATGATGAAACGGATCGGCTTCAAGCCCCACCACGCGGGCGGCATCGAGGCCATCGCATCCACCGGCGGGCAGATCATGCCGCCGATCATGGGCGCGGGGGTGTTCATTCTGGCGACGCTGACCCAGACCGACTACCTCAGCATCGCGGTGATGAACGTGATCCCCGCCGTGCTGTTCTTCGGCTTTGTGCTGCTGATGGTCGATCTCGAGGCCGTGCGGACCGGGATCAAGGGACTGCCCGCCGATGAAATTCCCCGGGTCCGCGACGTTCTCCGTCGGGGGTGGCATTTCTTCGTCCCTCTGGTGGTGGTGGTGACCCTTTTGTTCAAGGGATATTCGCCGGACCTGGGCGCGTTTTGGGGCACGGTTTCCGCCCTGGTGCTGTCGTGGCTGCGTAAGGAAACGGCGATGGGTCCCCGCGATATCTTCCGTGGGCTGGTCGCCGGCGCGCACAACAATACGTCCGCCGGCGCCGCCATCGGCAGCCTGGGCGTGATCATCGGCGGCATCATCTTGTCGGGCCTGGGGCTTAAGTTCTCCGCCGTACTGGTCGAATTCGCCGGCGGCAGCCTTTTGCTGACGGTATCGCTGGTCACGGTGATTTCGGTGATCATCGGCATGGGCAGCAGCACCACCGGATCCTATATCATCCTCGCCGTGGTCGCGGCCCCGGCGCTGATTCAGCTTGGCGTGCCGGAAATTGCGGCCCATCTGGTGGTGTTCTATGCGGCGTGTCTTTCCAACATCACGCCGCCGGTCTGCGTGTCGGCGTTCGCCGCCGCCGCCATCGCCAAGGCCGATCCCATGCGAACGGGATTCGCCGCGTTGAAGTACGGAACCACCCTGATCCTGATCCCCTATAGCTTCGTTTACGTGCCCGAGCTGCTGTTGCAGGGAACCTGGCTGGAAATCTCGGCGGCAACGGTCAGTTACGCCATCGGCTACGCCGCCCTGGCCGTCGCCATCCAAGGCACCGACTTTTTCCCGGTGAAAGTCACCCCTGTGAGACGTGCCCTGTTTTTGGCCGCCGCCGGATGCTTCCTGTTTCCGATGATCGTTTGGATTAAAATCGTCGGCGCGGTGCTGTTGGCGCTGGCATGGGGGACCGTGCCGTTATACTACTTGCGCGCGAAAGCAGGCTGACCGGCATTATGGGGAAAGAACACCGCCCTCGAGACCCCTCCCCGGTCCTCGCCGATCCTCGATGTCGCGCCGGCGTTGACGGCGGAAGTCGGGCCGCCGGGGATCGGCCGGGACCCGCAACCACGCCCCTCGCTCCACCGTCAGCACGCCGGATGTGCTAGGTTCGCCTGCCGATGCTTGTCTCTCGAGATGCCGCCGGTACGGGTCTGGCTCCCGGTCAGGCGGCCGGCGGAAGGTGGCGATGTCGATAACCGAAGCGCGGGCGATGGTGGATGAGTTGAATTTCGACGGACCGGTCCTGATCATCGGCGGACCCTATGGCAACCTCGAGGCGACCCGGGCGGTGCTGGCGGCGGGCGCGGCGCTCGGCATTCCGCCCGAACGCACGATCTGCACCGGCGACGTCGTCGCCTATTGCGCCGATCCCGCCGCCACCGTCGCCGCCATTCGCGCCGCCGGGGTCAGGGTGGTGATGGGAAATGTCGAGCAGGCGCTCGGCGCCGACGCCTCGGACTGCGGCTGCGATTTTCCGGCGGACTCGGCGGCAAAAGCCGACGCCAGGAGCTGGTACGCCTTCGCCGGCGCCGAGATCGACGCCGACGCCAGGCGCTGGATGGCGGCTCTGCCGGGCGCCATACACTTTACCCTCGGCCGGCGGCGGCTGGTGGCGGTGCACGGCGCGCCGTCGCGCATCAACCACGCCCTTTACGCCTCCTCGCCCGCTACCGACATAACCGCCGAGATCGCCGCCAGCGGTTGCGACGGGGTGATCACGGGCCATTGCGGCCTGCCCTTCACCCGCGTGATCGACGGGCGGTTGTGGGTCTCGGCCGGCGCCGTCGGCATGCCGGCCAACGACGGCACGCCGAGGACATGGTTCGCCCTGCTCCAGCCGGACGCCGACGGCATCCTCGTCGAGCACCGGGCGCTCGGTTACGATCACCGGCGCGCCGCCGCCAAGATGCGCGCCCGCGGCTTGCCCGAAGGTTACGCCCGGGCGCTCGAGACCGGGCTTTGGCCGAATCCCGATATCTTGCCGGCGGTGGAAAAGGCTGGGGGCGGCATCGCCCTGGCGCCCGAACCGGTGGCCTGGGGAAACCGGGCGGCACTATCGGCCACGGCCGAACAGGGTCCCTTGAGCGGCGTCGGTGCGCGCCGCTAACCCATTATCCGATTAACTCGATAATCATTCAGGCGCCCCCTCCGGCGTGGCGAAATAGCGCCCCGGCGAGACGCCGAGCGCGCGGCGGAACATGGCGACGAAGGCACTCGGGCTCTGATAGCCGAGTTCGAGCGCGGCGACCGTCACCCCATGCCCGCCGGCCAGCATCTCCAACGCCTTCAAAAGACGGACCTGTTGCCGCCAGGCGCCGAACGTCATGCCGGTCTCCTTGACGAAGAGGCGCGAAAGCGTCCGGGCGCTGGCCCCGGCCTCATTGGACCACTCCGCCAACGTCCGGTTGATTCCGGGTTCGGCGAGGAGCGCGTTGGTGATCCGTCCGAGCCGGGCATCGGCCGCCATCGGCAGATGCAGGGGCGTCACCGGCAGCCTCTGCAACTGGTCGAGGATGACGTCCATGAGGCGGCCGTCGGCACCGTCGAGATCATAAAGCGGCGGAATCTCGACCGCCCGGAGGATGAGTTCGCGAAGCAGCGGCGAGACGGTGACGACGCAACATTCGGCGGGCAGCCCGGCTTTGGCGCCGGCGGCGACGAAGAGGGACCGCATGCGGATCGGCCCGGTGGCGCCGACCCGGTGTTCCATTCCCGCCGGCACCCAGACCGCGCGCTGGGGCGGGATGACCCAGACGCCGATACCGGTGGTTACCGTCATCACCCCACGTTCGGCGTAGATCAGTTGCGACCGGGGATGGCTATGGGGGGCGATTTGGTGATCCGCCGGATAATCCGACGCCGCCGCGACGATCGGCCGGGGAACATCCTGGAGATCGCGAATCCGCCGCGGAACGGTCATGGATTGGCTGTTTTGCGACATAATTTGACATAATGTCGCAAGACTGTCGAATCGGCAACGGCTAAAACCCCAAGAGGCACCGATCGCCAAGAGGCGCCGATCAAAGGAGATTGCCACATGTACGGTTTCGACCGGCGAAGCGGGACGTTCCTGTTCTTGAACCTCGGCCACGCCTACGACCATTTGTTCATGTTGCTGTTCACCACGGTGGTGCTGGCGCTCGAGCATGAGCCCGGGTTCGAGGACAGCTACGGCGGGCTGCTGGCGCTTTCGATCTATGGCTTCATCGCCTTCGGCGCCGGGTCCCTGCCGGCGGGCTGGCTCGGCGACCGCTGGAGCCGGCCGGGGATGATGATCGTGTTCTTCATCGGCATCGGCGCATCGTCGATCCTGACCGGGCTGGCGACGGGACCGCTCAGCCTCGCCGCCGGTCTCACCGCTATCGGTGTCTTCGCCTCGATCTATCACCCCGTCGGCATCGCCATGGTCGCCGAGAACGCCCGCAAGCTGGGGCGCGAGATCGGCGTCAACGGGGTATTCGGGAATCTCGGCGTCGCCCTGGCGGCGATCGCCGCCGGCTCCCTCAGCGACACCATTAGCTGGCGCGCCGCCTTCATCGTGCCGGGCGCCGTCGCCGTGGCGACGGGACTGGCCTACGCCCTCTTCGTCCGCGCCGGCCCAATAAAGCCCGCCGCCGGGGCGGCGGAACGGGTAGCGGCGCCGCCGCGCGAGATCAGGCGTGTCTTCATCATCCTGATCTTCGCCACCCTTTGCGGCGGCATCGTCTTCAACGCCACCACCATCTCATTGCCCAAGGTCTTCGACGAACGCCTGGCGACGCTCGCCGCGTCGGCCACCGGCGTCGGCGGCTGGGTGTTCATGGTCTTCGCCATCGCCGCCGTCGCCCAGGTGGTGGTCGGCTATATGCTCGACCGCTATCCCTTAAAGCGTGTCTATGCCGGCGTCGCCTTGTCGCAGGCGCCGTTGGTGGCGGCGGCGGCGGTGGCGGCCGAGGCGGGAATGCTGATCGTCGCCGTCGCCATGATGCTGTCGGTGTTCGGACTGATCCCCATCCACGACACCATCGTCGCGCGCTACACCACCAACGAATGGCGCTCCAGGGTCTATGGGGTCAAGTTCTTCCTCGCCCTTGGCGTCGCCGCCCTGGCGGTGCCCCTGGTGGCCGGCCTGCACACCGTCACCGGCGGGTTCTACTGGGTCTTCATGACGCTGGCGGGTTTCGCCGCCATCGTCGGCGTCTGCGCCCTCGCCATGCCCGGCGCCAGGCGCGCGCCGAGTTGACGGACGCCGGGATGCACACCGACACCAACCGGTCGCCGGCGCGGGCAAGGTTGAAATCCGCTTGCGGATAGCGCACAAATTTTCCGCCTCGGTCGGGCGGCCTGGCATCGTCCCGGCGATAAAGGAACAACGGTTGCCGCTATGGGGGACGAAGACCGGGGGCGGCAGGAAGGGGAGGCCGATTTGCTTTACAGATACCTGCTCTTTGTTCGATTCGCGTTGGTCAATATCGTGGCGGTCGCCTTGTTGGGCGCCGCCTATCTCCAGGGATGGCTGGACGGCGTCTTCTCGGCATATTTGATGGAGCTGTCCGCCGTCATCGTCCTGGTCTTCCTGTATGGACTGGTCCTTTGCGGCGCCAAGATTTGGCGTCACAGCGTGGAATTGAACGAGGTAAAGGCCGGAACAGCCGATTCTCGGTCCCGGGCCGGACGGTACCTGAGCCACGTCCGGGGCGCCGCCGCCGAAGGCCGGTCCCTCCATGCGGGCGCTTTGCGGCTCAAGCTCACCGACAGGATCGCCGGTGTCCGCCATATCGCCAATTCGCTGATCTTCATGGGACTGATCGGGACCGTCATCGGCTTCATCATCGCGTTGTCCGGGGTCGATCCGGCGGCGATGACGGAGGTGAAAAACGTAACGGCCATGGTATCCACCCTGATCAACGGCATGTCGGTCGCGATGTACACGACGCTGGTTGGCGCCGTGCTCTATCTTTGGCTGAATATCAACTTCCGGATTTTGGTGTCCGGCACGGTCGATCTCATCACTACGGCCATCGAGCTGGGGGAAACCAGTGGAAGAGCTTGATTATATCGACGAGGATGCCTGGGGAACGGTGTTCCGCGACGTGATCCTCCTCGTCCTCGTCGGCTTCGTGGCGATGGTGATCATGCTGTTGCCGCACATAACCGTGGCGAAAAAGGAATCCGAGCAAACCAGGGTCCCGGGCAACGTCATCGTCGAGATTCATTGGCCCTCCAACCAGGCGGTGGACGTGGATTTGTGGGTGAAGGCTCCGGGGGAATTCCCCGTCGGGTTCTGGAACCAGGGCGGTGAAATCTTCAACTTGCTGAGGGACGATCTGGGTTTCGTGGGCGACGCCACGGACGAAAATTACGAAATCGTCTACAGCCGCGGCATCCCCCAGGGGGAATACATCGTCAACGTGCACATGTACGGGCCGTTGCCGCCGGGCGTCACCGTGCCGGTGAACGTCGTCGTCAGCGTCAGAAAAAAGTACGACGACACCAACCAGATACTTAAGACGGATATCAAATTGACCCGGCAAAACCAGGAAGAGACCGCCTTTCGCTTCAAGCTGACCAGCGATGGCGACCTCGTGCCCGGCAGCGTCAGCACCCTTCGAAGGTCGCTGATCACCGGCCAATGATAACGGGGGAAAACCGATGGATATTCTGTTCTATGTCTTCGCCGGCGCCATCGCGATCGCCGCCGCGCTGGCGACGATCGCCATCTGGGCCCCCCGGCCGGCCCGTTTCCGGGTGCTCGCGGTGGTGATCACCACGTTCTTTATCCCCGTCGTTTACGTGCAGCTGATAGGGATGCTGAGCAAGCCGAAGCCGATGAGCTTCGAATGGTACGAGCGAAGCGTGAAGAAGGCGATCGTGCTCGGCATCAGCCTGCACGAGGAGGAGTCGATTTATCTTTGGCTGCGCCCCGAGGGGTCGTCCGAGCCGCGTTACTACGTCGTTCCCTGGAACATGAAGCTGGCGGAGAAGCTCGAAGACGCGGTGGACGAAGCGGCGGGCGGGAATTCGACCATCGTCCTCGAGAACCCGTTTTACCGGAGAAGCCTTCAGGAATGGGGCGATCTCAACATCGAGATCGTTCCGCCGCCCATACCGCCGCTGAAATATCCGCCGATAGCGCCGCGAATCTTCAATCCCCGCGAGGAGCGTATTTGAATCCACCGCGCTCCCGCCCTGACGGCGCCGGGTCCCTCCTCGCCGCCTGAATGGCGCGCGCCATACCCACTCCGGCGCCGCCTTGCAAACTTCCTGGGCCATTTCCCCCTCCCCCGCCTTGAGGCACGCCCCCAGCGGCAACCGGCCTTCGAGGTTTCGGCGGCGCTCGCACCGGCGTTCCGGGGGCTGAACCGAGGCCGGGCTTCCATCCAGGCGTTTAATCTTTGTTAACCCATTGGTGTCACCCTGTGGCCATGGGGAGTACCAGCGATCGGATCGATCGGGGCGCGTGGCGCCGCCGCCAGGTTTGGCGCCGGACGAGATGCGAACCATCCCCGCCGCCGGGCCTGCCTTGAACCGTGCAAACGGCTGGGGAGAACCGATATGCGCGTGATCATCGCTCTATGCGCCACCGTCGTGCTGGCGGCATGCGCTCAGGGAAAATGGGATACCGGAAGGACGAGTTACTCCTTCTCCTTCGACAGCGGGCTTTCCGCCCCGGTGAATGGCCGCGCGGCCGAACCCTTGGCGACGCCGCCGGCGATGTTCGATGGCCGCGGCCTGCTGGCCCAGGAAGCCCGGGGGACGGTTGGCAACGACCAGGGTAACTGACGCCCGGCCCTCATGCCTTGGGTCTTAGCACCAGCAACCTGATCACGTCGGAGACCAGGAAGCGCCGGGCGAGGAGCTCGAGCCCGGCGGCGGCGACGTAACGTTCGGTGTCGCGGTCGAAGGCGGCGCCGAAGACCGCCCGTACCCACGGCGCCCAGAGGCGCATGACGAACCGGCGGACCGGGTTTTCGGAATAGACGTAATCGAGCAGCCTGATCTCTCCCCCTTCCCTGCAAATCCGCGCCAACTCCATCAGCGCCGGCAACTGCTGGTCCTTCTCCAGCACACAGAACAGGAAGGTCGCGATCACGGCATCGAAGTGGTTGTCGGCAAACGCCGTCGCCGAGACGTCCCTCTGCAGGAGATCGACGGCGCGGCCAAGCCTGTCGCTTCGCCGACGCGCCCTGGCGATCATCGCCGGGCTGAGGTCGATGCCGGTCACCTCGCTGTCATCGGGGTAGAAGGCGATGTTGCGTCCGGTTCCGACCCCGGCGTCGAGGAGACGGCCGGAAAGCCCTTCGAACATCAGCCGCCTCAGACGCCGGTAGCGGCCATATTCGAAGGGAAGATCGAGGACGTCATAAAGCCGGGCTCTAGTACTTCCTTTCATAGAAGGATGATACATCTGACGGCCTTGCGGGTTTTTCGGCTACGCCCAGCCATCGGCTCATCACCGGGATAGCGTGCCCCAGAGAGGTGAATACAGAAAAAGCCCCGCGCGCGGCGGGGCTTAGAGGGGGATCCTTCGGGGTTACGATTAGAACTCTAACTTCTTTTGCCGGCCTGAGTAGCGCCAATATTGCAATCCAGGCCCGAGGTTTTTGCATGCCTCGACCAAGGATGGCCGGACGGCCCGGCCCGGCGCCAACGGGGGATCGCCGGGCCGGCGCCAAAACCACCTTCCCCAAGCGATGAATTGCCTTCGAGGCGACCCTATTTCGGCCGCGCGCCTCAAACTTATTTGGCCGCCTCCTTCAGATAGGCGATCAGGTTGTCCCGGTCCTTTTGCTTCTTGATACCGGCAAAAGTCATCTTGGTGCCCGGAACGAACTTCTTCGGCTTGGTCAAATAGGCATCGAGGGATTTGTCGTCCCAGACGACGCCGGATTTTTTCATCGCCTTGGAATATTTAAAGCCCTTGACCGTGCCGGCCTTGCGGCCGATGACGCCGTAAAGGCTGGGCCCGATCTTCTTCTTCCCCTTCTTGAGGGAATGGCAGATCTTGCATTTGTTGAACACCTTCTTGCCCTTGGCCGCCTCCTGGGCCAGGGCGTTGCCGCCGTTAAGGGCGAGAACGAGCGCCACCGAAACCGCCACTATCCAAACTTTCATCATCCGCCGTCCTTTCCAAAATCGAGTGAGTGCCGGCCCCCGCCGGCCGGTTTTCCGCCCTGGTGGTAGTTTAGCATGATTTTAGTTCGCAAGTCATTTCCGCGCCGAAGAGACACCCTGCAGATCACCTGATTCCATCACTCCGCGGCATCGCTTACCGCGTGGCCGAACGCCGCCTCCATTTCGCGCCGGAAGCGGACGGCTTCAAGATTTTCGTCGATCTCGACGTCGGCCCAGCGCACCGGATCGCCGGTGGCAATATCGATTCGCAGTTTGACATGGTGGGCGAGGCCGATGGGAAGACCGCCGAGGGTGAGCGCGTCGGTTGCCGGCATGAGCTTGCCCCAGACCGTCCCGCCGCCCTCGCCGTCCAGCACCTCGCCGGCCTTGAGATCGCGCTTGGCGATGGCCACCACGTCGGCGTGAAAATCCGAAGGCGCGCCCGTGGCCTCGCCGCGAAGGGCGGCCGAGGCGACGGAGATGCCGAGCTCGAGGCCGATCAGGTGGTAGGGCCTGTACATCACGCTATATCGCCCGCTGGCATCGGTCGCCAGGCCGTATTCGACGAAGCATCTCCTGGCGTAATCGCCCGGCGCCTCGATGGCGACATAAACCCCCCAGCGCAGGTGGCGCTCGATCGGGCCGCCGTCACGCTTAAGACAGGAGATGACCTCGACGGTGCCGCGATGATGAAGCGCGCCGCCTTCCGATGCAGGGCGCAACACATCGCCAAGATCGTCCACCCCCGCCGGCGGAAAGCCGAGCCCGCCGGGCGCCGGGGTCAGGCCGGTGGCGTTGCAGACCGCCGCCATCTCGATCGCCGACTTGGTGCCGTCGAGGAAGGAGTTGAACATGCGCGGGTTGAAATCGCCTTGCTTCACCTCTTCCTCGGTGAAGCCGTAATGGTCCCAGACGGTCTCGGGCGTCGAGGCGTGGTAGGCCGGCAGGTACTTGGTCCCCTTCCCGGCGGCGATGACCTCGAAGCCGGCGGCGCGGGCCCAGTCCACCTGTTCGCAGATCAGCGCCGGCTGGTCGCCGTAGGCGAGGGAATAGACGCAGCCGCTTTCCGCCGCGCGCCGCGCCAGCAACGGCCCGGCCAGCGCGTCGGCCTCGACATTGACCATGATCATGTGGCGCCCGTGGGCGGATGCCGCCAAGGCGTGGCGGATGCCCGCCGCCGGATCGCCCGTGGCATCGATCACCACCTCGAGGCCGCCGGTTTCGATCAGCGCCCGGGCGTCCTCGCAAAGATGGGTGGTGCCTTCGGCCCGCGCCTGGTCGAACGACGCCGCCCCGATTTGTTCCTCGGGCCAGCCCGTAAGCGCCAGGCTTTTCCTGGCGCGATCGAGGTCGAGATCGGCGATACCAAGGACGTGCAGGCCGGGGGTCGAGCGCGCCTGGGCGAGGAACATGGCGCCGAACTTGCCGGCGCCGATGAGACCGACCGTAACCGGCCGCCCTTCGGCTTGGCGCTCACGCAACAGGCGATGGAGGTTCACGGGCTCCCACCCCTTTGGCACTCCGCATCAAGGCCGGCGATGATAGCACGAACGAAGGGTTGAAGAGCCGAAAGCAAAACGCGTGCGGGGAGCCTTCAGCGAATTCACCTTGCCGCCACGCCCCGCCGGGCGTCAGGCTTGACTGGACGCCGGCCGGCAAACGGCGGCATTTTGCGCGCCGTGCGATGGAACCGTTGACAACGGCAAGGCTCCGCGAGGGCACGTCGCCCGGGTGAAGCCTCGGTGCCTTTCCCGTTCCTCGATCGCCAGGACACATCAGGGGAATCTCGGCTCAAGGGGTTGGGCGGCCTCAATCGTCACGGATAACTGTAGCCATGCTGCGCCGCTAACTCCTTGATCTCTTCCCTAGTTATCTTGATATTTCCCTGCACCGGCGTGCCGTTGTCAATCGCCTCGCCATTGCCGCTATCGTCCTGTTTAGACTCCGATTTTCCGAGGAGACAATCTTTCAAGCGCTCGATGAGATCGTTGAGATTTTCCGGGTCGTCGCAATGGATGTTCAATACACAACCGCCGTTACGACTGGAAATCGTGACGCGCAGGCCGAGCAAGGCCGTGAGACCGGGTTCGCCGACAATTTTTGTTGGGTTGGCGGATTTAGATTTGAACCTGGTCGGCTCGCCCAGGTGAATTGGCTGCGCAAGCTGCTCCGTTTTCCGGACACTCAGACCCTTGGAAACGACGTGTTTGGCCAATTCTTCCGGCCGGTCCGCATTGAGCAACGCTCGCGCGTGGCCCGCGGTCAGGTCGCCATGCTCGACGAATTCCTTGATTGCGCGTGGCAGGTTGAGTAGTCGCGTTGTGTTCACCACGTGGCTGCGGCTTTTGCCAAAAAGCCGGGCAATGGTTTCATGGGTGTGACCGAACTCCTCCAGCATACAACGGTATCCCTCGGCCACCTCGATGGGGTTCAAGTCCTGCCTTTGCATATTTTCGATGAGTGCGGCCTCCAAGGACGAACCATGTGAAAAGTCGCGAATCAGGGCCGGAACCTGGTGAAACCCGGCGAGCTTCGCCGCGCGCCACCGCCGCTCTCCGGCGACGATTTCGTACTGGCCCTCCACCGTCGGATGCGGGCGAACCAAGATCGGTTGCAAAAAACCCTCATCGGCGAGCGACCTTGACAGCGCGCTCAATGCTTCCTCGCGCTGGCGTTTTCGCGGCTGTCTTGGGTTGGGGTGAAGCCGATCGATTTCGATTTTCTCGACTCTCAAACTCCCCAGCAACTCGGATGGGGATTTCCTGTGTCCGACGGGATTCTCGTTATCAGGAGCAACGACAATTCCATCTTCTGTTCCCCCTCCAGTAAGATTGGCGTCTTGGTCAGGGACCTGATCGCCGACGGTATCGGCGGAATCCTGACTGTCACGAACTTGCAATTCAGAGGAAGTTTGGCGTTCTTGGATCGGCATCATTGACTCACCTTCCATTCAGAACAGGGGTTTGGACCACTTTGCCCGGAACACAGACCCATCTCGGTTGAAATGTTACCTCGGCGGGAAGCTCCTCAACGACAGGATGTAAAGGGTTTTGGTTAATGAAGTTTTAACTCAAGCGGGCTCCGACTCCTCCTGTGACATAAGACACTATTCGCCCAGTTCTCGGCCCTGTTCATTGCGCGATGTCAGGCATTCAAGGCTACCCCAGGGCCTCAAAAACAGCCCGAAGGAACCGCGACGATTACTATGCGGTACTTGCACGGTTTTTGGCTAATTTGGCACGCCGCCATGTGGTTCAGGGGTCTTGACGGGCTACCCAGGCGCCGAATAGTGATGAAAATTCAGATGGAGCCAGGGGCACACAAAGACGACGGCTTTGGTGATTTCACTTTACCGCCACTCCCCTCCGGAGGCTAAGTTTCACCGGCAACGCCGGTTGGCAAGAACAGGAACCGTTGACAAAAGCAAGAACCCGGCGGGAAATGGATAGCGATGGACGTCATCTTCGTTTTGCTTAGCGCCGTTTCGCTCGCCGCCTGGATCCATCTGATCGGCTTTCGCGGCGCCTTCTGGCGGGCCGATCAGCGGCTCGAGCCGTCCCTGCCGCCGCCGCCCTGGACCGGCGTCGTCGCCATCGTGCCGGCCCGCGACGAGGAGAGGACCATCGAGGCGGCGTTGGCGGGACTGCTGGCCCAGGATTATCCCGGGCCGCTTTCCATCGTCGTCGTCGATGACGCCAGCACCGATCGGACCGTGGAAATCGCGCGAGACCTTGCGGCCGCGCCCGAGGCGAAAGGGCGCATCGAGGTGCTGTCCGCGCCGCCGCTTGCCGCCGGCTGGACCGGCAAACTTTGGGCGGTCAATCACGGCATCGAACACGCCGCCGAAAAAATGCCCGAGGCCGAATATTTCTTCCTCACCGACGCCGACACCGTCCATGGCCGCGAAACCGTAAAAACGCTCATCGCCAAGGCCAAGGCGGACGGCCGCGACCTGGTCTCCCTGATGGTGCGCCTGAATTGCCAACATCTTTGGGAACGCCTCCTGATCCCCGCTTTCGTTTTCTTTTTCCAGATGCTCTACCCCTTCTCCCTGGTCAACGACGACGACGACACGACGGCGGCGGCGGCCGGCGCCTGCATCCTTATCCGCAAAGACGCCCTGGAGCGCGCCGGCGGCATCGCGGCGATCCGTTCCGAGATCATCGACGATTGCGCGCTGGCCCATATCGTCAAGCGAAGCGGCGGCAAGATCTGGCTCGGCCTCGCCGAGGACAGCGAGAGCCTGCGCGCCTATGAGACACTTTCGGAGATCTGGGACATGGTGGCGCGCTCGGCCTATACCCAGCTCCAACACTCACCGCGCCTGCTCGGCGCCTGCGTCGCCGGCATGACCGTCGTATTTCTGGTGCCGGCCTTGGTGATATTGGCCCTGCCGGTCTGGGGAAATTTCGCCGCCCTCGCCCTGGCCCTGCCGGCATTCACCTTGATGGCCGTCTGTTATGCGCCGACCCTTGCCCATTACCGCCAATCGGGCGCGATGGCGGTGATGTTGCCCATCGCGGCGTTCCTGTTCATGGCGATGACGCTGGGCTCGGCCACCCGCCACCGGCGCGGCGAAGGCGCCGAATGGAAAGCCCGGAGCTATGACGACGGCGATACCCCTTCTTAGGGACAGTCGCCGAATTGGCGGAACCAGGCAATGGCTTCGCGGAAGGCCTCGGCCACCGGACGGGGCGCGTAACCGAGCTCACGCTTGGCCTTTGCGTGGGTGAAGAACATCTTCTTCTTCGACAGCCTGATGCCGTCCAGCGTCACCATCGGCGGACCCAGGCCGGTCAGCCGCGCCCAGCCCTCGGCGATTACGGCGACCGGCAGCAACAAATTGTGCGGCAGACGAAGGCGCGGCGGACGGCGGCCAACCAGGCCGGCGATCTCCGTCAATATCTCGCGTAAACTCAGGTTCTCGGCGCCGAGGATATAGCGCTCGCCTACCCTTCCGCGCTCGAAGGCCAACAGGTGGCCCGCCGCCACGTCATCCACATGGACCACGTTCAAGCCGGTATCGACATAGGCCGGCATGCGCCCCGCCGCCGCCTCGGCGATCATCCGTCCCGTCGGCGTCGGCTTGATGTCGCGGGGGCCTATCGGCGTCGACGGGTTGACGATGACCGCCGGCAGGTCTTGTTCCGAAACCATCCGGCGCACCTCCTCCTCGGCCAGGAACTTGGACCGTTTGTAATGGCCGATCATGTCGTCGACGCTTACCGGCAAGTCCTCGTCCGCCGGCGTGCCGTCGGGGTGGAGGCCGAGCACCGCGACGGAGCTGGTATAGACGATGCGCCCGACCCCGGCATCAAGCGCCGCTTCCATGATGTTGCGCGTGCCGTCGACGTTGTTGGCATACATCCGGTGCGGGTCGGGCACCCACAGGCGATAGTCGGCGGCGATGTGGTAAAGCGCATCGCAACCCTCGAGCGCGCGCGCCAGCGAATCCCGGTCGCCGAGTTCGCCTTCGACCACTTCCACCCGGAGACCGTCGATATTGCGCCGGTCGCTTTCGGCGCGGACGAGGACGCGCACCGCCTTACCGGCGTCCAGCAGCTTGCGGGCAACCGCCGAGCCGACGAAGCCGGTGGCGCCGGTGACCAGCGCCGTCACGCCGGCCCCCATGCGCCGGCCTCGGGCGCCGGGGACGGTTCGCGATCACCCGCTGTTATGGAAAGGAGTTTCGGCATATCCTCTTCATCGCCCGGCGGCGCCAAGGATTTGAACCACAGAGGCACAGAGACACAGAGACACAGAGACACAGAGAAGAAGAAGTTTTTTTATCTTTAAGAATAAGATCACTTTTCCTCTGTGTCTCGGTGCCTCTGTGGTGAAAATCTCTTGTCGCCAGTGCGCCATCGCCCGTCCGGAGCCAACTTGCGGTAACATCGCGCTTGCGGGTTCGGTCCCCCTAGCGCAGGCGAAATCTACTATGAGTTTGAGAGCACGCTCAACTGGAGAGATTGTTCCACCGGACGGCGGAGCGCCTAAGCCGTGAGCATGCCGTCCTGGCCCGTCCCTGCCTGGGGGCTCGCCCTCCTCATGGCGCCGTTCGTCGGCAGCTTCATCGGCGTGCTGATCACCCGCTTGCCGGTGGGGGCCAGGGTCGTGCTGGCGCGCTCGGCCTGTCCCAGTTGCGATCACGCGCTCGGTGTACGCGATCTGGTGCCGGTGCTGAGCTGGGCGTTCCTTCGCGGGCGATGCCGCCATTGCGCCGCGTCCATCGGCTTGTTTTATCCCGGCATCGAGCTCGCCGCCGTCTTGATCGCCGTCTGGGCGGCTTTGGTGCTGCCGGACGCCCTGGTCTTCGCCGGGGTCATACTCGGCTGGACGCTGCTGGCGCTCGGCGTCATCGACCGGCGCCACGAAATCCTCCCCGATAGCCTCACCTTGCCCTTGATCGCCGCCGGGCTTGGGGTGGCCTATTGGGTCGATCCGGCCTCCCTTCCGGATCACGCCATCGGCGCGGTGGCCGGCTTTGCCGCCTTCTTCATCATCCGCGTCGCCTATCGCGCGTTCCGTGGCCGCGAAGGGCTCGGCATGGGCGATGCCAAGCTGTTGGCGGCGGGCGGCGCCTGGGTTGCATGGCCGGGGCTATCGGGTATCGTGCTGTGGGCGGCGGTGGCCGGATTGGCGGGTGCGTTGATGGGCGCGCTCACCGGCCGGCGGGTGACGGCGTCGGATCGCATCCCCTTCGGGCCCTATCTTTGCGGCGGGTGCTGGCTGGTCTGGCTTTACGGGCCGTTGGTCTTGGGTTGATACCAAAGGACCTTTGGTATTAGTCCCGGCAATTTTTTATTAAGAAACATTTGGCAAGTTGTATATTGGACGAGTCGACTATTTGAACCAAACCGTAAATTGACCAAAACCACGGATGAGCGCCGATGACAGCCGGGACAACGACGAAAGGTCCGGAAAGCGCCGGGGAACACGTTCCCGGCGATAAGGACGGGCCGGAGCGGTTCGAGGAGTCGCTGGGCGAATGGCTGCTGGCCGAGGGCAAGCTCGACGCCGCCGGCCTCGAGCGCGCCTTTCGCCTGCGCGGCGAAAGCGGCGAACGGCTCGACGTCATCCTCACCAAGCTCGGCATGATCACCGAGGGCGACATGGCCCAAATCCTTGCGGTTAGGCTCAATATGCCCCTGGTCGGCGCCGCCGACTATCCGGACGAAGCGGTGCTCGACCGGGAGGTCAGCGCCCGTTTCCTCAGGGAAACCCGCATCGTTCCCCTCGCCGACACGCCCGAGGGCCTGGTCCTCGCCATGGCCGATCCCCTCGATTCCTACGCCATGAGGGCGATGGAGCTGATCGCCGCCAAGCCGGTGATACCGCGGGTGGGGATACCGGCGGAAGTCGAAAGCGCGATCGAACGCATCTACGGCGGCGCTCCCGCCACCATCGGCGAGATCGTCGATGATACCGGCGGACCCGAGGATGAAGGCACCGTCGAGGACATCGAGCGCCTGCGCGACCTCGCCAGCGAGGCGCCGGTCATCCGCCTGGTGAACTTGTTGATCAGCCGGGCGGTGGAGGCGCGGGCCTCGGACATCCACATCGAGCCTTTCGAGAACAGGCTCAGGGTGCGTTACCGCATCGACGGGGTGCTGCAAGAGGTCGAGGCGCCGCCGAACCGCTTCCGCGCCGCGGTGATTTCCCGCGTCAAGCTCATGGCCAAGCTCAACATCGCCGAGCGCCGCCTGCCCCAGGACGGGCGCGTCAAGCTGGCGATCCGGGGCAAGGACATCGATTTGCGCGTGTCCACCGTGCCGACGATGTACGGCGAGAGCGTCGTGCTCCGGGTGCTGGACAAGGGCGAGGTGTTCGACCTGTTGGCGCTGGGGTTCGACAACGAGTCGCTTGCCGAATTCCGCGAAGTGTTGAAACGCCCCCACGGCATCATCCTCGTCACCGGACCGACCGGCAGCGGCAAGACGACGACGCTTTACGCTTCGCTGCTCGAACTCAACACCCCCGAGAAGAAGATCCTGACGGTCGAGGACCCGATCGAATACCAACTCGACGGGGTCAACCAGATCCAGGTCAAGCCCCAGATCGGGCTCAGCTTCGCCAACATCCTGCGCTCGATCCTGCGCCAGGACCCCGACATCATCATGATCGGCGAAATCCGCGATCTCGAGACCGCCCAGATCGCCGTGCAGGCGGCGCTGACCGGTCACGTGGTGCTGTCCACCGTACACACCAATAACGCCGCGAGTACGATCACCCGGCTCCTCGACATGGGGGTCGAGGACTATCTTCTGACCTCGACCGTCAACAGCTTCATCGCCCAGCGCCTGGTGCGGACGCTGTGCACCGAATGCCGCGAGCCTTACCAAGCGATGCCCGAACTCATCGAGCAGATGGGATTGCAGGATTACGCCGATAACGGCCCGATAACCCTTTACCGCGCCAAGGGGTGCGCGGCGTGCAACGACACCGGTTATCTCGGGCGCACCGGCATTCTCGAGATGCTGGTCATGTCCGATCCCATCCGCCGCCTGGTCCTCACCCACACCGAGGCCCACCTGCTCCAACGGGCCGCCAGCGAGCACGGCATGCGGACGATGTATGAGGACGGGGTGAAAAAGGCGCTGGCCGGGATCACCACGATCGAAGAGGTCCTCCGGGCAACCCGGATCGTTTGACCATGCCCCTATATCGTTACAAGGCGGTGGCGAGATCAGGCGACACCGTCGAGGGTGAAATGGAAGCCGAGGGCCAGACGGCCGCGGTCAAGCGGCTGCAGGCGCTGGGCCACCTGCCCGTGCGTGTCGACGAGGTCAAGGGTCACGGCGTCGCCCGTTTTCTTCAGCGCGATCTGTTTCGCCGCGAGAGGGCATCGGCGGCCGAAATCGCCGTGCTGACCGGCGACATCGCGACCCTCTTGCAGGCCGGCGTGGCGCTTGACCGGACGCTCGAGATCATCACCGAACTCGCCGAACAGGAGCCGGTCAAACGCCTCGTCGAGCGGATACTCGATAGCATCCGTGGCGGCGCCTCGCTTGGCGACGCGCTCGGCGCCGAGGACAAGACATTCCCCGCCTATTACGTCTCCATGGTCCGCGCCGGGGAGGCGGGCGGCAGCCTCGAGGTCGTGCTGGACAGGCTCGCACTGTTCATGGCCTCCTCGATCGAGGTGCGCGAACGCGTGCGTTCGGCCCTGATCTACCCGATGATCCTGCTGGCGATGGCGATCTTCGCCGTCGTCGTGTTGATGGGCGTCGTCGTGCCGCGCTTCAAGCCCCTGTTCGAGGACGCCGGCGAGGCGCTGCCGGTGGCGACCCAGATCGTCGTCGCCATCGGCGAGGGGATCGAGGCCTATTGGTGGTTGATCGCGCTGGTCATCATCGCCGGCGTTGGAATTTTCCGCCATCAGCTACGCTCGCCGGCGTGGCGTTACCGCTGGGATCTCGGCAAGCTGCGCACGCCGCTGCTCGGCCCCCTGCTGATCAAGGCCGAGGTCGCCCGCTTCTGCCGCACCCTCGGCACCCTGATCGGCAACGGCGTCGGCATGCTCAGCGCCTTGTCCCTCGCCGGCGACACCATCACCAATGCCGCCCTTGCCAGGGACATCGAGACCGTCGCGGGGAGCCTGAAGGAAGGTAAGAGCCTGACCGAGCCGCTGGCCGATTCGGACCTGTTCCCCAGGCTCGCCCTCCATTTGACCCGCGTCGGCGAGGAGACCGGCAAGATGGAGGAGATGCTGCTCAAGGTCGCCGACATCTACGACAAGGACGTTCAGCGCACCCTGGATCGCGCCCTGGCCCTGCTGGTGCCGGTGTTCACCATCGTGCTCGGGGTGATCATCGCCGGCATCATCGGATCGATCCTCGCCGCCATCCTCAGCGTTTATGAGTTGCCGATTTAGCTTCCGAGCTTTAGGTATTGAACGGCTTTGGTCAAGGAGAGAGGACGGAACGACGCCATGATCCGTTGCCTGCGCGCTAAGATCTTCCCCGGTGCCGCCGGCTTCACCATGATCGAGCTGCTGGTGGTGCTGGTGATCCTCGGCTTGATCGCCGCCTTCGCCGTGCCCCAGGTGATGAAACGTCTCGGCGGCGCCAGGACCGACGCCGCCGCCATCCAGGTCCAGAACCTCTCCACCGTGCTCGATCTCTACCGCCTCGATACCGGGAGTTATCCCGCCCAGGACGAAGGTCTCGACGCCCTGCTCGAACGCCCGGCCGGCGCCGCCAAATGGAACGGGCCCTATGTCAAGAGACGCGACAGGCTGGTCGATCCCTGGGGTAACGAATACAAGTACCGTTTCCCCGGCGAGCACGCGGAGTACGACATCTACTCGCTCGGCGCCGATAACGCCGAGGGCGGCGAGGGCGAGAGCAGAGACCTCACCAGCTGGTGAGGGTCATGGGCGCGCGCGGCTTCACCCTGATCGAGGTTATGGTGGTGATGGCGGTCCTGGCCCTGATGCTGGTGCTGATCTCGCCGACCTTCTCGACCGGGGTTACGGGTGTCTCGCTCAAGGCCGCGGCGCGGACCCTTGCCGGCAGCCTGCGTCATGCCAGAAGCCGGGCGATCGCGCTGAACGAGGAAGTCGCGCTCGTCATCGACGTCGAAAGCCGGCGTTATGCCATCGTCGGCGGCGACACCAGCGGCAAGCTGCCCGGCGAGGGCGAGATTCGCCTGTTCACCGCCCAATCGGAGTTGATCGATGCGACCAGCGGCACCATCCGGTTCTTCCCCGACGGCGGCTCGACCGGCGGCGGCATCACCTTCATCGACGGGGAGCGCCGATACCGTGTCCTGGTGGACTGGCTTACCGGTCAAACCTCCATCCACGAGTAGTCCCGGGCGGCGAGGCGCCCGCCGGCAAAGCGGCGGCTTCACCTTGCTCGAGGTCCTGGTGGCGTTCACCGTGCTCGCCATCTCCCTTGGCGTCCTGTTCGAGATCTTCTCGACCGGCATGCGCGCCTCGCGCTCGGCCGAGGAATTCACCCGCGCCACCCTGCTCGCCGAATCGAGGCTCGCCACCATCGGCATCGAGCAAGAGCTGGAGGAGGGCGAGAGCACGGGCGAGTATGAGGACGGCTACGCCTGGCGGGTCGCCGTCCGTCCCTACCGGCTGGACGGGGCCGAGGCCGAAGGCGTGCCACCGCCGATCGAGGCCTATGAGGTCATCGTCACCGTGTCCTGGGGCCAAGGAAGTCGGGAGCGGTCGGTCTCGTTGACGACGCTGCGCCTCAAGTCCGGCGCGTCTGTTGGCTCCGGGGCCGGGCCAGGAGCGAGGACGGCGCCATGAAGAAGGCGACGAACAGGCACCAGCGCGGCTTCACGCTGCTCGAGATCCTCGTCGCCATGACGCTGCTCGGCTTGCTCATGGCGATGCTGTTCGGCGGCATCAGGCTCGGCACCCGGGCCTGGGAGGCAAGCGATGTGCGCTCGGCCGATCGCGCCCGCCTCGAGGCCGTCCAGGGCTTCATCCGCCGGGCGCTAACCGGCGCCTATCCGTTAGTCAACACGAGTAAAGACGACGCCAAGCGCAACATCGCCTTCACCGGCGGCACGGAAGCGGTCGCCTTCACCGCCCTGATGCCGGCCCATTTCGGCGTCGGCGGTTTCTACACCATCACCCTCGCGGTCGAGGACGGGGTGGATGACAAGCGCTTGGTGTTCCGCCGCCAACTCTACCGGTCGGGCGACGAGGACGCCCCGCCGCCTCCGGCTCGCCTGGGCGAAGCCTCGCTTCGGCGGAGCCTGGCCGCCGGTGACGAGGAGAAGGAAAAAGTCCTGCTGGACGGGATCTCGAAGGCCGAGTTTTCCTATTTCGGCATCACCGATAAAGATGAGACGCCGGCATGGCGGGACGAGTGGCAAGACCAGAAATTCCTGCCCGATCTCGTCCGCCTAAGCGTCACCTTCGCCGACGGCGACGAGGGGGCCTGGCCCGATCTGGTGGTCGCGCCACGCATTTCCGCCACCACCGCCCCCGCCTCGTCCCGGCGGCGCCGGCGCGGCCGGTGACGGGGACGGCGGCGACCGCAGAAAAGAAAGGGCCTCAGAAGAGGCCCTTTCCAAGCTAACAGCTGCTGCTGTTTTTATTTGTTCACACTGCTTTGCGCGGCGGCCTTGGCGATAGTGCCGCCTCGTGGATCGGAGTTACCACGAAATCCACTCAGCTTTGATTGGTGGACGACACAACTTACATAATCTCCGTGAGTGTCGACATCACTTTCCGGGTCGTCATAAATTAGAGCGGCGCCTTGGACGGCACAGCAAGCCTGATCGATGGCTTGCAGACCGGGATTGCCAAGGCTTATGGATTCAATAATTGGCTCACAAACGGGTGGTGGCGGCGGACAAAGCGCACCAAGCACGTCATTCGTCACCCCGTCCGGATTAGGATAAGCGGTACATAACCAGGGTGAAAAACTGACCTGTCCTGGGCTGGATCCCCCAATTGCTGTGCATACTCCAGCTACTTGTCCAGGGCCTTCTTCGCAATCCCAATAATTATTGGAACCATCAACTGGGTTACCGCCATAGTGATTGATGGCATCGTTGAAACGGAAATTGTTATTGTTTATGACAATACCTGTGCCGGCAGTGCCCATGCCGATCCCTTCATCAAAAGCGCTGCTTGAAAATTCGTTGAATTGGACCGTCAAAGAGCTTTGGCCATCAGAACCAATTCCAACGGCATTGTCGTGAAAATTATTGTCCTCAATAATATGTCCGCTGGAAGGATTGAGAAATACCCCTTGGCACCAATCAAATATTTCGTTGTTCTGGACCTGCAATCCATTTCCTGAACTATGGTGCACAGCCGGGTAGGAACATCCTGTTCCGTCGCCGTCGAAAATGTTGTTCTTAACAACATCGTTGTCGCTAGCGATGAGGACGCCGCCGATACTGCCGCCGCCAAAAAGCGTTGCGCCATTCTCGATCGTAAAGCCATCGATTTCGACCGCATCTGATTGAAGCAAAAAGCCCCCATCGACAATTGATTCAGCGCCTCTTATGCCCGGTACGCGTCCCGCAGGGATTGCTGCATTTGCGCCCTGAATTTTCAGTCCGTCTTTCCCAGCAGGCACCGTTACGCCTTCTACGTAAGTTCCCGACGCCACCACGATTGTATCGTCCGGTCCGGCAGCAGTAACGGCTGCCTGTATCGTTGCATGATCCCCCGGGACAGAGCACGTATCTGCGGTAGCATCATTAACACATACAGCCGCACTAGCTGTTTGGATACCTAAGGCCGCGACGCCCGTAAGCGCCACGAGTGCCGATAAAATTGTAAATTTACGCATCTTACGCCCTCCCTGTTAATTACGTGTTGTGCGAGTTGTCAGTAATCCTGGGACACCATACTTAATTCGGGAAAAATGAGTATGGTGTCCCCTTAGTTCCGCAAATTTACGGAATGTCGAAGAGGTCGAAGCAAGTCATCTGTTGTGCGTGGTTGCACGTTGCTCGGGCCCTCCCCGACTCACTAGAACAGTTGTCCGCGATCAGTGTGGAGATACATTCACCCAGGGTTTCAAAGACAGGAGCCGGATCGAAATCATAGCTAGCATCGGCGTTGGTGCCGGCGATTTGGACGTCATCGAAATAACCGATTTGTCCCTGATTGAAGCTCCCGACTCCGACACTGACGCGAAACAGAACGGCATCGCCGAAATCGGACGAGAGCGCTGTGCGCCACTCCGCCAAGGTCTTGATCGGCGGGCCGCCACCGGAATTCACAAAGCCAAAGCCACCAGTCGTCCAGAAGAGACCGGTGTCCTGGTCGATCGTCACCGCCGTCCATACGTCCGTCGCAGGGTTCGTGCTGGCTGGGGAGGCTGATGTGGAAGTCGGCCCATTCCATGTCGGCTCGTATACGAGCGTGGCGAAGCAGTCCCCCGCGCTCGCTGCGTCGTCACACACCGCGTTGAAAAATGTGAGCTTGAGCGACGGCGCGGCAGACGCGTTTTGGTCGGCATTAGTGGCCTTGTGGTACGAGTACATGATGCTCAGCGTGGAGAAGATATTATCGGGCATGCCATAGTCGTTCAGCACGCCGACCTCCGCCTTCGCGGCGTTGGTGAAGTCCGTGGTGAGCTTCGCGGCGCCGATCGCCAGTGGTTGGTTGGTCTCAAGGTCCCCGGCCGAGGCCGGTCAGATCGGCGATGCTCGCCGTTCCCCCAGTCCGAACGTCGTTCTCGAACCACACCCCCGAGGTGGTGTTCGTAGACGGTGCGAATGACGTGACAGTGGTTTGCGCAAGCACCGGGGACGCCAGCGCCATTAGTCCAACCACGGCCGCAACGGCCGCCAATTTTGTGAATTTACGCATCCTGTTCCTCCCTGTTGATCACGGGCCGGATGCTGTCTCGTCTGGAGCGACTGTACCGAAACCGAAACGCGCCCAAGGCTCGACAACAACGGGCCGCACGTCCGGGCGATGTTTTTTGTTGTTTTCGTTCGCCTCTCGCAATTTTAGCAAGTACATGAGAGCCAACGCACAATCGCCGGTTAAGTCAATAAATTTTATTTTCTCGGCCATAAGCGTCTTTAATATATTTAAGCCAACCAATTCAACCATATGCATTGATTGTGCTCCGCCAACATCTCTCGCGCCCTTGGCAGGGAATTTGAACCACGGAAATCACAGAGACCGCAGAGAAGCAAATATAGCTTGGAACAAATCTTACTGGCTCCGTGATCTCTGTGATCTCCGTGGTTCAAATCCTTGACGCCGCCGGGCATGAGGTGGGCCCCGGAGAGGCCAGCAAATGCCGGTCCGGCCCTGTTTGTTTACTTCCGCGTCCATCGGGCGTCGGCGAGGACGTCCGTGACCGCAGCCGGTGAGCCGACGGGGCGTTGAGCCAGAGTGCGGAAATTTGCCACCCACTCTGCCCGCCAAAA
Organism: Pseudomonadota bacterium; assembly: GCA_022566265.1. Lineage (GTDB taxonomy): Bacteria > Pseudomonadota > Alphaproteobacteria > SMXQ01 > SMXQ01 > JACZQV01. The sequence continues at coordinate 10,300 of JADFJG010000017.1, read as the reverse complement.
GCAGAGCTATTGTAAGTGGTTGCTAGAGTTTTCGGAATTCGGCTGTTAAACTCAGCCCAGCACTTTTAGCGGTTTGTTAATCTGTTTTCTGAACTTTGGTACCGGTGCCGGTTTGTCGTCGCCGGCGCCGATGTATCGTCGTTGGCGGTGGCGCCCAGGTACCGTTATCGCTTGAAAACTCGGCCCCAGGGGAGTCAGATACCAGGGGAGTCAGATACCGGCACTGCGATGGTGAACGAATGACAGATCTGGCGGCACGGCTGATCGCCATCATCGGTGGTTTCTTCGCCTGGTGGTTCAAGGAGCTTGCCGGTCTCATCCCGGCGCGTCTGCGCGGTGCCTTGGAGGGAAGCGCGGGCGCCGCCTTGCTCGACCTTTCCGGCCCCGACATGGTGCTCAGCCGGCGTTCGGGCGGGAGTTGGCGCGAGCTCGGCCGCGTCGATCCGCAAGGGCTGAACGAACCGGCCCAGGCCAGGGCCTTCGCCGAGGTGATCAGGAAAGCCCAGCTGCACGAGCTTAACGTCGTGCTCCGGCTGCCGGCGAGATGGGCGCTGCGCAAGACCCTCAGCCTTCCCCTGGCGGCGGAAGAGAATTTGCGCCAGGTGCTGACCTTCGAGATGGACCGCCATACACCGTTCAGCGCCGGGGAGGTCTACTTCGACTTTCGGGTGCGCGAGCGCAACTCCCAGACCGGGCGCATGGAGGTCGAGCTCCTCACGGTACCCCGCAGGGTGATGGATGAGAGGTGCGAGCGCGCCCGGGCATGCGGCATCGTGCCCGATGTCGTCGATATCGGCGGCGAGAATCAAGGCGGCGAGGACGCGCCCGAAGGCTTCAACCTTTTACCGGCGGACGATGGCGTTAACGGCCCCCGGCGGGTCGGCGGCCTGTCGCTGATCCTGGCGGCGATTGCCGCCACGCTTTTCACCGTCGCCGTCTACCTGCCGCTCGAGGCGCAACAACGCGAGATGCAAGCCTTCGCGGCGGCGCTGACCAAGGCCAAGGCGGAGGCCGGCGCGGCCATGGACCTTCGCCGGGAGATCGACCGGTTGGTCGCGGAAAGCCAGTTCCTGGTAACGCGCAAGCAAAAATCGGTGAAGGCGACGGAAGTGCTCGATGAGTTGACCAGGATTTTGCCCGACGGCACGTGGCTCAGGCAATTCAAGATCAAGGACCGCGGATTACGAATTTCAGGTTTCTCCCAGGCCGCCGCCAACCTGATCGGCCTGATCGAGAAATCGGCGATGTTCGAGAACGCGCGTTTCACCTCGCCGGTGACCCAGGACCGCAGGGAGGGCCTCGAAAGGTTCAACGTCGCCGCCGACCTCGCCCAAGGCGGCGCCGAGGACGGCTCATCGAGCGGAACCAAGGACGGCTCCCTGAGAGGCACCGGCGTCAGGAATGGCACCGGGAACCTGGCCCCGGCCGGCGCCACCCAGACCGGAGGAAGCCGGAAGTGACCCTATCTCCCTTCCTCGGCCGTACCTTGGCCGTCGTCCTCCTGCTGGCCGCCATCGGCGGCACCTGGAGCCTTATCGTCGAGCCGGTGATGACCAAGTACCGCTTGAGCGCCGAATCGATCGTCCAATCCGAGGCCCTGATCGAGCGTTACTCGCGCATCGCCAGGATGCGCGAGCCCCGGGAGAAGCAGTTGGCGACGCTCAAGCGCCTGGCACCGTCGACTGGCGGATACCTCGAGGGCGCTTCCGACACCCTGGCGGCGGCGAAACTGCAGAACCGGGTCAAGGGCGTTGTCGCCACCAGCGGCGGCCAGATCAAGAGCAGCCAGATATTGCCACCGCGCGACGACGGCAACCACCGCGCCATCAAAATCCGGGTGCAGCTATCGGCGGATATCGCGAGCCTGCAGGCGATCTTCTATCTGCTCGAATCGGAGAACACCTTTTTGTTCCTCGACAACGTCGACGTTCGCCGCAAAAGGGCGCGGAGGCGCAGGAACAAGTCCGCCGATGACGGCCGGCTCACCGTCCGCTTCGATGTCTCGGGCTACGTCCGCCGGGAAGGTTCATGATGCGCCGGTCCAAGAAAAAGCAGCGCGCGCCCCTGTTCCTGTTCTTCCTGTGCCTGTTCCTCGCCATTTTCGTCTACTTCCAGGCGAACGCCGATCGGTCCGGCGGGATGACGATCGAGACCGCCGCCGTCGAGCCGGTGAAGATACCCGCCCTTCCCGCCGCGCAGGCGTTCTCGATGCCGCCGATCGAGGACTTCAGCGAAACCCTCGAGCGTCCGCTGTTCTCGAAGATCCGCCGCCCGCCGCTGGAGCCGGACACGCCCGCCGAAAAACCCGAGAAGAAGCAAATGGTCAAGGTCAGGCTCGCCGGCGTCATCATCTCGCCCAAGGAGCGGGTGGCGCTGGTCCAGGAGTCTCGCGCGCGGGAGATCACCCGCCTCAAGGAGGGGCAGGAAATCGAGGGTTGGGTGCTGGAATCGATCCTTGCCGACCGCATCGTCCTTCGCTTCGGCGAGCTGCGCGAGGAAGTGAAGATCAGGGGCGAGGTCCGCCGGGCGCCGGGAAAACGCAAGAAGAAAGCCAGGCCCAAACGCCGCCGGCCCCGCAGCCGCACCAGGGACGCGAATTCACCGGCGGCCGAACGGTAGGTAACGGTGCCGGGGGGCCGCCGGGGCCAGGCCGAAAGCGCTGTCAAAGCCTTGTTGCCCGCCAATTACGGCCGCCCGTGGTCGGGACGGCTCAACCGTTAGGGGCATTGCCGAAGGGTAGGCGAAGAAAAAAACCGTTGAAATCGTGCGGTTTTTGGTAATCTATTAGCGGCGGGCGCCCGGGGTCAATAAAACTCGAAAATCGAGAAGCAGGTCCACTGGGCAGGTGTGAAGGAGGCTTACGCATCGTTTTTGCCGCCCGAATGGGAACCCACGCACGGCGCCTGACGCTCATCGTCTTGGCCGCGGCGATGCTTGGCGCCTGCGCCGAGTTGCGCGAGATGATGCGCGAATCGCAACGACCGGAAGTGGCGGCGGAGGAAGGCGCCGGGGCACCGGAAGCCGCGGGCAAATCCGCCACCGCCGAGGGCGAGATTCTCTTTGGACAGAAGGCGGGCGAGGCCGACGTCTCCGAGGTCATTACCGGGACCGGCAGGTTCATCGACCGCAAGGCCGCCGCCCGGAGCGCCGTTTCCGTCACCCCCACGGGCGATATCACGCTTAATTTCGCCGACGCCGACATCCGCGAGGTCGTGCGTTCGGTCCTCGGCGACACGCTGGGCGTCAACTATGTCCTCTCTCCCAAGGTCCAGGGCAAGGTGACCGCCCATACCTCGCGGCCGTTGCCGCGCTCGGCGCTATTGCCGACGCTCGAGAACATCCTCAGGCTTCACGGCGCCGTCATCGTTCAGGCGGACGGGGTCTACAAGGTGCTGCCGGCGTCCGAGGCGACTTCCGGCGCCGTCCGTCCGCGCCTCGGGTTTCCCCGCGGCGCGGCTGGCCGAGGCTTCGGGGTGCAGATCGTGCCCCTCGAATTCATCGGCGCCGGCGAGATGGAGAAGATCCTCGAGCCCTTCACGGCGCCCGGCGCCATCCTCAGGGTCGACAGGGCGCGCAACCTTATCCTCCTCGCCGGCACCCGGCAGGAACTGGGGAACCTGCTCGACATCGTCGAGATCTTCGACGTCGACTGGCTGGCCGGCATGTCGGTGTCCCTGGTCCAGTTGAAATACACCGAGACCAAGGACGTGATCGAGGATTTGGAGAAGGTGTTCGGCAACCAGGCCGACGGACCGTTGGCGGGTCTCATTCGCTTCGAGCCCATCGAGCGGCTGAACGCGGTATTGGTGATATCGGCCAGGCCCGCCTACATCAAGAAGGCGCAGGATTGGATCGCGCGCTTCGACCGCACCGGCGATGAGGCCGGCAGGCGCCTGTTCGTCTATTTCGTCGAGAACGGCCGCGCCACCGACCTGGCGGCGACATTGGGCCAGATCTTCGCCGCCGAAGGCGCGCCGGCGCCGGCCAGGGCGGCGTTGGCGCCGGGGCTCAAGCCGGCGGAAGTAAAGACGGGCACCAGGGTTGCCGCCAAGCCGGGCGAGAAACCCACGGCCACGGGCCAGCCCAAGGACGCGAAGAAGACACCAGGGCCGAAGGGAGCCGAGGCGGCGGCCATCGGCATCACGGGCGAAAGCGAAATCCGCATCATCGCCGATGAGGCCAACAACGCCTTGGTGATCCTGGCGACGCCGGCCGATTACCGCATGGTGGAATCGGCGATCAAGAAGCTCGACATCGTGCCGCTGCAGGTGTTGATCGAGGTGACGGTCGCCGAGGTCACCCTCAACGACGATTTGAAATACGGCATCGAATGGTTCTTCAGGAACGGCAGCTTCAGTACCGCCCTGACCGGAGGGGACGACTCAGCGGTCCCCGACCGGCTGTTCCCGGGGTTCAACTTCTTCTTCAACACCGCCGGCGCCGACGTCGTGCTCAACGCGCTGGACAAGGTGTCGGACATCAACATCATCTCCTCGCCGCAGCTGATGGTGCTCGACAACCAGACCGCGCGGCTGCAGGTCGGCAACCAGGTGCCGGTCGCCACCCAGTCGGCGGTCAGCGTCGACGATCCCGGCGCGCCGATCGTCAACGCCATCCAGCAGGTCGACACCGGCGTCATTCTCAGCGTCACGCCGAGGGTGAACCCCGGCGGCCTCGTCATCATGGAGATCGATCAGGAGGTCAGCAGCGCCATCGAGACCAAATCCTCCAGCATCGATTCTCCGACGATCAAACAGAGCAGGATCACCACCACCGTGGCCGTGCAGAGCGGTGAGACCGTGGCCCTCGGCGGCCTGATCCAGGACACCAGGACCAAGATAACCCAGGGCATCCCGTTGCTTTCGCGCCTGCCCATCATCGGCGCGCTGTTCGGCACCAATCAGGACGATACCGACCGCACCGAGCTTTTGGTGCTGATCACCCCGCACGTCGTGCGCAACATGGAAGAGGCGCGCCGGGTGACCGAGGAGTTGCGCCGGCGCGTGCGCGCGGTCCAGCCGCTCGGCGAACGTATCCGCTAGGCCCCTCTTCCAGACCAACGCCGATACCGGCAAACGAATTTTCACCACCTGCCGGCAACGCGTTCCCGCCGCCGGGAAAAAATCCACCACAGAGACACGAGAGACACAGAGAAAAAGACAATATTCTTCTTATTAAACTTCTCTGTGTCTCTGTGCCTCTGTGGTGGAAAACTCTTGGCTTCGGCGCCAAGACCGCTTCCAGGCGCGCACGATAATGTTACTTGGCAATCCACTTATGTTATTGAACAATGATCGGGGAAAATCCCGCCAACACACAAACACAAAGGGGGAGGCTTAGATGGCACAATACCTCTTGATCGAGTCGCGCGATCCGTTCGACTCCAACGACGTCCAGAATTTCTACGGCCTGGCATCGGGCCTGGCCAAGGAAGGCAACGAGGTGACGCTGTTCCTGGTCCAGAACGGCGTGCTGGCGGCGCGCCAAAACGCGCGGTTCGCGGCGCTTGGCGCCGTCGCCTCCGCCGGCGTCGAGATCCTCGCCGATGACTTCTCGCTCGATGAGCGGGGCATCGTGACGGGCGGCCTGGCATCGGGCGTCAAGGCGGCGCCGCTCGACATCGTCATCGATCAACTGGCCCAAGGCCGCAAGGCCATCTGGCACTGAAGGAGGGAGGAATGGCAGACAAGAAGACACTGACCTTCGCGCTGATGGACGCGCCCTACGAGAACGCGCGCTCCACCACCGCGCTGCGTCTCATCAACATCGCCGCCAAGCGCGGTTACGACATCAACGTCTTCGCTTACGAGGGCGCCGTGTTCCTGCCCTTCGCCGGGCAGCAGGCCCACCCCAACCCGGTGCACGGCCACGACGCAGAGCAGGAAGACCACCCGTTGCCCAGGGAATGGGTCGAGGCCGTCATCAAGGAAGCCGCAAAGAACGGCGGCAAGGTGGACTGGGTCAATTGCGGGCTCTGCGTCGATGAGCGCGGCGCCGGCGACGCGGTCGAGGGCGTGCGCCGCGGCACGCCGGGCGATTTCTGGAACATGGCCGAGTCGTCCGACAACACCCTCGTCATCCCGACGAAATGAGGAGGATGCGATGAAAGCCCTCAACATCATCGAAACGGCCTATCGCGGCACCCTGGAGGAGCAGGACGACACCATCGTCTGGCTCACCCACGCCTTGAAAGGCGCCGGCGCCGATCTCGACGTGCTGTTGCGCGCCAACGCCGTCAACTACGCCGTCAAGGCCCAGAAGGTCGCCCCGCTTTCGTTCGGCGACCGGCAGCAAAAGCACGGCCCCGACATCGCCAACGACATCGCCGGTCTCATCGCCAAGGGGGTCGGCGTCTATATCGTCAAGGACGACCTCGCCGAGCGGGGGATCAGCGATGACGAGCTGATCGACGGGCTGAGCCCGGTCTCGAGGGACGGGTTGGCGAAGCTCCTGGACGGCTACGACCACGTCTGGCACTGGTAGCGCCAGAGGTCAGAGGACAGAGATCAGAGGACAGGAAGGTCTAATCTGTCCTCTGCGGTCTGACTTCTGTCATCTGATGCCTGACCTCTGATGCCCGCCCTTACTTGGTCAGGGTATAGGTCTTGCCAACCACCGGGGAAAGCACGTTGACCTTGATCCCGAGTTTCTTGATTTCCGCCTCGAACTCGGCCGGCGTACCCATCCACGCCGGGCGCCCCTTGACGCGGAAGTGCTGGGGAACAACCGTCTTGAGATTGGGATTGTCGGTCATCAGCAGTTTGGCGGCGAAGGCGGCGTCGTCCGGATGCATCATGAACCGTCCGGCGATCGGCAATAAGGCCACGTGCGGCTGAAAGCGCATGCCAAAGAGCCGCAGTTCCATGGAAAGCCCGGTGCTGCCGGCCATCAAGACCACGAGGCCACTCTCGAAGGTAATCACCGAACCGGACGCCGGTCCGCCGTAGTAACGCGCCGGATGATCTTTCCTGCCGGTGCTGATGCCGGTGCCATGGGCGGCCTGAATAAGCTGCACCGTAACGTTTCCCACTTTATAGCGGCCGCCGATGGCGCCCCGGTAAATCTGCTTCTTGGAGCCGCCGTACTTTTCGATCTGGCTCTGCATCCAACCGCCAAGCTCGGCCACGGTGAAGATGGTGGCGCCGGTACGCGCCGCGATCTCGACGGCGTTGCCCTGGTCGTCTCCATGCCCCGCCGTGGTCAGGATAAGGTCCACGTCGCCCTTTTTGTAGGAATCGAGGGTCATGGGGGCATCCTTGTTGCCCTTGACCCACGGATTGATGAGGATGACCTTGCCTTCGTCCGAAACGAACTTGAAATGCTGATTACCGTAGAACGTCATCTCGACCGCCGAAGCCGGAACAACGATCACCAGCGTCGGCAATACCGCGGCGACTATCAAAAGCCGCCCAAACAGGCGTTCGAACATTGTTGAACCCTCCCAGTTCAGTTATCAGGGATCAGAGGACAGAGGACAGGCACCAGAGATCAGAGGACAGGTATCAGATGCCAGGGAGGTCTAATCTGTCCTCTGATCTCTGTCGTCTGTCCTCTGTCCTCTGTCCTCTGATCTCTGTCGTCTGGCCTATCCCTTGGCCGCGAGCAGGCTGTCGAGGGCGCGCTGGAACACCCGGTAGGGCTGGGCGCCGGTGATGATGTTGCCGGCGCGGATGGTCTTGCCGTCGGCGTCCAAGGGCCCGATGAAGAAGGTCGGCGTGCCGGTGACGCCCGCCGCGATGCCCGCCTTCATGTCCTCGCTCACCGCCGCCTCGTACTTCTTGCTCTCCATGCACTGGTTGAAGGCGGCGAGGTCGAGCCCGACCACCTTGGCGTGGGCCACCCAATCCGCTTGTTTGAGGGACGCCTGCTTGGCGAAGAACTGGTCGTGCATCGCCTTGTACTTGCCCTGATCGCCGGCGCAGCGCGCCGCCATCGCGGCGGCGAAGGCCTCGGGGTGGATGGAGCCCAGCGGGAAGTCGCGCAGCACGTACTTGACCTTGCCGGTCGCGACGTAGTCCTTGACCAGCTTCGGCATGGTGTTGAGGAAATGGCGCCGGCAGAACGGGCACTGGTAATCGGAAAACTCGATGATGGCGATGCGCGCCTTGGCATCGCCCATGACCTGGGCGCCGCTCGCCTGGAGGACGACGTTGCGCCTGGGGCCCGGGCGGCGGCCCGGCCCCGCCTGGAGCGTGCGGGACAGCGAGGCGAGCTCCTGGAGGATCGCCGCCTGGCCGGCCTTGAGGCCATCGACCTCCTTGGCGAGCTCGGCCGTGGACGCCCCGGGCTCGAGGATATCGGGCCTGAGCAGGATGAAGGCGCCGATCAACGCCACGGCGATGACGCCGGGAAGGGCGAGGATGACGTACCAGATGGGTTTCATGTCGCAACGCCTCCGCTTCTCTGGGCCACGCCGGTATCCGGGCCGGCGATCCAGGCCGGCCATGAAATCTCGGTCCGGACCCGTCATAATGTAGGGCAAAGGTTAACAGGCGTTTAGTCTTTTTTGCGCCGCGCCGCGCCACCTCCGCGGCCGGGCATCGCACCCCACGTTAATTTTATACAGAAAAGCCGCAATGATCTTAAGTAATAATCAAGAATAAATGCCGTCCATCACAATAATCGTTCATGGCGCTTTTTGCCGGCGGTCCAGGCCGGCGAGCTCGCTCCGCGACCGCCCTGGTGAGCGCGGTCGAGCCCTAAAAACCCTGTCCTCCGCGCAACTTGCCCGCGCGGGGAAGCGCCCACCATCAAGCGTACGGCGCCCGCGGATGGCACGGAATACCACTATCCTGATGCAGTTCCGCATTAAAATATGGAAGCAATTGCAAACTGTTATAAATACTCCTAAGAGGCGTCATGTTCAGTGTTAATATTAATTAATATTACTACTTTGAAATCCGGAATGATTTCTTGACAGGCCCGGCCCCGGCCCTAATCTCGGTCCGTAACCAAAGGCGTGCCGAGAGCCTAATCCAAGATCCGGGCAACGGATGGAAAACACCGAAGGGAGGACAAGGAGGCTTCACCAACCGACTCCGGCCGACTTGCGCCACCTTCACATCCCGTACCGTTGCCGGCGGCCCCCGCCAATAGGTTTGGCGGACCAGGGCCCGAGGATTGCTCACCCCAAGGCTCCAGGGGGCGACGGCCTCTGAGTAAGTGAAACTTTTGAGTTAGCTAACTTGTAATCAACGGGAGAGAATCATGAATAAACTTGTAATGTTAATCGCCGCCCTGGCCCTCACGGGGTTCGTAAGTGGTAATGCGCAGGCCCAGTCGGCGAAGTTCGCCGCGGATTGGGCGGCCAACACGGTGACTCTGGCGGAAATAACGGTAGGGGAAGCTGAGGGCACTAATTCTTCTACAGACGTTCAAATCCGCGCGGCCGAATTGATGGCCACGATCAAAGTGCCGCAGGGCAAGGAGCTTCTGATCGGCGTATCCGGTGTCGCCAATTTGATCACTTTCACCAAGGTGAAAGGGAAAAATAAAGCGGGCGAAATAACGGCGGTTGCCGAAGCGACGATGGACCTTGAAGTGAGGTTCGCCCCCACCGGCACGGCTGACGTTTGCGTCACTGATGGAGGCACTGTAGCGATACCGGGTGCGATTACCTTCGCCTCTCGCAAACAGACACTGTCTATAGAAGTCGATTTGTTGAATGATGGGATGGATACCATCACCGGTTTCGTCTCCGTCGCCCTTGAGCTCGACACGACCGCGGCGCATCATTTCAATTTCCTCGCCGTAGATCTCGACAGCGGTGAGTACGATATTTGGGCCTGCTTTAGCGGCGAAGCTTTCAAGGACATTGAACCTGACGCTACTGCGTCCGCATTCGTGGCGGTCCGGCAGCGGATCGTGACCATCCAGGAGGTTCGTGCGGTTAAAGACTCAATACTCACCCCGTAAGATACCTGAACAAGCCCCACCGGGCTTTGCTTCGAGAGGGCGCCCCGGCGCCCTCTTTTTTTGCCTGCTTTACCCGCGCCCGGTTCAGATGACAGGGATCAGAAAACAGATTACTGATACTTGATACCTGTCATCTGATTCCTGGCTTCTGACCTCTGATCCCGCATTTCCCAAATGAACCCCTGATTTGATGACGCGGGGGCGTGATTCTGATATAAGAATCATAGCGTTATTGGCGGATTTGGGGTGTTGATATGGCCACCCGATGGGTGAAAGGGAAGCAGGGGTTCTAAGGCTGGATTTTGACCGCCGCTTGAAGCTTGAGTTCCACGGTTCCAAGGTCACGTCCGACGCTGGATTGTTGCCGTACCGGGAACTGGATGAT
>JADFJG010000109.1 GCA_022566265.1 Pseudomonadota bacterium | reverse complement strand
ACCAAAATCACTTTCTGTTGTTATATTACCTTATAATGACCGAGATTAGCATGCTGGCCGTCGCCGGCCAACCATGCCCGCCCGCGCCTGTTGCGCGCACCCGGCGGTAACGGCTAATATCGGCCTTCACTTTGAAGATCGTGGCGTTCCGGGGAGATCGTGGCGTTCCGGCGTCAACCGATGAGGGATTACGGTGGTTACTGAGTCCATGTCCTTAGGGATCGTGCTCGAGCGGCGCGAGATCGACAATCCGTGGGAATCCCATAGCTGGAACATGGTGGCGGTGATCCCGGGCGCGGCGAAGGGGGACGAATGGCGGGTCCTGGCCGAGGAGCCGGGGTTGGTGCGCTACCACGCCGGCACGCTTACCCTGGAGATTCACCGCAGGGAAACCGAAGGTTACCGTCTCAACCTGTCCTTGGATCCGCCGGTGGTTTACGTCCTGCTGCGTTACGATGACGAGGCCGAGGAGGGCATCGTTCCGTTCCTGGCCACGGTCTGTCCCTACGAGGCGCAAAGTTACCTCGATGCCGACGAGGACCTCGTCGAGCTGGTGCCGATGCCCGATGCCGTCGGCGCATGGGTCACCGAATTTGTCGCCAAACACCACGTCGAAGAGCCGTTATACAAGCGCAAACGCAAGCCCCACAATCCGCGCAAGGGGCCGCCGGAGCAGCGGCGCCCCGCCGGTCTGAGGAGGAACAATGGCGCGCACTGACGAACCCTTCCTCGGACGCTGGTCGCGTCTGAAACAAAAGCGCCGCCAGCCCGAGCCCGAGCCCGAGCCCGGCGATGCGCCGCAAGTCGAGGACGCCGAGCCGGCGCCGGCGGAGACGCACCCCGCCGCCGCCGAGGAAGAGACCGAGGCCGTGGATTTGCCGGACATCGAGACACTCGATAAGGATTCCGATTATTCCGTGTTCATGAAGGAAGGCGTGCCGGAACAGTTGAAGAAGCTCGCTTTGCGTAAGCTATGGCTGAGCGATCCCGACCTGGCCGTCCTCGACGGCCTCAACGACTACGACGACGACTACCGCATCGTGGAGGCGGTCTTGGGCGAATTTGCCAGCGGCGGGGATGACACGCCCGAAGATCCAGACGACGCCGTTGCCGGGGCCAAGGCGAAGGACGAGGAAGACGGGCCGAAGGCGAAGGACGAGGACAAGGACAAGGACAAGGAAGAAGAAGTGGCGGCCGCGAAGGACGACGAGGAGCCCGGCGAGGCGGGCGCGGCGGGCGAGCGCAAGGAAGAGACCGACGCCGATGCCGAAGCCGGCGAGCGGGCCAGCGGATCGGCAATCGATGCCGACGGAAAAAGCGGCTGATCTTCCACCCCGCCGGCGGCGCTTGCCTCCCATCGACCACGGCTCGAACAAGCGCAGGACATGTCTCAACGCCGTGTCCTAAACGCCGCATGTCCCTATACTATTTGTGAGTATGCGTGAAAAAATTGACCATCTTTGCTTTGACAAAAAGCCGAACATGGCCCAGACTGAGAACTGTATTCGTGGACCCAAGCCACCGGTTAGAGTGGCGATCGGATAAATAGCGTTTTCGCGCGAGGGGGAGGCCAAGCCATCACGCCAGATTCGCCGGGCGAAGTTGCCGCCGAGGATATGCTGCGGGCCAACACCTATATGCTGTTGGCGTCGCTGCTTCGCGCGCCGCCGGATGCGGAGGCGCTTGCCGGCGTCGGCGCGCTCGAGGCCGGCGAGGGCGAGATGGGCGAGGCGTTGGCCCGGCTCGCCGCCGCCGCCGGCGACAGCACTCCTCAAGCCATCGACGAAGAGTTCCACGATCTATTCATCGGTGTCGGCGCCGGGGAGCTCAGCCCCTACGCCTCCTATTACCTGACAGGATTCCTTTATGACAAGCCGCTGGCCGCGCTTCGCCAGGACATGGCGGGTCTCGGTATCGCCAAGGGCGACGGCGTCGCCGAGCCGGAGGACCACGTGGCGGCGTTGTTCGAGATGATGTGCGGATTGATCACCGGCGCCTTCGGCGAGCCGGTCGACCTGGCCCGGCAGCAGGCGTTTTTCGACGCCCATATCGCGCCGTGGGCCGAGCAATTTTTCGGGGATATGGAAGCGGCGGAGTGTGCCAGCTTCTACAAACCGGTGGGAACGATCGGCAAGCTGTTCTTGCGGATCGAGTCCCAGTCTTTCGAGATGGCGGCCTAGCGCCGGGGTTGAACGAAACTCACTAGGCGGTATTCGTTCGAAACCATACTCGCCAATAGAAAGGGTGAGACGATGAGTAAGAAGCAAACACTGAAATCACCGGGTCGCCGGGCCTTTTTCAAGAAGGCCGGCGTCGGTGTCGGCGCGGCCGGCGTGGTCGCGGCGGGCCTGTCGAGCAAATCCGCCAGGGCCAATTGCGATTCCGCGAAGAGCCGGACCACCGGCGCTTATCGGGAAACGGAGCACGTTAGGAAGGCTTACGAGACCGCACGGTTCTAAGGAACCGTCGGACCCATCCCTGGCCCGCAAGGGCCAATGAGGAGGCAAGACGATGCTTAGAAAGAAGACCAACGGGGTTGCGAATGGCCCCCGTTTGTCGAAGGCGCTGGCCGGCGTAGTCGGCGGCGCGGTCGATCGCCGCGGGTTTTTGATTGGCTCGGGGTTAGCGGCTGGTGGCATTGCAGTGGCCTCGACCATCAAGTTTGGAATGGTCAAGGAGGCTAAAGCGGCGCTACCGGCAACCGGCAACATCAAGACCGTGAGAACGGTCTGCAATTACTGTGCTGTCGGTTGCACCGTCGAGGCCGAGATCCAGGGCGGAGTCTGGATCGGCCAGGAGCCGGGGTTTGACAGCCCGTTCAACCTGGGCACCCATTGCGCCAAGGGCGCGTCGGTACGCGAGTTCGCCCATGGCGAACGGCGGCTGAGGTACCCGATGAAGCTGGTCGGTGGCAAGTGGAAGCGGATCAAGTGGGATGAGGCGATCAACGAGGTCGGCGACAAGATTCTCGATATCCGTAAGAAATCCGGCCCCGATTCGGTGTACTGGCTGGGCTCGGCCAAGCACAGTAACGAGCAGGCCTATCTGTTCCGCAAGTTCGCCGCCTTCTGGGGCACCAACAACGTCGATCACCAGGCGCGTATCTGCCACTCGACAACGGTCGCCGGCGTCGCCAACACCTGGGGCTACGGCGCCATGACCAACTCGATGCCGGACATCCAGAAATCGCGCGCCATCTTCCTGATCGGCGGCAACCCGGCGGAAGCACACCCGGTGTCGATGCTCCATATCCTCAAGGCCAAGGAACAGAACAACGCGCCGCTGATCGTCATCGACCCGCGCTTCACGCGCACGGCGGCCCACGCCGATGAGTATGTCCGCCATCGGTCCGGCACCGACATTCCGGTGATCTGGGGCGTCCTCTGGCACATCTTCAAGAACGGCTGGGAGGACAAGGAATTCATCCGCCAGCGGACCTACGGTATGGACGAGATCAAGGCCGAGGTCGCGAAGTGGGACCCCAAGGAAGTCGAGCGGGTTTCCGGCGTACCGGGCACCCAGTTGAGGCGCGTGGCGCGTCTGATGGCCAACAATCGCCCCGGAACGGTGATCTGGTGCATGGGCATCACCCAGCACACCATCGGCAACAACAACACCCGGGCGCTTTGCGTCCTGCAGTTGGCGCTCGGTAACATGGGTGTCTCCGGTGGCGGCGCCAACATCTTCCGCGGCCATGACAACGTCCAGGGCGCCACCGATTTTTGCGTGCTGTGTCATTCGCTTCCCGGCTATTACGGCCTCAAGACCGGTTCGTGGAAGCATTGGGCGCGGGTATGGGATGTCGATTACGACTACCTGCTCAAGCGTTTCGCGTCCAAGAAGCTGATGCAGTCCGCGGGGATGCCGGTGTCGCGTTGGTTCGACGGCGTGCTGACGCCGAAGGACAAACTGGACCAGCCCGACAACGTCCGGGCGATGATCTTCTGGGGTCATGCGCCCAATTCCCAGAGCCGTCTTCCCGACATGAAGAAGGCGATGGAGAAGCTCGACCTCTTGGTCATCATCGACCCGTACCCGACTTTGAGTGCGGTGATGCATGACCGGACGGATGGCGTCTACCTGTTGCCGGCGACGACCCAGTTCGAGACTTACGGGTCGGTGACGGCGTCGAACCGGAGCCTGCAGTGGCGGGACAAGGTCATCGATCCTGTGTTCGAGGCCAAGCCCGACCAGGACATCATGTACCTGTTCGCCAAGAAGTTCGGCATGGAAAAGGAGATGTTCAAGAACATCAAGGTGAACGGCAACGCGCCCTTGGTCGAGGACATCACCCGAGAGTTCAACCGCGGCATGTGGACCATCGGCTACACCGGCCAGTCGCCGGAACGGCTGAAGATGCACATGAAGTACCAATCCACCTTCGACAGGACGACGTTGAAGGCCGTGGGCGGGCCCCTGGATGGCGAGACCTACGGTCTGCCGTGGCCATGCTGGGGCACACCCGAGATGAAGCATCCGGGTACCCACATCCTTTACGACACCTCCAAGTCGGTGGCGGAAGGCGGCCTTACCTTCCGGGCCCGGTTCGGGGTCCAGAGGAACGGCGTGAACCTGCTTGCCGAAGGCTCGTACTCGGTGGGTTCGGAGATCAAGGACGGTTACCCCGAGTTCACCATGGCCGGGCTCAAGAAACTCGGCTGGGACAAGGACCTCACGGCGAAGGAACGGGCGGTCATCGCCAAGATCGCCGGCGACAAGACCAACTGGAAGACCGACCTTTCGGGCGGCATCCAGCGCGTCGCGATCAAGCATGGCTGCGCGCCCTTCGGCAACGCCAAGGCCAGGTGCGTGGTGTGGACCTTCCCCGATCCGGTGCCTATTCACCGCGAGCCGTTGTATACGCCCAGGCGGGATCTGGTCGCCGACTATCCGACCTATCCCGATACCCGGAAGTTTCGCCTGCCGACCTACTACAAGTCGATCCAGGACAAGGATGTGTCGAAGCAGTTCCCGATGATCCTGACCACCGGACGGCTGGTCGAGTACGAGGGCGGCGGCGACGAGACGCGGTCGAACCCGTGGCTAGCCGAACTCCAGCAGGAGATGTTCTGCGAGCTCAACCCATTTGACGCCAACAACGCGGGCATCCGCCACGGCGGCGATATGTGGGTCGAGGGACCGGAGGGCGGCAGCCGGCTCAAGGTGAAAGCCCTGGTCACCAATAGAGTGGGGCGTGGAGTGGCGTTCATGCCGTTCCACTTCGGAGGTCACTGGCAGGGCGAGAGCCGAAGGCACAAATACCCGAAGGGAGCCGATCCGTATGTCCTTGGTGAGGCGGCGAATACCGCTACAACTTACGGCTACGACTCGGTTACCCAGATGCAGGAGACCAAAGTCACTCTCTGCCGCATCCGGGCAGCGTAAGGAGATAGAGCCATGGCAAGAATGAAGTTCCTATGTGACGCCGAGCGCTGTATCGAGTGCAACGCGTGTACTGTGGCGTGTAAGAACGAGCACGAGGTTCCGTGGGGGATCAACCGCCGTCGGGTGATCACGATTAACGACGGCGTTCCCGGGGAACGGTCGATCTCGATCGCCTGCATGCACTGTTCGGACGCGCCGTGTATCGCGGTGTGCCCGGTCGACTGCATCTATACGACCGAGGATGGCGTGGTGCTGCACTCCAAGGATCTGTGTATTGGGTGCGGCTATTGCTTCTACGCCTGCCCCTTCGGGGCACCGCAATATCCCCAGGCGGGGAATTACGGCAGCCGCGGCAAGATGGACAAGTGCACCTTCTGCAACGGCGGTCCCGAAGAAGACAACTCGTCGGCGGAGTTCCAGAAGTACGGCCGCAACCGACTGGCCGAGGGCAAGCTGCCGCTGTGCGCGGAAATGTGCTCGACCAAAGCCCTGATCGCCGGTGACGGCGAGACGGTGTCCGATATCTACCGCGAGCGCGTCGTCGCCCGCGGCTTCGGTTCGGGTGCCTGGGGTTGGGGCACTGCTTATCAGACCAAGGGCGGAATCTAAACCGCGGCCCTGATCCGATAGGCCGAAGCCAATAAGCTTGAAGAGGAGGCAGCGAAGCCTTGCTGCCTCCTCTTTACTTTTATAGTGCGCATGCGCTCGGTGGCCGGTGGAGAGAGACCTTGCGCCGGGGTCCGCCATGGCGCATGATCCGAAAGTTGATCGAACAGCCTGCCGTTGGGGTTAGCCCATGAAAACCGGAAAGCTCATCGTCACGATTGCTTGTCTGGTGGCTGTCGGCGCGTTGCTTGGCGCCTGCCGCGAGGACGAGCAGGGCCGCGTACTCCTTTTCAAGAAGGGTGTGTATCTCGGTAAGGCCGATACGCCGATTACCGAGGAAGCCCGCCGTAACATTCGCGCGCGCGTGCTCCGGCAGTCCGCCGCGCGCGGATTTGGGCAAAGCGCGGGCGGCGGACTGCCGGACGTGCGCCCACCGGCGTCGACGCCCCTCGATGCCCTGCGTGAACGCGCGCGTCGCCAGAGCGGCAACTGATTTAACGGGGAACGGTCATGGAATATCGGTTGAAGCGAATTTTGGCGGCGGCGGTCGCGTCGCTGTTGATCGCCAGCGTCGGCGGCGTGGACCTTTCCGACGCCTTGATCGGTCAGGCGGCGGCGCAGGAAAAGGGCGCCGTGCCGGGCCGGAGCCTGGGCACCTTATCCGATTCCGATCTTTGGCGGGCCATGCGCGGGGGCATACAGGGCACCGTGACGATCCCCGACAAGAAGGCGGGCGTGGTGGTCCAGTCCGAGGGAGAGAACTGGCGCAACGTGCGTAACGGACCGCTGTCGGTCTATGGCGGCTGGATGTTGGGCGGGACGATCGCCCTGCTGGCCGTGTTTTTCGCCATCCGCGGCCGGATCGGGGTCGAGAGGGGGATGTCGGGCCGGACGGTCGAACGGTTCAACGACGTCGAACGTTTCACACACTGGCTGACGGCGACGAGCTTCATCGTCTTGGGCCTCACCGGCCTGAATATATTGTACGGCCGCTACGTGATTTTGCCGGTTATCGGGCCGGAGGCGTTTTCCACCCTGACCGAGGCCGGTAAATACGCCCACAACTTCGTTGCCTTCGCTTTCATCATCGGCATCGTCATGATGATCGTACTGTGGGTCCGCCAGAACATCCCCGACCGGCATGATTTGATCTGGCTGGCGAAAGGCGGCGGGATTCTCGTCAAGGGAGTCCACGTGCCGGCGAAGAAGTTCAACGCCGGTCAGAAGATCATATTCTGGCTGGTGATCATTACCGGTATTTCGATCAGCTTCACCGGCCTGATGTTGATGTTCCCGTTCATGCTCGCGCCCTTCGGGCCGACATTCGCCATGCTCAACATCTTCGGCTTCGGCTTGCCCACCGACTTGTCGGTGATCCAGGAGATGCAACTGACACAGCTTTGGCATGCCCTGCTGGGCCTTTTGATGATCGCCCTCATCTTCGCCCACGTCTACATCGGTACGCTCGGCATGGTCGGCGCCTTCGACAGCATGGGCAGCGGCCAGGTCGACGTCAATTGGGCGCGCGAACACCACGACCTCTGGGCCGAGGAGTTGGGGCTGGACGCCGGGCCCGCCAGCCAGCGAGACTCGGGGGATGATTGAGAACAAGCGGGCCTTCGCCACGCCCCGCCTCCCGAAATCGTACGGAGGGCAGGCGAAGCGGCTTCGGCCGCACAGGCGGGCTGGCGTCCTTGCCGCGGCGGCGGTGCTAGGCGCGGCCCTGGCGTTTCCTCCACCGGCGATCGCGGCGATGACCGCGAACCAGGTCAAGGCCAAGATCGCCAAGGAATTCGGCGTCAAGGTCCTCAAGGTACGGCCGGGAAAGGACGACGGCCGCAAGGTCTATCTGGTCACGATGATGAACCCCGGCGGCGATTTCAACGAGGCCTTCCAGGTCAACACCATCATCGTCGACGCCGAGACCGGGAAACTGGTTTCCCGTTTCCGCCACCGCGCCAGCGGTTATGACGCCAACCAAGCGCCTTCCTTCGCGCCCAATCGGCAGTCGACCGGGACCCTGAGAGGGGGGTTCACCTGGCGGTAGCGGCTCCGGCCGCGGACGGCCACCGCGACGATTCATGACCCAGCGCCTCCGAATCCCTTCGATCTATCGCTTGGTCACGCTTGCGCCGGACGCCGATCTCGATGCCACGGCCGTGGATTTGGCCGCCGAGGGCGCCGAGGACGGCACCTTGGTGTGGCGCGATCGTCAGGACAGGCTGGAAGCGGCCGTGATCCTGCACCCGGATGAAGAGCTGGGCCAGGCGGCGCTTGTCGCCTACGTCGGAATGCTTGGGCTCGCCGACGGGCTCGGCGCCGTCGCGCCGCCGATGCTGGAGATCACCTTCACCTGGCCCGCCGGCATCAATGTCAACGGCACGCGCCTCGGCCACGTCCGCCTGGCGTTGCCCGCCGATGCCCGGCCGGGAGCCATTCCCGACTGGCTGGTCTTGTATATCGCCATCAACATCGCGACGGAGAACCCGGAGGCGGCGATGTTCGACCTCAACGTAACCACCCTCGCCGAGGAGGGCTGCCCGGACATCACCTCCGGCGCGATGTTGGAAAGTTTCGCCCGGTATTTTCTCACCTGGGTCGATCGGTGGCAGGATGACGGTTTCGATACGGTCCGCTCCGTATGGCGCCGCTACGGACCCGAAGACGGTGACAGCATCGAGTTGGACTTGGCGGGAGAGCGTATTGCCGGAACCTTCGGCGGCATCGGCGACGACGGCGCGTTGTTGCTCGGCGGTGATGGCGCCGACCGGCCGATCGCGCTTCTGGCGGCGCTTTCAGCCATTGGACGGCGGGACGGGGCCGAGACGCCATGAGGAAACCGCGATCGATCGCACCGGTCCTGGCGGCGTCGATGCTGTTGGCGGCCGTCCTCGCCTTACCCGTCCTCGTCGCGCCTGTCCGGGCGGCGCCGATGGAGCACGACCATATCGTCAACGTGCTCACCTATTCGGCCGATGGCAAGACCATCCTGTCGGGAAGCTGGGACCAGACGGTGAGGCTGTGGGACGCCGCCACCGGCAAGGAAATCCGCCAGCTGGCCGGACATGCCGGCTCGATCAACTCGGTCGTCTTCTCGCCCGACGGCAAGACCATCCTGTCGGGAAGCTGGGACCAGACGCTCAAACTGTGGGACGCGGCCACCGGCAAGGAGCTCCGCACCTTCAACGGCCACATCAACAGCATCTACTCGGCGGTGTTCACGCCGCAAGGAAAGACGGTGTTATCCGCCAGTTGGGACCGCACCGTGAAGGTCTGGGATATCGCTACCGGGAAGGTGATCCGCACCTTCGAAGGCCACGGCGCCAACGTCAACTCGGTCGTCGTGACCCCCGATGGCCGGTTCGTGCTGTCCGCGGCCTACGATGCGACGATGTTCCTGTGGGAACTGGAAAGCGGGCGCGTGGTCAAGAGCTTCAACGGTCACGACTTTTCCATCAACTCCTTGGCGCTATCGCCGGATGGCGCTTGGGCGGCCTCGGCCAGCACGGATAAGACCATCAAGCTCTGGGACCTGGCCACCGGCGCCGAAATCCGCACCCTGGAAGGCCACGACCAATACGTCTCGCGCGTCGTCTTTTCGCCCGACGGCCGGCTCCTTCTTTCAGCCGGCGGGGACGGCACCGCCCGGCTCTGGGAGGTGGCAACGGGACGGGAGGTGCATCGTTTTTCCAGGGGCCGCTTCCCGATGTGGGCGGTCGCCTTTTCGCCCGACGGGCGGCGCGCGCTTACCGGCGGCCACGACCGCGTCATCCGGGTCTGGGACGTCGCCACCGGCAAGGAGGTGACGCCGTGAGGGCAAGGCGCGCGCCGGCGCCCTTGAATTCGAAGGAGGAGGATCGGCGGCGGTGGGTCAGTCGAGACGGACGCCGCTCACCGTCTGGGTGCCAAAGAAACCCTGATCCAGGTTGGTCATGATCACCCCGGCGACGACGCTGATGACGATGCATGCGGCGACGGCCAAAATGAATGCTTTCATCGCGCAACCCCATTATCGATGAGCCTGGAGTGTAGCACGTGGACGGCCCCCTGACCAGCCTGCCTGAAAGAGTCACCGGAGAAGCCGAGGGACGCCATGCGCTTTCCGCGCGCCATACGGTTTGACGAATCGGACACCAGGGTCTTCGAGCGCGCCGCGTCACCCGGCGAGTGGGCCATCCCCGGAACCTTCGTCTTCGCCGACGCCGACCTGGACGTATGGTATAGATCATTGCAGTAATTAAGTTAACTATCCTCGTCAAAAAAAGAGGTCAGGAGGGCGGGACGTTTTTGCATTGAGTGAAGTGCGGACAGGACTGCCTTCGATAGTTCCGATTTATTCTTCGCGCTGTACTCTTTTAATTCCCTGTGCTTAAGGTGCTTCCAAACTTTCTCGTCTGGATTTAGCTCGGGTGAATATGGCGGTATGTAGAATACCTCTAATCGCTTCTGGTCTTTCACAAAGTCTTGAACCTTCTTTGATTTATGACAGGGGGCTTGATCCATAACCACACCTATCTTGCGACGCTTGTGGCTTCTCAAAATTTGCCTAAGAAAATCTATTATCACAGCCGAGTTAACGCGGCACTTAACCAGGCGGAATCGTAGATGCCCACTCAACGATACGGCTGAAATTGCCGTGATGCCGCCTCGCTTACCGGTCACCCGCACGATAGGAGTCTTGCCACGCTTTGCCCATGTCTTTCCGGTAACTGGTGCGAGGCAAACGCCGGATTCATCCTCGAAATACAGAATGGCTCTGGTTTTCCCGACCCATTTTTGTATGCGAGGCCACTCCTTCTTCAGCCATTCGTCAACTAATTCTTGCTTCTGCTCAAGGTAACGGCGTTCCGGCTTCTGCCAAGTAAGACCGATGCGGCGAAGATAGCGCCACACGGTTACGCGATGGACTTCAATGCCCTTCTGGTCACGAAGGAGTGCTCGCAACATCGATACCGTCCATAATGATGTCGAGTATCCCCATTCCGTGGCAGGCTTCAGAAGTGCTTTTTCCAGCCACTTTACTATCCTGTCATTTAAGAGCGTCTCAGCACCCGGAGCAGTTGTTCGCCTCAGAGACTCAACGCCATCTTTTCGATGCCGACAAAACCAACGCGAGACACTGTTGTAATGAAGACCAAAGATGGACGCGATCTCGGTAACCGAATACCCCAGTTCGTATCGCAATTCAATCGCTCGTAAACGGAAAGCCTCAAGAGCTTCGCGTGATAAGGAGCGACCGTCTACGCTTTTCTTTGCCATAATTCCAATTGTACATATTTAACCTAATCAATGCAATGATCTATAAGACAATCATTCTCGCCGTGTCGCCAGATAAAGCCTTGTGATTCGTAATATCTCACCACCTCGGGTCTATATTGTGGCAAGCAGATGAGAAAGTGTGGCAGACGCCTACCTAATGCTTCGTTCTTCTCGACCTGCAACTGCGCTCCTTCGTTACCCAACTACACCCTTCGGTGATATCACTCGCCCCGGGTGAGAGAACGCAGTAACGCCTTTCCCCTGAATTCTCCGCGACTTTTTTCTTACCCACTAGCACCTCCCTCCTGCCTGCCCGATCCTTCTCTGCCTCCGTATCTACTTTTCGGCCTAGATTCGCTGTTCGCTCGAATG
>JADFJG010000108.1 GCA_022566265.1 Pseudomonadota bacterium | reverse complement strand
GAGGTCTATGATCCAGCGACGGACCGTTGGGAGACTCTGGCTCCTTTGCCGACGGCGCGTAGTGGGATCGCGGCCGCCGTCCTTAACGGACGGGTCTTCGTGTTTGGCGGAGAGGCAACCTTCGGAACCTTCGACGAGGTTGAATCCTACGACCCGAAGAGCCGCGGTTGGAGCGCCCACGCCAGGATGCCGTCGGCGCGCCACGGCTTGGGCGCCGCCGTCGTGGCTGGCCGGATATATGTCATCTCCGGCGGACCGACACCCGGCGGCTCGGCCTCGTCCGCCAACGAAATCTTCACCCCCTGAGAACAAGGTGATGTCGGTGACAGGTTCGCCCGAGACCAGCGAACCGGATCGTCCAATGAAGCTCCGCTTGGGGTCCAGGGTGTGTGAAAACGCGGATGCCGAGGCCACTTGCACAATAATTGAATCCGAAAGGCAATGAAGGCGAATCATTGTTGCGGCGAAGGCCAACTTCATGATTCAATATTTCGTCTCGGTCGCCAAGAAATAGTTTTCACACAGCCTGGGTCAGGAGCGGAAGTGCCGATGACCCGGCGCCGATGTCCGCCGTTGGACGCAAGGCAGACTTGATCCGCTAAAAAGCGGAGTTTCAGGGCGCCTGCTTCGCCAAGTTTTCAAACCGGGACACACCCCATCCGCCGCCGCCTTCCAAAATTTGCTATAGTCTCCCCACCATGACGGCCAAGGCAGCGCTCGAGGATCCGGTGATCGAGGAATTGCGCGCCCTTCTGGGCGGGCGCTTCTCGACCGCCGCCGGCGTTTGCGAACAACACGGCAGGGACGAGTCCTATCACACCCCCCATGCCCCCGACGGGGTGGCGTTCGCGGGCTCGACCGCGGACGCCGCCGCCATCGTCAAGATCTGCGCCCGGCACAAGCGCCCGCTCATCCCGTTCGGCGCCGGCACCTCGCTCGAGGGCCACGTGGCGGCGCTTCATGGCGGTATCTCGATCGATCTTTCCGGGATGCGCGAGGTGATCGAGGTCAACGCCGAGGACATGGATTGCCGCGTCGAGGCCGGGGTGACGCGCCGGCAATTGAACGATCATCTGCGCGACTCAGGCCTTTTCTTTCCGGTCGATCCCGGCGCCGAGGCCACCTTCGGCGGCATGGCGGCGACCAGGGCGTCGGGCACCAACGCGGTGCGCTACGGCACCATGGCCGAGAACGTGCTTGGCCTGACCGTGGTGCTGGCCGACGGGCGCGTGATCAACACCGGCGGCCGGGCGCGGAAATCCGCCGCCGGTTACGATCTTACCCGCCTCTTCGTCGGCTCCGAGGGGACGCTCGGCGTCATCACCGAGATCGGCCTGCGCCTTCACGGCATCCCCGAGGCGATCTCATCCGCCGTCTGTCCGTTCAAGGACCTCGAGGGCGCGGTCAACGCCGTCATCGCCACCATCCAGATGGGCGTCCCGGTGGCGCGGATCGAGTTCCTCGACGAGGTCCAGATCGACGCCGTCAACAAATATTCCAAGCTCGACTGCCCGGTCGCCCCGACGCTGTTCTTCGAGTTCCACGGCTCGGACAGGGGCGTTAAGGAACAGGCCGAGACCGTCGGCGCGCTGATCGAGGATTTCGGCGGCGGCCCGTTTCGCTGGGCCAGCGGCGCGGAAGAACGCCAGCGCCTCTGGCGGGCGCGCGCCGACGCCTATTACGCGGCGCTGGCGCTTCGCCCCGGCGCCAAGGGATGGGCGACGGACGTCTGCGTGCCGATCTCCTCCCTGGCGCGGTGCATCGTCGAGACCCGGCGCGAGATCGACGAGGCCGGATTGCTCGCCGCCATCGTCGGCCATGTCGGCGACGGCAACTTCCATGTCATCTTCATCGTCGACCCCTTGGACAAGGCGGAGATGGCGAAAACCATCGCCGTGAATGAGTCCATGGTTGCCCGCGCCCTGGCGATGGGCGGCACCTCGACCGGCGAGCACGGCATCGGCCACGGCAAGATCGACGCGCTGATCGCCGAGCACGGCGAGGCGGTGGCGGTGATGGCGGCGCTCAAGCGGGCGCTCGACCCCGACAACATCATGAACCCCGGCAAGATGCTGCGGATGAACTAGGGCCGTAGCGGGAGTCTGGTCTGGCCCGTGAGAGGCCTTGGCGATTTACGAGATCGGGGAAACCAACACCGGTAATTAAGGGGACACCATACTCAATTCCATAGTTGCCAAATTACCGGGACGGGGAATTAAGTATGGTGTCCCATTAATTCCAGTCTGTTCCCGTGAAAATTGCGGGAGCCGCCACGATCCCGGTGTGGTTTCATTTCGGGGAGGAAATCAAATGGGCCTGAAGGAAGAACTGCAAGAGACTTCGCCTTGGATATAAACGAGAAAAACAAGGAGCTTTACAGCAGACTGTTTGTCTCGTGCAGTGACATCTATTTTGCACGAAGCTGCGCCCGCCATATCTTAAAGAAGGGGTGGCATTCTAACCCTTGGGAAAGACGAGGTACTATCTACTTTCAGCAGTCCGTTTATACGACGGCTCTAATTGTATCCTATGCGCGGCCGTTCACGAAAAGCGCCGGCTGGCCGTCTTTTCCAACGAGGCTTCTCCAATACACCGAAGCAGAGCGTAATCTGCACAAGAGCCTTCTTAAGCTTCGGCACAAGGTCTATGCTCACTCCGACAGTGAGGGATACATCATTAGACCTACCCCCATTGGATCACACTATTCCATTTTTGTGCGTGAACCCTTCTTGAAAATTAGTGAAGACGAAACTGTCCAATTTCTTGAAATGACAGCGAAGGGTCTCGCGTCAATTGAAGACCGGATGATGCAACTGCGTCCTTCCGTAGAGAAAGTTTATTGAAGTGCTTTAAGGTGACACCATACCTAATTCAAAATCGCAGACAGAACGGGGTAATTAAGGGAACATAATTAAGTATGGCGTCACCTTAATTGCCGGGACGCCCGGTATCAGGCGGCGGTGGTGACGGGGGCGGCGAGTTCGGCCGCCACCTCGACCTTGGCCGCCGAGATCAGCAGCGTGCCTTCCATCAGCCGGCGCTGGGTGCGGTAGAGTACGGCGTGTTCGGCGATCCAGTGGTCGCCGTCCTTGCGCACCTTGGCGGCGACGGTGATCACGCCCGACGGGTTGGCGATCCTGATATCGGCGCCCGCCGCGCCCGCGCGGGCGAGCGAATTGACGACGCTGCCCTCGATTTGCGCCGCCACGGCCAGGCACAATGAGCCCGTCACCGGCACGGCGCGATGGCAGTTGCCGATCGAGATCATGCGCACGGTGACGTCCATGTCGTCCGCCGCGATGGTCTCGCCCGCCAGTGTCTTGGCCTCCTTCGGTCCGGCGATCAGGGCGACCTTGGGGATGTGGAGGATCTTCGCCGCCGCTTCCGCGCTCGGGGCGATGCCCATGCGGATGCTGGCGGCGAGGCGGATGGCTTCGAGCTTCTCCATCAATCCCCGGTCGGCGTCGATCTCGGTCGGGAGTTCGGTGCCCTCGGTCCCGAGAGTCGCCGCGTCGATGAACACGACGGGCAGGGCGGCGTCGACCATGGAAACGGTAATCGGCCCGATGCCCGGCACCTCGAGCTCTTCCACCACCTTGCCGGTGGGCAGCAGCCCGGCGCTGCCCGAGCCGCCGGGATCGAGGAATTCGAGGCGCACCGGCGCGCCGGTGCCGCCGACGCCGGGCAGGGCGAAATCGCCGTCCACCGCCGCCAGTTCGCCGTCCATGGTGAAACGCGAGACGATGATCTTGCCGGTATTGGTGTTGTGGATGCGAACGACGGCGTCGTTGCCCTCGGGCGCAGGGATGAGCCCCTCATCGATGGCGAAGGGGCCGACGGCGGAGGACATGTTGCCGCAATTGCCGCTGGTATCGACGGCGGCTTCCCTCACCAGGACCTGGATGAAGGTGTAATCGATATCGGCGTCGGGGCGGCTCGGCGGGCCGATGACGCAGACCTTCGACAGCGACGATATGCCGCCGCCCATGCCGTCGAGCTGGCGCCCGTTGGGATCGGGGCTGCCCATGGCGGCGAGGAAGATGGACGGCCAAAGCGCCTGGTCCTTCGGCAAATCCTCGGCGCGCAGCACGATGGCGTTGGACGTGCCGCCGCGCATGAAAACGGCGCGCAGCCTCATTTGTTTCATCTTATTCGCTCCTCTATGGCGCTCCCCTGTTGCGCTTTCGCCGCGCTTGCCCCGGCGATGCGCCCGAACACGGCGCCCGACACCAGGCCGGTGCCGCCGGGGTAATTGGTGTGGAACAAGCCGCCGACCATCTCGCCGCAGGTATAAAGGCCGGGGATCGGCCGCCAGTCGGTGCCGACGACCTCGGCCCGTTCGGTGACCTTGAGGCCGCCGAAGCTGAAGGTGATGCCGCCGGTCACGCCGTAGGCCACATAGGGCGGGGTATCGAGCGGCTGCGCCCAGTTCGATTTGGGCAGATCGAGCCCCTCGGTGCACATGCCGTCGAGCTCACCGGGGTTGAAGTCGCCATGCCCGGCGGCGGCGTTATACGCCCTCAGGGTCTCGTTCGCCGTGCCTTGCGCGACATCGAGTTTCGCCACCAGATCATCGAGCGTCTCCGCCGTCGCCGGATCGGTGGTCGAATAGCGCGGCTCGAGCAGATGGGTGACCTTGGAATCGAAGATCTGATAGGCGATGCTGTCGGGCTGGTGGAGGATGATGCCGCCGAACTTGGCGTAGGTGTAGAACTGCTGGTCCTCGCCCTCATCGACGAAACGAAGGCCTTCCTTGTTGATCATCACCCCGTAGGGATAAGACAGCCGGTTGGTCTTATCGGTCATCTTGCGCTCGCCGTAAGCGGGCGCCTCGGAATTGATCGGCGTCGCGTGACAACCGCTCCACTGCCCGTAAGGCAGCGCGCCGATCTCGAGCGCCATGCGCAGACCGTCGCCCTGATTGTGCTTCGTCCCCCTGACCTTGGCGTGATCCCAGGGCCTGCCGAGATACTGGGCGCGCCACGCCACGTTGGCCTCGAAACCGCCGCACGCCAGGATGACGGCGCCGCCGGTGATTTCGCTTAAACCCTCCGGGGTCTTGACGACGACCCCTTCGACGCGCCCGTCCCCGTTGCGCAGGAGCTTGGTGGCGCCGCTCTCGTAGCGGATTTCGACCCCGTGCTCCTCGGCGATCCTGAACCAGCCCGTCGACAGACCGATGCCTTCGTGCTCGGCGCGGACGATGGCGCCCTTCGGCCACTTGATGACGTTGCCGACCCTGACCCCGCCGAGCGAGAGGGCGAGCTCCATCTTGATGCCGTTATTCGCCAGCCAGCGGACCACGTCGAAGGAGTTGGAGATCAGGATATCGGCAAGCTCCGGGTCGGCGCGCCCCTCGGTCATGCGCATGAGGTCGGCGAGGAACGCTTCTTTCGGGTAGGGCTCGACGCCGTCGATGAAACCGGGGACGTCCCTGGCCTCGGGCACGATTTCCAGCAGTTCCTCGACGTCCGCGAAGGCGAAGCGGAGAAGCCCGCCGCTGAAGAAGGTGTTGCCGCCGCGCAATCCCCGCGTCGCCTTTTCCACCACCACGACGCGCCCGGCGCCCGCCTCGCGGGCCGAAACGCTGGCCGCCAGCGCCGCGTTGCCGGCGCCGATGACGATGACATCGTAATCCGCCAATCTTCTCTCCCTGATCCTTGCCGTCCGGCCCGGCCAAGCCTGGTACCGGGCGTAGGGATTCATGATAGCCTAAGCGGCGATGGCCGTCATCGGCGCCGTAAAAGCCGGGGGAGGCGGCCCGGTCGGGAGTGCACCGGAAAAGCAGATGAGGGAGGGGCTGACATGACGTGGCTGACACGTGAATTCGCCGAATTGGAGGCGCCGGGCACGCGCCTCGAGGCCCTATGGCGGCGGCCGGGCATCCTCGGGATTCCGGGCGCCCATAACGGCATGGCGGCGATGCTGGCCAAGAAGGCGGGGTTCGATGCCCTCTATCTCTCGGGCGCCGCGATCACCGCCTCCATGGGCCTGCCCGATCTCGGCGTCCTGACCCTCGATGAGCTCGGCTTCTTCACCCGCATGGTCTATCGCGCCTCCGGACTGCCGGTGATCGTCGATGCCGATACCGGCTATGGCGAGATCCTCAACGTCATGCGGGCCGTGCGCGAGCTCGAGGAGGCCGGCGCCGCGGCGATCCAGATCGAGGACCAGATCATGCCCAAGAAGTGCGGCCACCTCAACGACAAGCGCCTGGTATCGGCCGAGGAGATGGCGGCAAAAATCAGCGCCGCGGCCAAGGCGCGCACCACCCTTCGCATCATCGCCCGCACCGATTCGATCGCGTCCGAGGGGATCGAGGAAGGCATCCGCCGGGCCAAGATCTATCTCTCGGCCGGCGCCGACGCGGTCTTCCCGGAAGCCCTGACTTCCGAGGAGATGTTCAGGACCTTCGCCGACGCCATCGACGCGCCGCTGCTCGCCAACATGACCGAGTTCGGCCGCACGCCCTTCTTCACCCTCGATCAGTTCGAATCCTTCGGCTTCGACATGGTGATCTGGCCGGCGAGCAGCTTGAGGGTCTCGGCCAAGGCGATGGAAGATCTCTACGCCACCATCAAGCGCGACGGCGGCGCGAGCGCCATGCTCGACCGCATGCAGACCCGGGCGGAGCTCTACGAGACCATCGGCTATCACGATTTCGAGGCGCTCGACGCCTCCATCGTCAAGAGCTCGGCCCCCGATCCCATCGCCGGGGAAGGCGCGGGAGGCGCCGGCGATTAGGGCCGAAGCGGTTGCGCCGGACCGGATGGGAAGAGAGACCCAGTGAACAGGATCGATCTTGAGGGCAGGAAGGCCGTCGTCACCGGCGGCGCCCAGGGCATCGGTTACGCCATCGCCGAGAGGCTGCTCGAATCGGGCGCCGCCGTCGCCATTTGGGACAAGGACGGCCGGGAGGCCGAGGCCGCCGCCGGACGCCTGGCGGCCAAGGGCGAGGTCAAGGCCGTCATCGCCGACGTCACCGAAGCCGCATCGGTCGAGGCGGCCTCATCGGCGACCGCCGGCGCCTTCGGTGTCATCGACATCCTGGTGAACAACGCCGGCATCTCCGGCCCCAACAAGAAGACCTGGGAGTACACGCCGGAGGAGTGGGACCGGGTGATCTCCGTCGATCTTACCGGCGTCTTCCTGTGCTGCCGCGCCGTGGTGCCGGTGATGCGCCGGAACGGCTACGGGCGGATCGTCAACATCGCCTCTATCGCCGGCAAGGAAGGCAACCCCAACGCCCCCGCCTATAGCGCCGCCAAGGCCGGCGTCATCGGCCTGACCAAGTCCCTCGCCAAGGAGCTGGCGCTGGAGAAAATCCACGTCAACTGCGTGACGCCGGCGGTGGTCAAGACCGCCATCTTCGATCAGATGAGCGAGGAGCACATCGAATACATGCTGTCGAGGATTCCCATGGGCCGTTTCGGCGAGACCGGCGAGATCGCCGCGATGGTGGCCTGGCTGTGCTCGGAGGAATGTTCGTTCTCCACCGGCGCCGTGTTCGACCTCTCGGGCGGCCGCGCCACCTATTGAGCCCCCCCGTCAGGATTTCCTGGTCTTGAAATAGGGCGCCCTGCCGGCGGCATGGTCGGTCACATCGACCACGGCGACGATCCCGGGAACCCTCTCCTTGATCATCACCTCGACGCCCTGGCGCAAGGTCAAGTCGGCCATGGCGCAACCCTGACAGCCGCCTTCAAGGCGCAGATACGCCGTCTCGTTCTCGACTTTCACCAGGTCGATCCGGCCGCCATGATCGGCCACGGCGGGGTTGATCCAATCATCGAGGAGGCGTTGCACCGCCCCGGCGGTGCTCTCGTCCCCCTCGGCGGCGGGTCCGGCATTGGCGGCGACGAAGCGAACTTCCGTGATCTCGGGGTAATAATGGCGAACGGTATTGCGGATGGCGGCGCCAAGCGGTAGCGATGCGCCCGGCGATCCGACGATGCCGAGCTCGAGGACACCGTCGCTAAGCTTCACGAAGGTGATGTCGCCGCCGCGCTCCTTCACCATCGGCCGCACGCGCTGGTCCAGCAACTCTTGAAGCCGGCTTTCGGCCGTGTCCGCGGCCGGTTCGCTCGTTGCCGGGGCGGATTGGGGTGCCGGGGCGCCTTGGACGGGGGGCGAGGCGGCCCCAAGCGAGGCGGCCGCGGTGTCGAGCGCTTGTGACAGATCGGCGATCAGGTCTTGTGGACTTTCGATGCCGACGGAAAGACGCAGCAGATCATTGGGCACGGGCGACGCCGGCCCCTCGATGCTGGCCCGGTGCTCGATCAGGCTCTCGACGCCGCCAAGCGAGGTGGCGCGCTTGAACACGCGCACCGCCGCCGCCACGGCCATGGCCATGGGCTCGCCTCCCCTGATGCGAAGCGACAGCATGCCGCCGAAGCCGCCGCTCATTTGACGGGCGGCGATGGCGTGTCCCGGATGGCCGGGAAGGCCGGGATAGAGCACGTGCGAGAGGAGCGGGTGCCCTTCGAAATGGCGGGCGATAATGAGCGCGCTTTCGGAACTTCGCCGTACGCGCAGGAACAAGGTGCGCATGCCGCGCAGCAGCAACCAGGCCTCGAACGATCCCAAGACCGCGCCGCCGTCGCGATGCCAGGCGCGTATGCGCTGCCAGTAACCGTCCTCTTGCCTGGTGACGATGGCGCCGGCCAAAACGTCGCTGTGACCGTTCAGGTATTTGGTCGCGGAATGGACGACCAGATCGGCCCCGAAGGCGATGGGGCGGGTCAAAACGGGCGAGGGAACCGTGCTGTCGACGGCGAGCCTGGCGCCGGCGTCATGGGCGATGCGCGCCGCCGCCGCGATGTCGGTAATGTCCCAAGTCGGGTTCGCCGGCGTCTCGATCCAGACCAGCCGCGTCTGGCCCGGACGCATGGCGGCGGCCAGGGCGGCAAGATCGCTGGTGTCGATGAATTCCACCTCCAAGCCCCAGGAGACGGCGAAATCGACGATCCATTTGCGCAAGGCCCAATACATGACCCGGGGGGCAACCACATGGTCGCCGGGAAGCAGCGCTTGAAACACCGCCGTCGCCGCCGCCATGCCCGAGGCGAACAGCAAACAGTCGCCGCCGCCTTCCAACTCGGTAAGCAGGTCGTTGGGCGCGTCATATGTCGGGTTGTGCGGCCGGGTGTAGCCCCGGCCCGAACTGTAACCGCCATCGGCATCCCGCTGGAAGGTGGTCGACGGATGCAAGGGCGGGACGAGGGCCCGGGTTTCCGCATCGATCCGCCCCAACGCCTGGGCGGTCAAGGTTTCCGCCGAAAGGGCGGCGCCGATGGTCGTGCGATCTTTGTCGGTCATGTTTTGAAGCCGTCAGTAATAAGGGGACACCATCACTTTACCCGGAACTAGCGGGCGAGCCAGCCGCGGTCGATCGGCAAGGCGGCGCCGTTGATGCCGGCGGCGGCGGGACCGCACAGGAAGACGACGAAAGCCGCGACCTCCTCGGCGGCGACGAACTTTGGCGACGGATGCTTCTCGGCCAAATGCTCGGCCACCGCGTCCTCCATCGTCAGGCCGTGCTTGGCGGCGCGCGCCTCGATCTGCCTCTCGACCAGCGGCGTGCGTACGAAGCCGGGGCAGATGGCATTGCAGGTGATGTCGAACCCGGCGATCTCCAGCATCACCGTCTTGGTCAGCCCGAGAATGCCGTGCTTGGCGGCGACATAGGCCGACTTGTCGATCGAGGCGACGAGGCCGTTGACCGAGGCGATGTTGACGATCCGCCCCCAGTCCCGCCGCTTCATCCCCGGCAATGCCGCGCGGATGGTGTGGAACGAGGCGGAGAGATTGATGGCGATGATCTCATCCCACTTGGCGATGGGGAATTCATCGATCGGCGACACATATTGGATGCCGGCGTTATTCACCAGGATGTCGAGGCCGCCGAACTTGGCCTCGGCGGCCTCGACCAGGCCGGGAATTTCCTCGGGTCTAGCAAGATCGGCGCCGTGATAGATCGCCTCGACCGCGAAATCCTCGGACATCGCGCGCCGATGCGCCTCGATCTCGGCGCCATCGCCGAGCCCATTGAACACGATATTGCAGCCCTCGGCGGCAAGCGCCCTGGCGATCGCAAGGCCGATACCGCTGGTCGCGCCGGTGACGAGAGCCGATTTAGCCTTCAACATTTCAGGCCTCTCCCCGTTCTGGCCGTGGCACGGCTCTTATTGCGGCCAAAATAGCAACATTTCGTCGGTTGAACTACGGATATCGGGCCCCCGAGGGCGACGGGAATGGCGCCCGGGCTCCGCTAACACCCCTTGCAATAGTTGCTAAGATGGCCGGGGCGCTGTTAGGCTCGGTGCCAGTCGCCCTGCTCTATTCCTTGTTCACGTCTCGTCAATGACCGGGCCGTCAGGGAATGAGGTTGGCGCGCCTTCACCGGAGTTTCTACGCTAAATGCCCAAGCTCTCCGCCAATCTCGGCATGCTGTTCGCCGAAGTCGAATTCCCCGAACGTTTCGAGCGCGCCGCCAGGGCCGGATTCGGCGGCGTCGAGTACCCGTCGGGCTACGACTGGCCGGCGCAAGAGTTGGCCGACCGGCTGGCGCGAAACGGCCTGGAGCAGGTCCTCCTCAACATGCCGGCGGGGGATCGCGAGGCTGGGGAGAGGGGCCTGGCGGCGTTGTGCGGCCGCGAGGCGGAGTTCAGCGAAAGCGTCGGCACGGCGCTCGATTATGCCAAGGCGCTTTCATGCCCGCGGCTTCATGCCATGGCCGGCATCGTCACCGACGAGGCCCGGCGCGGCGAGATGGAAGAGACCTATATCGGGAATTTGAAAACCGCCGCCGGACTTTGCGCCGAAGCCGGGGTGAAACTGCTGATCGAGCCGATCAACCCCCATGACATGCCGGGCTATTTCCTCAACGGCTCGGCCCAGGCGTTGGCCGTCATCGACGCCGTCGGTAGCGATAATCTCTATCTCGAATACGACCTCTATCACATGCGGATCATGGGCGACGACCTCGCCGCCACGATTACCGCCAATCTGCCTCGGATCGCGCATATCCAGATCGCCGGCGTGCCCGGCCGCCATGAGCCGGACGGCGGCGATATCGACACCGCCGGCCTGTTCGATCTCATCGACGGGGCCGGTTATGACGGCTGGATCGGCTGCGAATACCATCCACGCGCCGGCACCGAGGAAGGCCTCGGATGGGCCCGCGCCTACGGCATCGGCGGCGGAGGGGACTGACGCCTAGGGCAGCGTGATGCCGCGAAAGGCTTCCTTACCCCAGAGCTTCCTGATCCGCGCGTCGCGGCCGCAGCCATAGCGGTAGATTTTGTAGCGCAGCGAGCTCTTCTTGTAGAAATCCTGATGATAGTCCTCCGCCGGATAGAACGGCCCGGCGGTGTGGATCGGCGTGACGACGGGCCGGTTCAGGACGCCGGAGCGCTGGAGTTCCTGCTTCGACGCTTGCGCCAGGCGCTTCTGTTCCGCCGAGTTGGCATAAATCGCGGTCTCGTAGCTCTCCCCCCGGTCGCAGAACTGGCCGCCATCGTCGGTCGGATCGACGCTGCGCCAGAAAATCTCGAGCAATGTCGCGTAGCTCACCTTTTTCGGATCGAAGTAGATCCGCACCGCCTCGCGATGACCGGTGCCGCCGGCGGT
>JADFJG010000170.1 GCA_022566265.1 Pseudomonadota bacterium | reverse complement strand
GTACTGGTACTCGGAGCGGGCGTCATCGGCGTGAGCTCGGCCTACTTCCTCGCCCGCGCCGGGCACGAGGTCGCCGTCATCGACCGCCAGCGGGGGGCGGGTCTCGAGACCAGCTACGCCAATGGCGGCCATGTCTCGGTCTCCCACGCCATGCCCTGGGCCAATCCTTCCGTTCCCTTTCAGCTCCTCAAATGGCTCGGGCGCGAGGACGCGCCGCTGGTCTTTCATCTCAACGCCGATGCCGCCATGTGGGCCTGGGGGCTCCGCTTCCTCGCCAACTGCGCGCCGTGGCGGGTGCGCGCCAACATCCGCCGTATCCTCCCCCTCGCGCTTCACAGCCGCGCCGTGCTGAAGGAGCTGACGGCGGAGACCGGGCTCGAATACGACCAACAGAGCCGGGGCATCCTCCATATCTTCCGCAATGACAGGGAGCTCTCCCACGGCGCCAGCCTGGCGACGGTGATGAGCGAGATGGGATGCGAGCTCTCGGTCCTCGACGGCGCCGGTTGCGCGGCCCTCGAGCCCGCCCTGGCGCAGGCCCGGGACCGGATCGTCGGCGGCATCCACAGCCCCGGCGATTTCAGCGGCGATGCCTACAAATTCACCGCCCGCCTCGCCCAGCTGTGCGCCGAGATGGGTGTCGTCTTCCGCCTCGACACACCGATCCGGCGGATATCGTATATGGCCGGGCGGGTGACCGGCGTCATGACCGAGCGCGGCATGTTCACCGCCGATCGCTACCTCGTCGCGCTCGGCAGTTACAGCCCGCTTTATCTCAAGCCACTCGGCATCAAGATCCCGGTCTACCCGGCCAAGGGGTATTCGGTGACCCTGCCGGTCACGGGCGAGGGCAAGGCGCCGACCATGGCGATCACCGACGACACCCATAAGCTGGTCTACAGCCGGCTCGGCGACCGGTTGCGCGTCGCCGGCACGGCGGAGTTCGACCGTTACAATACCGACATCGATCCGGTGCGCGCCGAGGCGGTGCTGCGCGGCGCCATGGCGCTGTTCCCGGAAGCGGGAAACGAAGCCGAGGCCCAGTTCTGGGCCGGGCTTCGCCCGCTGACGCCTGACGGCGCGCCGGTGATCGGCGCCACGCCCGTAAGCAACCTCTTCCTCAACACCGGGCACGGGACGCTGGGCTGGACGCTCGCCTGCGGATCGGGCCAGGTCATCGCCGACATCATCGGCGGCCGAACGCCGGAGATCGATGTCGAGGGGCTGGGGATGGAGAGGTTCTGAGCCTTCCGCCTTCGAAGCGCCGGGGGTCCGGCGCGGCGGAGTGGGTGAAATTAGGTTAGACCCGTGAAAGTCAATGGGAACAAGGGCGTTTTCCAGAAACACGCCCCTGACCGTCTCATTACGCCTCAATGCGTTACGGGTCAGATGGAAAACCCGAAGG
The DNA here is from genome assembly GCA_022566265.1 of Pseudomonadota bacterium. Classification (GTDB taxonomy): domain Bacteria; phylum Pseudomonadota; class Alphaproteobacteria; order SMXQ01; family SMXQ01; genus JACZQV01. Next base: position 1,126 of record JADFJG010000170.1, on the reverse strand, counting down.
TTCCTTCAAAAACAAGCCGGCGCCTGGGGGTAATCCTCAGCGCCGGCCTGTGCCCGTCCGAGCAATCCCCACGCCACATGAAGGACTGCATCGATGCCGTTATGTAATGGAATTTGGACGAATGTTCAACCGTTTTGTCACCTCCACTTTGGGCCACGCCGGCGAGTGCCAGCGTGGAGCGGCGCCGTGCCGTAGGGACGGACAAGGCTACATGCCATACCCGCCCTTGATGGCGGGCCGCATTGAGGTTGCCGAGGGCGACCGGAACTTGCGGGGCAACGTCGGGCGAGAGAGAAGGTCGCGCTCTTGCCGTATCGATGTAGAAGGCGACCACAGGATGCGGGGTAATGACCCGTGGCCGCCGCTGGTAACGCTCGTGCCAGACGGCGGTGCCGTAGGAACTCGATACTTTCTGGAGCGTTTGGCCCGTGGTCGGCATACCCGGGGCCAGCCAAGTAGGCAGGCGCGACGAGCGAGCCGTAGCATATCGTACCGGATACCTCAAAGCGTACGGTGCAAGGCGCAGGAAGCTCGCGGAGGGCTTTCTGTGCCTTCGCCTCACCCGTTTCCTAAAGCCCCGGTGCTCATGCAGGGAAGGAACTTAGAGCCGCACTGGTTAAGCAAGAAGGGACAAAAAGAGGGATGAAAAGAGCGTCGGGAAAAATTGCGCCATTTTTTCATTTGGGCGCTTTGTGCCCGCTTAAGGGCCTATGCATCCACGGTGAGAAGGACTTAAGAACTTGAGCGAGAAAGCGAAGATACGAATTGGGCCTGTGAACAACGTCGGCGGCGTCGTCACGGAGTTGGGGCGCGTCTATCGGCTGGCGCGGCGGAGTGAGTTGGACATGGCGGAAGTGAAGGGTCTGACATACTTGCTACGCGAGATCCGGTGCGCCCATTGCGGTGGGCCTATAGGCGAACCTGGACGGGACGGCCTGCCCTTCCTCACGGGCGACAGCGGCCATACGTGGCTGCATTCAGACTGTCATGGCGACTGGACGGCTCAGCGTCGGGCCGAAGCGGTGGAGGCGCTCGCTATCCTCGGCTTCCGGCCACCAACGGAGGCATTCTAGGACCATGACCAAAAAACCTACGAAAGCCCCGAACCGCGGCAACGCGAAACGGC
>JADFJG010000107.1:6330-11845 GCA_022566265.1 Pseudomonadota bacterium | reverse complement strand
TTCTGCACGCGAAGGAAGTCGCCCCGGACGACGGTCAGCACGGCGCGAATCCATAGAATGACGACGATCACCACGAACCACCACAGCCCGGCGACCCACAGGAACTGGGGATACCTCAGGGGCCAGGAGATGGCGGAAAGGGTCACGGTGCTGTTTCTCACCGATTCCGCGAACACCCCGGTGCCCTGCCAGGCCATCACGAACATGAAAAGCCCGAACACGGTAAGCCCGAGAATATCGAGCGCCGCGCAGACCGGCCTGGGCAGAATCGTGTATATGGAATCGATGCGCACATGGCCGCGTTCGAGAAGCGCGAACCCGAAGGCCCAGGCACTGCCAATGGCCAGGGCGAACCCGGAGAACTCGTCGGCCCCGCCCAACGAGACGTTGAACACCTTGCGGATGGTGACGTCGAAGCTGACCACGAAAGCGGCCAGGAGGATCAGCCCGCCGCCAAACCAGACGCCGTAGCGTGCCAGGGTGTGCACCCTTTCTACCAGGCGATCCAGAGTGTCCAACATGCGAGGAGAACTGGGCGGGCGCCGCCGGCACCCGCCCCAGCTCCGGACTACTTAGAGCTTATCGAGCGGAATGGTCAGGCCGACCACCTTGCCGATGGTGGCGTTCCACTCCTTGGCGTAATCCAAGCCGGCGCGCTTGCCCCATTCGACAAGCACCACCTCATTCATCAGTTTCTTATGCAGGGCCTGGTCGGCGGCGCTGACCTCGACCTTGATCAACTTGGCCGGCGTGCCCTCCGGGCAGGTCCCGGTGCCGAAATTGCAGAAATCGGCGTTTTCGAGGGCTTCCTTTCCGGTCTGCCACATCTTGTCCTCGAGCTTGTCGAACTGCTCGATGAAGAACTGCTGCAGATGGGGGCTGAAACCGTTCCACCGGTCCAGGTTCACCGACTGGTAGTTGATGCTCCAGCCCATGTAGATCTGGAACTGATGGGTCGAGACTTCCGGCCAGCCGGCGGTGAAGCCGCTCATGGTACCGGTGACCGCGCAATCCACCACGCCGCGCTGCAGGGCGGGAACCACGTCGGCAAAGGCCATGCTGATGGTGGTGCCACCGACCGCCTCGATGAAGTCGCTCATGGTCTTGTTGAAGACGCGGACCTTCTTGCCCTTGAGGTCGTCAAGGCCCGAAATCGGCACCCGGCACCAGATCACCTGCGGCGGGTTGGTTCCAACCGCCAGAATCTTGGTGTTGAACAGTTCCTCCGCCACCCGCGACATGGTCGGCAGCCAGGCTTCGCAGACCGCCCGGGCGGTCTTGATGTCGAGCGCCAGACCGGCCAGGTCGCAGCCCTCGAAGACCGGGCTGTCCTGGGCCATCTTGCTGACGTCGCCGGCCCCGAAGTCGACCACCCCCAGCTTGACCATGCGCATCACCTGGAAGCCCTTCACGCCCATGCGGTCCTGGGGCGAGAACGCGGCCGTCACCTTGCCTCCGGAAGCCTCGGGAATGGTCTTGGACCAGAACGGCACTTCGTCCTTGTAGGACGCCACCGTGTTGCCATTAAGGCCGACACCGACGACGTAGGTCTCGGGCAGGTCCGCCGCCCAGGCAGCCGGGGACATCATGATCCCGGCGAAGGTGACACCGATTATACTTTGGGATAATTTTTTTATACTTGGGAATACTTTTCTCATGCTATCCTCCCTTTTTTGACTCAAAGAAGACAGCCTCGAAAGGCTCTGAGAATTCACTTCCTTGACGCCGTCTTCCATTTGACGAACGCGGCCGCCATTTTGTTTTTGTTCCGCTTCTCCCTGCTTCGCGGCTTTGTCCGCCAACAATTGTAGACGGTGTTGTTCGGTTCTGCAATGCGGCGTCCTCGCGGGGCGGTTGGCGTCCCCGTCGGCGCGGCATTGGTCATCGCCGGGAAATCGCGCTAGGGTGATCCCCAGCCTGGGCGGGGCCCGGGAAGACATGGTGAAACCCGCCAGAATCCTGGGAAAGGGGCCCTTATGACCCAAGCCAGACTCGCCGGCAGGATCGCCGTCGTGACCGGTGCCGGAAACGGAATCGGCCGCGCCGTCTCCCGGGCCTTCGCCGCCGAGGGCGCGGCCGTGCTGTGTGCCGACATCGCCCCCGATGACGCCGACTTGGTCACCCGCGGGATCGTCGACGATGGTGGCCGCGCGGTCGCCTGCCAGTGCGACGTGAGCGACAGCGCCTCGGCCAAGGCCGCCGTCGAGATGGCGGTCTCCGAGTTCGGTGCCCTCCATGTCGTGGTTTCCAACGCCGCCACCTTCGTTCCCATCACGACCCTGGCCGACATGGAGGAGGAGCACTGGCACCGGACCATCGCGGTCAACCTCACCGGCGCCTTTTTGATCTGCAAGCACGCCATTCCCCATCTCCGCGCCGCCGGCGGCGGCAGCATCATTCTCGTCGCCTCGCAGATGGCGCGGGTGGCCAACGCCGGCCAAGCCGCCTACTGCGCCACCAAGGGGGCGCTCGTCCAATTGGCCAAGGGCATCGCTCTCGATCATGCCGGGGACAACATCCGGGCCAATACCCTGTCGCCCGGGGGGACCGCCACCGACCGCATGGTGGCCCGTTTCGGAGACCTGGAGACGGCCGAAAGGGTGTGGGGGAGCAAGCACCCCATGGGACGCCTGGCACGGCCCGAGGAAATGGCCCCCGGCGCCGTCTTCCTGGCCAGCGACGACTCCGCCTTCATGACCGGCGCCGACCTCTTGATCGATGGCGGCTACGCCGCCTGGTAGGGCCGCCTGGTAGGGCCGCCCGGTAGGAAGGACTCGAAGATGAAACCCAAGAACAATGGCGAACGGAGCCAGCGCCTGGGCGAGCTCTATACCGGCGCGGTGGCCGACATCATGGACCAGATGGGACCCCAGTACCGCGACCAGTGCCTGCCCTTCGACATTCGTCCCCTGACGCCGGAGATGAAGGTGGCGGGTCCCGTCTACACGGTGCGGGGCCGGGCCCGCCAATACGACGACGGCAAGGATCCCCGCTACCGGCAGATGGACATGTTGGACGCCATCGTCCCCGGCAGCGTCATCGTCATCGATCCGGGCGACGAAACCGTCGCCGCCCACTGGGGCGAGTTGATGAGCAACACGGCGCGGGGCAAGGGCGCCACCGGCGCCGTCATCGCGGGGGGCGTGCGCGATACGCCCCAGATACTGGACATCGATTTTCCGGTTTTCCGCCGCTACCACTCGCCGCTGACCGCCGTCTACCGTTACGACGTCACGGACTTCGACGTGCCCATCCGCATCGGCGGCGTCGCCGTGACGCCGGGGGATTTCGTCCTCGGCGACATCGACGGGATCCTGATCGTCCCGGCGGCGATTATCGATGAGGTCATCGAGGAAGCCGAAACCACGCGCGATCGCGAGGATATCGTCCGCCAATCCCTGCAATCCGGCGGCGACATCCGGGAACTGTTCGAGAAATACCGGGTCTTCTAGAAAGCCCGCCCCGACCGCTCCGAGGGAGTGAGAAAAAAATGCCAGATCACAATCCCACGAACTCCCCGATCATCGCCGCATTCCGCGACCGGACGCCGCTTTCGGAGAAGCTGTTCGCCGAGGCCCGGGAGGTGTTCCCCAGCGGCATCACCCACGATGCGCGCCACCTGTCGCCCTATGGCATCTACGTCGCCCGAGCCGACGGTTCCCGAAAATGGGACGTGGACGGCAACGAATACGTCGACTATTTCGGCGGCCACGGGGCGCTGATCCTGGGACACGGCCATCCCCGGGTCCTGGCGGCGATCCAAAAGGCCCTGGCCGACGGCACCCACTTCGGTTCCAGCCACGAGCGCGAACTGCGCTGGGGGCAACTGGTGCAGCGGTTGATCCCGGGGGCCGAGCGGGTGCGTTTCACTTCCTCGGGCACCGAGGCGACCCATCTGGCCCTGCGTCTGGCCCGGGCCCATACGGGCCGGCGCAAGTTCCTGCGCTTCAACACCCATTTCCACGGCTGGCACGACCACGTGGTTTCGGGCTACAGCTCCCACTTCGACGGCTCGCCAACACCCGGCGTGCTGCCCGAGGTGGCCGCGATGGCGGTACCCATGGACCCCTGGGACATCGATGCGGTTCGGGACGTCCTGGAGGCGGACGACGACATCGCCGCCGCCATCCTGGAACCCACGGGCGCCACCTTCGGCCTGGTGCCCCTGCGCCCGGAATTCCTTGCCGCACTGAGGGAACTGACCGCCGAGCACGGGGTGGTGCTGATCTTCGACGAAGTGGTGACCGGCTTCCGGGTCGCCCCGGGCGGCGCCCAGGCCCATTTCGGCGTCACCCCGGACCTGACGGCCCTGGCCAAGATCGTTTCCGGGGGGCTGCCCGGCGGCGCCCTGGTCGGACGCAAGGACATCCTCGACCTGCTCGATTTCGAGATTTCCACGGCCCGAGGGCGCGAGAAGGTCCCCCATCAGGGCACCTACAACGCCAATCCGGTAACCGCCGCCGCCGGGATCGCGGCCCTGGAGATCATCGCCGAAGGCGACGCCTGCGCGCGCGCCAATGCCTTCGCCGAAACCCTGAGGCGGCGGTTGAACGAGGTCCTCGAGGCCGAGGGCGTGCCCTGGGCCGCCTACGGGACCTTTTCCGCCTTCCACCTCTTCACCAACCCGCGCGGCCGGGAGATCGATCCCTTCGCCTTCGATCCCTTCGACCAGCCGTACGAGGACCTGCGGGCCAACCGCCCAGGGGTGGTCTCCAAGCTGCGCCTGGCCATGCTGCTGGGCGGGGTCGATATCACCGGCTGGCCGGGCGGCACCACCACCGCCGTCCACGGCGATGACGACCTGGAAACGACCGTCGCCGCCTTCCGGGAGGCGCTCGTCATGCTCAAGCGGGAGGGCGAGCTGTAGGCAGGCCTACAAAAGGTCGATGAGGATGTTGCCGTAGGTGTCCAGCTCCGCCTTCGAATCGGGCGGGATGACCACTGTGGCATCGTATTCCTCGACGATGCAGGGCCCCTGACGCGGGGTTTCCAAGTCGCTTCGCCGGAGGATCGGCGTCTCCTGCCAACCGGCCTCGGGGCCGAAGTAAACCTGGCGGGGCGGCAGCGGGGCGGCCTCCCCGGCCTTGGTGGCCAAGATCCGGTCGGGCACCCGCGAACGCTCCGAAACCCCGTAGCCGACCACCTGCATGTTGACCAGCTCCAGGGGCTCGTCGGCCCCTGCCCGGTGACCGTAGGTGCGCTCGTGCTCGCGGCTGAAGGACTCCTCCAGGACCGCGACCGCCTTTTCGTCGATCGGACCGTCGGGCACCGGCACCGTGAGCTCGAAGGTCTGGCCCTGGTAGTGCATGCTGGCGGTGCGGCGCACTTGGCGCTTGCCCTCGCTGAACCCGTCGACGGCCAGCTGATCCAGCGCGCCGTCCACCATCCGGTCCCAGATCCGGTTCAGCTCCCCAAGGTCTATCTTGCGCAGGAGGTGCCGGAAGGTCCGCGAATAGTGGTGCTCGACGTCGGCGTAGAGCAGACCGAAGGAGGAAAACAAACCGGGCGACGGCGG
>JADFJG010000107.1:0-6231 GCA_022566265.1 Pseudomonadota bacterium | reverse complement strand
CGGTCCCAGATCCGGTTCAGCTCCCCAAGGTCTATCTTGCGCAGGAGGTGCCGGAAGGTCCGCGAATAGTGGTGCTCGACGTCGGCGTAGAGCAGACCGAAGGAGGAAAACAAACCGGGCGACGGCGGAACCATGATCCGCTTCATGCGCAGTTCGCGGGCCATGCCGGCACTGAAGATGGGACCCGAGCCGCCGAAGGCGAATAGCGCGTACTCCCTCGGGTCGCGGCCCCGTTCGGTGGACACGGACTTGATCGCCCGGATCATGTTGGAGGCGGCGATCTGGTGGGCGCCGTACGCCGCATGCTCGACCGACAGGCCGAGAGGCTTGGCGATCCTGTCCTCGAACACGGCCCGCGCCTTCGAGGCGTCGAGTTTGAGTTCGCCGCCCACCAGGTAGTGGGGATTTATGTAGCCGAGAAGCACGTTGGCGTCGGTCACCGTCGGCTTCGTCCCTCCGGTGTCGTAACACACCGGTCCCGGATCGGCGCCGGCGCTCTGGGGGCCGATCTGCAAGGAACCGCCGGCGTCGATCCAGACGATGGAGCCGCCGCCGGCCCCGACCTCGGCCAGGTCGATGGCGGGAACCTTGAGCATGTAGCCGGCGCCGGTGAGCAGGCGCGATCCCATCATGATGCCGCCGCCGACCTGGTATTCGATGGAGCGCGTCACCTCGCCGTTCTCGACCAGGGACGCCTTGGCGGTGGTGCCCCCCATGTCGAAGGTGACGATGTTGGGAAGGCCGCCCGCCCGGGCCAGGGCCTGGGCGCCGATGACCCCGGCGGCGGGTCCCGATTCGATGATGTTCATGGGCAGCCGGGCCGCTTCATCGGCCGTGGTCAGGCCCCCGTTCGACTGCATGAGCAGCAAGGGCACGGTCACTCCCGCGTCGTCCAGTTTCTTGCGCAACGAGGCCAGGTAGCTGGCGACGATGGGCATGATGTAGGCGTTGATGGTGGTGGTGGACGTGCGCTCGTACTCCTTGATTTCGGGCAGCACCTCGAAGCTGATGCAGAAGGGCAGCCCGGGAGCCTTCTTGCCGATGATCTCCTTGATCATCAGTTCGTGTTCGGGATTGGCGTAGGAATGGATCAGGCAGACCGCGATCGCCTCCACCTTCCGGGCCAGCAATTCGTCCACCGCCCGCTCGGCGTCCTTGGGGTCGAGGGGCTTGTCGATGCCGCCTTGGGCGTTGACCCGCTCGTCGACGACGACCCGCAGGTGTCGCTCGACCAGGGGCACCGGCTTCTCCCAGGCGAGATCGTAGAGCCGCGGCATCCGCAGGTTGCGGATTTCCAGGATATCGCGGAATCCCTTGGTGGTGATGAGGCCGGTCAACGCCCCCTTGCCCTCGAGGATGGCGTTGGAGGCCACCGTGGTCCCGTGGCGCAGTTCCTCGACCGCGGATGCCTGGAGCCCGGTCTCCCTGAACACCTGGTCGAGGCCGTCGGCGATGGCCTGGGCGTAGTCCTCGACGCTGGATGAGATCTTCTTGGTATGGATCTTCCCGTCGGCGTCCAGGAAGACGATGTCCGTAAAGGTCCCCCCGATGTCCACGCCTACCCGAAAACCGGTCATGATGGATTCTTCCTTGTCCTTGGCCTGTCGGCCATTATTCGGCGGCTTCTTCGGTGCCGCGCCATTCCTCCCAGGAAACCTTGGGGACTTCCTTCCAACCGCGCTTGGCGCGCAACTCGGCCCGCAGGATTTGGGTTGCCTTCTCGTCCACGGTCATGGCCGCGGTGTCGATGACCACGCCGTAGTCGCGGCGCGCCGCTTCGGCGCCGACAAATTCGTTCAGAACGTCCTTGAGGACCCGCCAGGTGTCCCGTTCCAGGGGATCGCCCCAGCCTCCGGCCCCCGCCATTTCGTGTCGGAGGACGTCGCCCGCCTTTATGTCCATGGTCAGCTTGGCGGTCAACAGGCGGTTCTCGGTGTCCGGATTGAGGTAATTCCAGGACGGCTTGCCTGGATTGCCGCCATAGAGGCCGTAGGGACGGTGGTCCCGCCTGTCGGAACGCACCTGCAAGATGCCCTCCGTCTCCAGGAACTTGTAGTCCCGGCGGAAGGGGGTCCCGCCCCGGAACTTGCCGGCCCCCGCCCTGTCGGGGAGGAACTCGTAGGCCAGGATCTGGATCGGGTGTTCGGCCTCGGTCACCTCCACCGGTTGCGAGGCCATGTTGATGAGCAGGTTGGTATTGCCCGCCAGCCCGTCCGCCCAGGGCCGGCCGCCCCAGGCGCCGGTGGTGAAATCGACGTAGATGAAGGGCGTGCGGTCGGCATAGTAGCCGGCGATGGTGATACCCGTGTTGCCGCCGTCGGAAGCCGCGCACACCTTGTCGGGCAACCACATGGCGATCGCTCCGAAGGCGCAGTCGAGCATGCGGAAGCCGGTCAGACCACGGGCCGCGCAGGCGGCGGGCAGCACGCAGTTGGCGATGGTGCCCACGGGCGCCTCCACCTGGATCGCCCGGAACACGCCCTCGTTCGAGGGGATGTCGTTGGGCAGCACCGACTTGATGGCGGTGTAGGTGGCCGCCTTGGTAAACGACAGGGTCGCGTTGATCGCCCCCTTGACCTGGGGCGAGGTCCCGGTCCAATCGGCGTGGATGCTGTCGCCCTTCTTCTTGATCGTGACGAACAGGCGGATCGGCTTTCCGAATTCGATGCCGTCGTCGTCGATCCAGTCCTCGAAACTGAATTCGCCGTCCGGCAGTTCGGCGATCGCGGCCCGGGTCAGCCGTTCGGCGTAGTCGATCACCTCCTCCATGAATTGGACGACCGTTTCCGCGCCGTAGCGGGTGACCAGTTCGCGGAACTGCCGCTCGGCGATGTGGCAGGCCGCGAGCTGCGCCCTCAGGTCGCCGAAGACCCGCACCGGGAGCCGTACGTTCTTCTCGATCAGGGCATGGATGGTCTGGTTGGGCTTGCCCGCCTCATAGAGCTTGAGGGGTGGAATGCGCAGGCCCTCGGCATAGATCTCGGTCGAATCGGAGGCGTTCGATCCGGCCACCCGGCCGCCGACGTCGGTGTGGTGGCAGATGGTGGCGCAGAAGGCCATGAGCTTGCCGTCCACGTAAATGGGCTTGAAGACGAAGATATCGGGCAGGTGCATGCCGCCGTCGAAGGGATCGTTCATGATGAAGACGTCGCCGTCCTCCATGTCGTCCTGGAAGCGGCGCCTGACCGCCTCCAGGGCGGTGGGGATGGATCCCAGGTGCCCGGGCAGGGTCAGGCCCTGGGCCACCAGCTTGCCCTCGGCGTCGGCGAAGGCGGTGGAGAAATCCATGTTGTCCTTGAGCACCCCGGAATAGGTGGTCCTGGTGATGGTCAGCGCCATCTCGTCGGCGATCGAGAAGATGGCGTTCTTGAACAGTTCAAACTCGATGGGATCCCGAATATCGGTCATGCCCAGGTCTCCTGACGGATTCGGTTATGGTCCTAGAAGGTTCGGTCCTTGTGGCTTAGGCGAGAACGGCGAACGCCGGGCCGCAAATATCATATCGGCACCGTATTTTCACAAATTCGGGCCGCCGCCGGTGGGAAATTCAGGATATCGCCAGGGAATCCTCCGGTCGGGCCGGCCGCGGCAACTCGCAGGGCAGGAAACGACCCCCGCCTTCCGCTCCGACGACGGTTCCTTGTTCGACCACGACGGTGCCCCGGCAGAGCACGGTTTCCGGCCAGCCCTGAACCTTCATTCCCTCGTAGGGTGTGTAATCGACGTTGTGGTGGAGGATGTCGTTGGTGATGGTGACTTGGCGCTCGGGGTCCCAGATCGCCAGGTCGGCGTCGGACCCGATGGCGATGGTGCCCTTCCTGGGATAGAGACCGAACAGACGCGCCGGATTGGTCGCGGTCAGGGCGACGAACCGGTTCAAGGAGATACGCCCCTTGCCCACGCCCTCCGAGAACAGCAGCGGCAGGCGCGTCTCGATCCCGGGGATGCCGTTGGGCACCTGGGCGAAGGGGGCGTCCTTGCCGCGAATCATCTTGCCCTTGTCGTCGTGGTAACGGAAAGGCGCGTGGTCCGAGGACACGATATCGAAGACGCCGTTCTCCAATCCCCGCCACACGGCCTCCTGGTTTCGGGCGTCGCGGGGCGGCGGGCTGCAGATATGCTTGGCCCCCTCGAAGCCATCGAGATCCAGGTCCTCGGCGGTGAGGAACAGGTAGTGGGGACAGGTCTCGCCGTGGATGGGAAGGCCCCGGTCCCGGGCCGCCTGGATCTGCGCCGCCGCCTCCTCGCCCGACACGTGGACGATGAGGATCGGCACGTCCACCAGTTCGGCCAGGGCGATGGCCCGGTGGGTAGCCTCCCGCTCGACCACCGGCGGCCGCGAGGTGGCGTGGTAGCGGGGCGCCGTCCGGCCGGCGGCCTCCAGCCGTTCGGTCAGCCAGCCGATACAGTCGGCGTTTTCGGCGTGGACCATGGTCAGGGCGCCCTCGCGCCGGGCCACAGCGAAGACCTCCAGTATTTCCCGGTCGTTCAGCTTCAGGTCGTCGTAGGTCATGTAGATCTTGAAGGACGTGTAGCCGTCGTGGATGAGGGCCGGCAATTCCTGGCCTATCACCTGCTCCGTGGGATCGCTGATGATGAGGTGGAAGGCGTAATCGATAAGGGCCTTGCCCTCGGCCCGGCGGTGGTAGTCGTCGACCGCCTCGCGGAGCGAGTGGCCCTTTATCTGGCAGGCGAAGGGGATGACCGTGGTGGTCCCGCCGCAGGCGGCGGAGATGGTACCGGAGCGGAAGTCGTCGGCCATTCGGGAGCCGTCGGACATGAGCTGGTCGAGGTGGCAATGGCCGTCCACGCCCCCCGGCAGGACAAGCTTGCCGGCGGCGTCGATGTCTCTCTCGCCGGCTCCCAGGTTTTCCGCCAGGGCGACGATCCGTCCCCCGGCGATACCGATGTCGCAGGTGACGACGTCCGCCGCCGTGGCCACCCTGCCGTTGCGGATCACGAGGTCGAAATCGGCCATGGGTCCTCTCTCTCCTACGCCCGCCGGTTCAGGCCATATCGGCGAAAAGCCGGCCCCAGCCCTTGACGCGACCGGGGTCCACGCCCGCCAGCTTGAGGGACTTCCAGACCACGACCGAGACCGAATCGTAAAGCGGAATTCCGGTCTCCCTCTCGAATCCCTCGGCCAGGGGTGCCCCCCGGAGGTTGGTGCAAAGGGTGGTCACCGCCTGGGGTTCCGCCGCCGCCACCTCCCCGAGCATGGTCCGGATGGCCGATTCGCTGACCTCGGAAAAAGCGAAGTTGACGCTCTCGCCCCGGTGCCGCTCGGCCACGCAGCGGAAGCCGGCGGCGCGGTAGTTGTCCAGGATGGCGTCCTGGATGGCATCGACGTAGGGCGTCACCAGGCCGAACCGTTCGACCCCGGTGACGCGGAAGACCTCGTTGAGGGCGAGGACCGATGTGGTCGCGGGACGCCCCGTCTCCTCGCCGATGCGCCGGCACAGCCGCTCGTCGGTATCGAAGCCCAGCCAACTGGCCGAGGTGCCGTTCCAGGCGATCACGTCCACCCGGGCGTCGGCCAGGAGCCGCGCGGCTTCCAGGATCGGGCCGTCGTCGAACTGTTGGTGGGCCTGCTTGCCGAGGGATATCTCGATGACCCGGAAGCGGCCGAAATGGGCCGAGACCTCGGCCAGGCCGGCGATCATGGCGCCGGTCATCGGCTCCAGCACGGTATTCGACGACGGTGTCAGCATTCCCAGGAGGACGCGCTTTCCCATGCGACCATCATAGACCAGCGGCGGCGGCGGCATAAAGGGCGAAAACCCAGCCGCCGCCTTGATCCCCCGTCGGGATCGAAATATCGTGATTCCTTGTCCCGAAAAACGGGAAGGGAACCGTCATGGAAGTAACCGACGAACTACGAGAGACGGTACGAACCGAACTTCCCGAGATCGCGGAAATCGGCGATCCGGTTCTGCGCGACAAGGTGGTCGAAGTCTGGGCCACGGCCCTCGCGCCAACGAGTTTCGCATCCATCGCCGACATCCCGGCCTCGGGAAATCCCGATACCCCGGCCCTCAAGAAGGGCAGCCAGGCCGATCACATGCGGGGCGTCACCCGCCTGGCCATGGTCATTTGCGACACGCTGACCGGCATGTTCCCCGACCTGAAGGTGGACCGGGACATCCTCGTCGCCGGCGCCCTCTGCCACGACGTGGGCAAGCCCTGGGAGTTCGATCCCAAGAACCAGGAACGCTGGCGGGCCTCCCCCGG
>JADFJG010000106.1 GCA_022566265.1 Pseudomonadota bacterium | reverse complement strand
GGAGCTTCCAGGGCCGCCGGTGGCGGCTTGTCCGGCCACGAGGCCGGCGGCGGCGAGGCGGCCGCCGCGACCGTCGCCGAAGCCGGCGGCGAGGCGACCGCCGCGACCGTCACCGATACCGGCGGCGAGGCGACCGCCGGGACCGTCACCGAAGCCGGCGGCGAGGCGACCGCCGCGACCGTCACCGAAGCCGGCGGCGTCGGCGAGACCCTTGCCGTGCCGCCCGGGGACGGGAATGAGAGCCCCACCCCTGGTGGCGACGTGAGTGGCGATCCGGTCGCGGGCGAGGATCCGACGGCCAACGATTTCGATGATCTCGGTAGCGCCGGCGACGACGTGCTCGTGGGCGGCCAGGGTGACGACACCCTCTATGGCGGCGCCGGCGACGATACGCTAACCGGGGGCAAACAGCAGGACACGCTTTACGGCGGCAGCGGCGACGATACGCTTTCCGGCGGCAAACAGCAGGACACGCTTTACGGCGGCAGCGGCGACGATACCCTCCTCGGCGGTGACCAGCAGGACACGCTTTACGGCGGCGATGGTGACGACGTCCTTTCCGGCGGCAGGCACGACGACACGCTTTCAGGCGGCGCCGGCGACGACATCTTCGTCTTCGGCGACGGCGACGGCGCCGACACCGCCGATGGCGGCGCCGGATGGACCGACACGATTCGACTGGCGAACGCCGACGGCTCGGCCGTCGCCGAGGGCTGGACCATGGTGTTGACCGAGGGTGAGATCGTCGAGAGCACCGATTCCCAGGCGGTGCTGTCGGAAGACGCCGGCGGCGTCATCACCCTCGCCGACGGCAGCGAGATCACCTTCGAGGGCATCGAGCGCATCGACTGGTAAGGCCCGGCGTATCGACACGGCTTAAACGGACTCGCACGTCGAAGGTGTCGCCGTCGACGACCTTGACCTCGGCATGGGCGGCGGTGAGCGCCGCGATCAGCAGGATCGCCGCCACGATGGAACGTCTCGTCAACATCTTCCCCGTATTTTCCCCGTATCTCCCCGCATGAAGGCGCGGAGTTCCGCAGGCGTTCGCAGAGTCGCCCTTTCGGCACCATGACCGAAACGTCTTATGGAACAAGGAGATAATGGTGCCGCCGGGAGGAATCGAACCTCCGACCCCGCCCTTACCAAGGGCGTGCTCTACCCCTGAGCTACGGCGGCACGGGAAGCGCCGCGCACCATGCCATGGGGGCGCGATCGGCGCAACCGGCATGGACCCCAGTCTGGCACCCACGGCCGTGGCCTGGCGCTGAAAATTTCACCGCAAGACGGCCCGATCGGGCACGCCCGCCCTTGACGCGCCGCCGCCATCGCTTCACCATGCGCGCGTTCATTTACCAATGCCGGGAGGGTCGATTCGTGACGGCGGGGGACAAGGGCGGCCGCCCGCGCGGGGGCTTGGGCGCGCCGAGGCGAGGCGATCTCAAGCGTGCCCGCCAGGCGATGGCGCTGCGGCAGAACCTGCACCGGCGAAAGCAACAGGACCGGTTGCGTACCCCGTCTCGCGCGCCATCTAATAAGGACGATCGGGCGTGAAATTCCCCGTCTCACCCGGCCCGGCCGGGCGCATCGGTGAGTTGCCCATGGCGCCGGGGTTTCGAGGCCGGATAATGGTCTTGTCCGGCTAAGGGGAACCATGGACCAGATTCGCATCCTCGGCGGCAAGCCTTTGTCCGGCGTCATTCACATCAGCGGCGCCAAGAACGCGGCCCTGCCGCTGATGGCGGCATCCTTGCTGACGGAAGAGACGATCAGGCTTTCCAACCTGCCCCATCTCGCCGACATCTCGACGCTCACCGATCTGCTGGCCCAGCTCGGGGTCGAGATCCACATGGACGGCGACGCCGGCAATGGCGGCCACGCCGGGCGGGTGCTGTCGCTCCGCGCCGGCGCCATCGCCGGCACCACCGCGCCCTATGATCTGGTGCGCACCATGCGCGCATCCATTCTGGTGCTGGGGCCGCTGCTGGCGCGCGCCGGGCGGGCCCGGGTGTCGCTTCCCGGCGGCTGCGCCATCGGCAACCGGCCGGTCGATCTGCACCTCAAGGCGTTGAGCGCGCTCGGCGCCGAGATCGAGTTGGCGGACGGCTATATCGACGCCCGCGCGCCCAAGGGGTTGAGGGGCGCCGACATCGTCTTTCCCCAGGTTTCCGTCGGCGCCACCGAGAACGTTTTGATGGCGGCGGTCCTGGCCGAGGGCGAGACGGTCCTCGCCAACGCCGCGCGCGAGCCCGAGATCGTCGATTTGGCCAACTGTCTGGTCAAGATGGGCGCCGAGATCGAGGGCATCGGCACCGGGGTGCTGACCATTCGCGGCGCCCGGTCGCTTGGCGGAGCCGATCACGCGATCATACCCGACCGCATCGAAACCGGGACCTACGCCATGGCGGCGGCGATAACCGGCGGCGATATCGAGCTGGTGGATACAAGTTGCGATCTCCTCGACGCGGCGCTCGACAAGCTGCGGGAGACCGGGCTCAATATCACGCCGACGGATACCGGCTTCAGGGCGTCGCGCGCCGGCGACAACCGTCCGCTTGGCGCCGTCGACATCGAGACCGCGCCCTTCCCCGGCTTTCCCACCGATCTGCAGGCGCAGATGATGGCCTTGATGAGCGTCGCTCCAGGGGCGTCGGTGATCACCGAGACCATATTCGAGGATCGCTTCATGCATGTGTCGGAGCTCGCCCGCATGGGCGCCGACATCACCGTCGACGGCGCATCCGCCAGGGTGCTCGGGGTCGACAAGCTGATCGGCGCCGAGGTCATGGCGACCGACCTCAGGGCCTCGGTGTCGCTGGTGCTTGCCGGCCTGGTGGCCGAGGGCGAGACGGTGATCAACCGGGTCTACCACCTGGATCGGGGCTATGAGCGCCTCGAGGAGAAGCTTTCCGCCTGCGGCGCCGAGATCGAGCGCGTCAAGGACCACCGATGACCACGCGGCTGAAACTGCGCGCCGAGGACGCCGAGGACATCGGCATCATCGCCGCCTGCCTGCAGGACGCCCTGATCCCCTTCGGCGACATGAAGTTCTTCCCCGACGAGGCCCGATTCATGCTCGTCGCCAACCGCTTTCGCTGGGAAAACCTGTCGGCCCGGCCCAGCGCCGGGCAATATGAGAGGGTCCACTGCGGCATCTGTTTCGACGGCGTCAAGGCGGTGAGCTGCCGCGGCATCGAGCGGAAAAGACCGGGGGACGTGCTCGAGATCCTGACCATCGTCGCCGAAGACGATTCCCTGACGCTGATATTCGCCGGCGACGCCGTCATCCGCTTCGAGATCGACCGGGTCCACTGTCGGCTCGAGGATTTCGGCGAACCCTGGCCGACCCAGTGGCGCCCCCAACATCCACTGGAAGATTAGTACTTACTTTCATAGAAGGGTGATACATATGATCGTTTTTCGCGGCCACCGGGTAGGAGGCGTCGCGCCGGCGATGTCGAGACATCGACAAGCGGCGCCGACGCCCTCCGGTGGCCGCGAAAAGCGACCCTTCGGGCGGCCTTGCGGGCCCTTCGGACGTCGTCGCGCGGCCCTTGTGATGGGCTTCCATCACGGCGGACCGCGTTCCTAGCCGAAGAACCCGCAAGGCCGTCAGATGTGTCACCCTTCTATGAAAGTAAGTACTGGGCGCAAAAGGGGTACATAAGCTCCCCCCTTTGAACCCCGGCACGGGGTAAGGAACTTGCCGAAAACCGACCGAGTGGTGTTGGCCCTGCCCAGGGGCCGTATTCTTGAAGAGTTCCGGCCGTTGCTCACGCGCATGGGCATCGAGCCGGAAGCGGCTCTCGACGACCCGGGCGCGCGCCAACTCAAGTTTTCCACCTCCGATTCGGCGCTCGACATCATCTGCGTGCGCAGCTTCGACGTCGCCACCATCGTCGCCTTCGGCGGCGCCGAGCTCGGCGTCGCCGGCAATGACGTGCTCATGGAATTCGACTATTCGGAAATCTACGCGCCCGTGGACCTCGGCATCGGCCGCTGCCGGATGGTGGTGGCGGAGCCCGCCGAGATGGTGGCGGGCGACAATCCGTCGCGCTGGTCCCATGTGCGCGTCGCCACCAAATATCCCGAGATCACCCGGCGTCACTTCGCCCGGCGCGGCGTCCAGGCCGAATGCCTCAAGCTCTCGGGCGCCATGGAGCTGGCGCCGGGCCTCGGCCTTTGCCGGCGCATCGTCGATCTCGTTTCCACCGGCGCGACGCTCAAGGCCAACGGGCTGGTGGAGGTCGAGCACATCGCCGACGTCACCTCGCGCCTGGTGGTCAACCGGGCGGCGCTGAAGACCCGGCCCGAGTTCGTCGGCGCCTGGGTCGAGCGTTTCGCCCAAGCCGCCAGAGAAACGGGAGATGAAACGGCGGAGGGAGCGGGCGATGGTGCTTAGGCTATCGACCCGAGACCCCGGTTTCGAGGCGGCGTTCGCCGAACTGGTGGCGGGCAAGCGCGAGGTGCAAGCGGATGTCAACGCCACCGTCGCCGAAATCCTCGCCGACGTGCGCGCGCGCGGCGACCGGGCGGTCATCGATTATACCAAGCGCTTCGACGATGCCCGGTTGACGCCCGAGACCCTGGCCGTGCCGGTGGCCGAGATCGAGGCGGCGGCAAGGTCGGTGGATGTCGAGACGCTGGACGCGCTGAAGTTCGCCGCCAACCGGATCGAGGACTATCACCGCCGCCAGTTGCCGGAGGATACGGCCTATGTGGACGGCGCCGGCGTGACCCTTGGAACCCGCTTTCGCGCCATCGCCGCCGTCGGCATTTACGTGCCGGGGGGCTTGGCCGCCTATCCGTCGAGCGTGTTGATGAACGCGCTGCCCGCCCGCATCGCCGGTGTCGAGCGCATCGTCATGACGGCGCCGGCGCCGGGAGGGGTGATCAACCCGTTGGTGCTGGCGGCGGCGCACCTCGCCGGTGTCTCCGAGATCTACCGGATCGGCGGCGCCCAGGCGATCGCCGCCCTGGCGTTCGGCACCGAAACCATCGCGGCCGTGGATAAGATCGTCGGCCCCGGCAACGTCTACGTCGCCGCCGCCAAGCGCCAGGTGTTCGGCGTCGTCGGCATCGACATGATCGCCGGACCGTCGGAGATCCTGGTGGTGGCGGACGCCGGCCAGGACCCCGCCTGGATCGCCATCGACCTGCTGTCCCAGGCCGAGCACGACCCGGCGTCCCAATCCATACTGATGACCGATGACGAGGCCCTGGCGGCGGCGGTGATCGAGGCGGTGGGGACGCAGCTGGCGACCCTTCCCCGGGCCGATATCGCGGGCAAGAGCTGGGAGGATTTCGGCGCCGTGATCACGCTCGGCGAGCTCGGCGAGGCGGTGGCGCTGATCGACCGGCTGGCGCCCGAGCACCTGGAGCTCGCCATCGAGGACCCCGACAGTATCGCCGACGAGGTGCGCAACGCCGGCGCCATCTTGCTTGGCCGTTACACCCCCGAAGCCATCGGCGATTACGTCGCCGGGCCCAACCACGTGTTGCCGACGAACCGGAGCGCGCGCTTCTCCTCGGGCCTCGGCGTCGGTGATTTCCTCAAGCGCACCTCCATCGTCGGCTGCGACGCGGACAGCCTCGCCGCCATCGGCCCGGCGGCGGTGACGCTGGCGGCGGCGGAGGGTCTCGACGCCCACGCGCTCTCCATCGCCATCCGGCTCAATATCGGGCGCAAGGATTGACCGTTCGTGATTTACAGCGCGCCGGCGGCCTCGGTACCTGTTTTTTCCGGATTTTGGCGGCGGCCAATACTTCGTGTTTACTGGCGGCATGGCGGCAAATGGCGCCGAAAAGACTTGACCGATGGCGCTATCGCCTTCATTTTCCGGCAATCTTCGACAAAGGTAAGAGAAATAATGGCTAAAGAAGAACTGCTTGAATTTTCCGGCACGGTGACCGAACGGTTGCCGAACGCGATGTTCCGCGTCAAGCTCGAGAACGATCATGAGATTCTTGCCCACACCTCGGGCAAGATGCGCAAGAATCGAATCCGTGTCCTCGCCGGGGACAAGGTGAACGTCGAGATGACCCCGTACGATCTGTCCAAGGGTCGGATCACCTTTCGCTTCAAATAAGCTTCAGACTCCATGGGGGGGCCCAAGTACTTACTTTCATGGGAGGATGGCACATCTGACGGCCTTGCAGGCCCTCTCGGCTAGGAGGGTGGTCCGCCGTGATGGGAGCCCATCACAAGGGCCGCGCGACGACGTCCGAAGAGCCTGCAAGGCCGCCCGAAGGGTCGTCTTTCGCGGCCACCGGAGGGCGTCACCGCCGCTTGACGATGCCCCCGCATCGTCGGCGCGACGCTTCCTACCCGGTGGCCGCGAAAGACGATCATATGTACCATCCTCCCATGAAAGTAAGTACTGACTATGGGCTGGTGCTTGCTTCGGCTTCGCCGCGCCGGCGGGAGCTTCTCCGACAGATCGGCTTCGAGCCGGGCGCCATCGACCCCGCCGAGGTGGACGAGACGCCCGAGAAGCGCGAAACGCCGCCGCGCTATGCGGTCCGTTTGGCGCGACTTAAAGCGCACGAGGTGGCGGAGCGCCATCCCGGCGCCGTCATCATTGGCGCCGATACCGTGGTCGCCTGCGGCCGGCGAATCCTGCCCAAGGCCGAGGATGAAGACACCGCCAGGCAGTGCCTCGAGATGCTTTCGGGACGCCGCCACCGGGTCCATGGCGGGCTTTGCGTCGTCGATCCCAAGGGCAAGTCCCATTGCCGCCTGGTCACCACCGCCGTCACCTTCAAGCGGCTGGAGAGGCGCGAAATCGAGGCCTATCTCTTGACCGGCGAATGGCGGGGCAAGGCCGGCGGTTACGCCATCCAGGGACGGGCCGCCGCGTTCGCGCGGGCGATCAACGGCTCGTACTCGAACGTCGTCGGCCTTCCCCTGTTCGAGATCCATGGTCTGCTCGTGGGTCTGGGATGCGTGCCCGGGGAAATCGGGGAGGGTGGCGGTTGAGGCCTGAGATACTGTGCACGGTGGCGCCGGGAGAGACCCGCATCGCGCTGATCGAGGCGGGGTGCGCGGTCGAGATATTCATCGAACGCCATGCCTCCCCCGGCATCGTCGGCAACATATATCTCGGACGGGTGAGCCGGATGCTCACCGGCATGGAGGCCGCCTTCGTCGAGATCGGCTTCGAGCGCGCCGGCTTCCTCGGCCTGAGAAGGCGGCGCGCCACCGGCGACGACGAAGAGGATCCGCCGCCCCCCGTCACCGTGCATGAGGGCGAGGCCGTCACCGTCCAGGTCCAAAGGGCGCCCCAGGGCGGCAAGGGCGCGGGGCTGACGATCAACCTGACGCTTCCGGGACGCACCCTGGTCTACGCCCCCAAGCAGAACGGCATCAAGATCTCGCGGCGCATCACCGATGAGGACGAACGCGCCAGGCTCGCCGACATCATGGCAGGGATCGCCGGCGCCGATGAGGGCTTCATCCTGCGGACGGCGGCGGCGGGCGCCGGCATGGTGGATCTCGAAAGCGACGCCGCGTATCTGCGCGAGTTGTGGTCGGAAGTCGAGGAGAGGAGCGCCAACGCCGAGGCGCCGGCGCTGATCTTCGAAGAACCCGACCCGATCGTGCGAACCTTGCGCGACCGGGCGCACGGGAGTTTGCGGCGCATCCTGATCGACGACGCCGAAGCCTTCGCCGCCGCCAGGCGCTACGCGCAGCGGTTCCTGCCGATGATCGAGGAGTTGCTCGAACATTACACCGACGATGAGCCTTTGTTCGAGCGTTACGGCGTCGAGGAGGCGATCGATCTGGCGCTCGCGCCCAAGGTCGAGCTCGCCTGCGGCGGATATTTGATGATCGAGACCACCCACGCCTTGAGCGCCATCGACGTCAATTCCGGCCGCCATACCGGCGGCGCCAATCTCGCCGAGACCATATTGGAGACCAACCTCGAGGCGGCGGTGGAGATCGCCCGCCAGGTGCGCCTGCGCAATCTCGCCGGGCTGATCGTCATCGACTTCATCCACATGGAGACGGAAGAACACCAGGCGCGGGTGCTGGAGGCGTTCGAGGGCGGCTTGGCCGGCGATCCCGGCTTCGGCCGCTCGACCGGTTTCTCCGATCTCGGGCTGGTGGAGATTTCACGCCGCCGGGGCCGCGAACCCCTGGCCGAGATGCTGACCGGCGATTGCCGACGGTGCCAGGGCAGCGGAAGCGCCTTGACGCCCTTGGCGCTGGCCTACCGCATCGTGCGCCAGGTTTCGCTGGAAGCGAAGCGAAGCCCCTCCGCCGCGATCACGATCGTCGCCCGGCCCCTGGTGATCGAGGCGCTGAGGGGCGAGGCGGGCGCCGCGCTCGAGGCGCTGGAGGACGCGCTCGGCCATGAGGTCGCGCTCGAGGCCGATGGCGGCTACGGGCCTGAGCAATACGACATCGTACTCGACTAGGCTGGGGCCTATTTTTAGGAGACCTCCATGAACGGCGTTATTTCGACTCTGCCAATTGTTTTCGGCCGGCGCGGCGCGGGATTGTGCCGCGCGGTCCTGTGTCTGTGGATCGTTTTTCATGGGTTCGACGCGGCGGCGCAAAGCGAGACCGACCTGGAAGCGTTTGGCGAGTACCGAGATTCCGACGATTTCAAGGACATGAACATGGACGCCACCAAGTGGATGCTCAAGAATTTGATGCCCTATGGCTGCAAGAGTATTCAGGTATTGGACGGCGGAATGTCATCGATCAATATCACGCAGCCCGTAGAATTCGACGACGACACGGGAGAACCGGAAAGCGGGAAATGGCGGGAAACCACCCGGTTCGTTGCCTGTGGCCGACGCTCCATCCAGCATATCGACTTCGAGGTCAGGGGGCCCGGCGAGGTGCGGGCCATCAACATGGCGCCCGGCGATTCGGTGGCGAATCATCTACTGCAACGCGACGTCTACTTCACCCTGAGGCACGTGTTCATCGGCAATTACAAACAGGCGAAGCCGGCGGCGGGCATGGATGACAAGGGACCATGCGATTCCATGCGCCTGATCGATACCGAAATGCTGACCCCCGACCCGCCCTCGCCCCTGTTGAAATGGCGGGAACGCTGGCACGTCGATCGCTGCGGCGTGGTGGTGAAATCGGAAATCCAGTTCGAAACGACGCCCGGCGTGGGGACCACGTTCAAGATTTCCCCATAGGATTTCGCTTCAGGTCACGATCCACTCGCCCGACTCCCGACCCGTCGCCCGAAGGCTATGGGCCGCAGGGCGAAGTCGTACCTGCCTGCGCGAAGCCGATGCTTCGCTTCGGCGAAGGCAGGCGGAAGGCAGGCGGTCTTGGGTGATCCGGGCGGGTGGCGCTGGACAGCCGGGCCGATCTCTTCTATAAGCCCGTCGGTCATTTAGCGCCCGGGCCCAGGTAGCTCAGTTGGTAGAGCAGCGGACTGAAAATCCGCGTGTCGGTGGTTCAATTCCGCCCCTGGGCACCATTTTCCTGCCAAACAAATCCGTGAAAGGATTCGGCGTCTCTATAGCGCGCCATATTGATTGGACTCCGGCGCCCCGAACAGAGGGCTGACTGTGTCAGAGGCGCTAGTTAAAGGCCTACCCATGTTTCATCTTGGTAATCAAAATACCGGCTTATGGTGCGACCATTCCACTCGTAAGCGAGGGGGTCTCCCTGAATAGGGATGGATACAACGTCTGGCCAGAATGCAGCGATGTTTTCTCCGTCCGATCTACGGACACTATTATAAACTATGCCATCGCTACCCCGGGCACGCAACGCAAGCGCGAGAGTTTGGCTATTACCGTAGTCCGTGGGGTCGTAAGCGGATTCCCATGTTGAACCGTCGCGAATGTCATGCAGCGTGGCGTCAATTGCACCCAATAACACACGCATATCCTCTCGATGTGGTTCGTCAGAAGTCGAGGTGTAGAAAAGTTCCATGTGGTAGACAGTCTCTGCTATGGCTGTCTCAATCTCTTTCGAAGCATAGTACACGCCATAGGATCCATCCGTGAAACGCGAACCAGCGGGGTTTAAATGCGTAAACGCGGCCATTACCCAGCTGGCGCCAGGACCGCTAACACGACGTTCAACGGGAACAAGACTAATTTCTCCCCACTCCTGCCGCAGGCGTGGATTGGTCAGCATCTCAAGATTTGCGATGGCATCCCAGTCTTCTGGAGGGGCTACCCGCTCGAACAAGTCGATTGGCGGATACCTAGTTGGAATGATGCGAAATGTTGGATTCCAGAAAACTTTCGAACATGGAGGAGTGGGAAGACTCACCCCCACCCTCCTCTGACGGCATCAAGATATTGTCGCACCGCCGAGAGATCGGTGACATCACCACCGATCATGCGGTCGAGTGCGCTCTGACCACCAAAGGCTGCGTTCGAACTCTTGATCCAACTATCGGCCATTCCCGGCTGCGAGTACAAGATTTGAAGCGCCTTATAAATACCCAGTACATAGCTTATCCTTTGGACCGTATCAAAAGGCACTTTCCCAACTCTGTTGGCCTTCCATTTATAAAAGGTTGCACGAGCCGGTCGACCTAACAGGATCCTAGCGTGATGGTTCCTAACCCCCCATTGCTCCATAACCCTAAAGAAGGCACGAACCCCCCGAGTCACCGTGTCTTCAGTGACTTCAGGCCGAGCGGCGTCTGGAATTCTATCGGTTAGAGCTTCTGACATGGCACATCTCCTCGCTTAGTCTCAATATATACTATTATGAGAAAAAGTATAAGTATAGACTTATGTGGGCTTGCGAGACGAAGCGTGAGGCCGCCTTCTCCATAGCTAAAAACCCCTTGATCTGTACGGTAATATGCCGTACATTATGATCAGACAAACGGAAAGGATGTCAGTTATGTCGGCACCGGACGGTCCTGTTGCGCGGCACCGCGGCTCCGCCAAGAAGGCGCGGCTCGAGGCCCGTATAACGGTGGATCAGAAAGCGCTCTTTCAGCGCGCTGCGGCCCTTCTCGGTCGCTCCCTGACCGACTTCGTGGTCGGTAGCGCCCAGGAGATCGCCGCCCGCACGGTGCGTGAGCATGAGGCGATGACGCTCGGTGCCCGTGATCGCGAAACCTTCGTGGCGGCGCTGCTGGAGGCGCCGGCGCCCGGAAGGAGTCTCCGCAAGGCCGCGGAGCGTTACAAGGACGCCGTTGATTCGTAGATGGAGGACGATGGCGACCGACCGACCTGGCTTATCGAGCCGCTCGGCAGGCACCACGACCGGGCGGCTTTCTCATGCGCTAAGCCGGCGCTGGACCGCTATCTGAAAAGCCAGGCCGGGCAGGATGCCCGCCGCCATATTGCCGCGCCGTTCGTGCTGGTCGGGACGCCCGGCGGCAAGACCGTGCTTGGCTACTATACGCTATCCGCCGTCGGCATCGAGCTTGGTGATTTGCCCCAAGATGTGGCGAAAAAACTCCCGCGATACCCGATAGTTCCGGCGACGCTGCTTGGCCGTCTTGCCGTCGACCGGCGTTACCGGGGCCAGGGTTTTGGCGAGATCCTGCTGATGGACGCACTGCACCGGTCCTTCACCCAATCGTCAGAAATCGCCGCCGCCGCCGTCCTGGTCGACGCCATGGATGAAGATGCGTGGCGTTTCTACCGGCACTTCGATTTCATCCCTTTTCCCGAGCGGCGCGATCGTCTGTTCCTGCCGATGAAAACCGTGGAGAGGCTCTTCAAGTAGACCCGAAGGCAAACCGTCGTCCGCGCCGGCGCCCTTCTCGATCTCATACTGGCTCGATCTCGTCCTCACCCGGCGCCGCAACGCCCGCGGCCCGAATCCCCGCCCGGGCGGCTCGGTTAAGACTTTGTTAACCAATGTCGGCCCATAAGGCGGACCTCAGCCATTTTCAGGGTCCGTCCCGTGCGTATGATCGCCGTCCTTGCGCCGCTCATCCTGCTCAACGCCTGTGCGCTGCCGGCG
>JADFJG010000105.1 GCA_022566265.1 Pseudomonadota bacterium | reverse complement strand
ACTATCCGACCAGATGGAATCGTTTGACCGGGATTATTTTGCGCCGTGGCTAGGCGCGCGCCGCATGGCGATGCTTTAGCATCGGCAAAGGGGCGCAACGACGCCACGGCGCAAAAGAACCCGGCCTCCGGTGGGGCAAATCGGCCCCTCGGCGGCGTTGCAACGCTTGCCCGATGCTCAAGCATCGCGCGGCGCGCCGCGCCTAGCCGAATGAGCCGATTTGCACCCATCAAATTGATTCCTATCTACCGAGAACCGCTCTAGATGTGATGTCTCGGGAGGTTGTTCATTCGACCCAACCCCGAGAAGCCGATGTTTGCAAAAACAGACGCTTACGGAGGAGGACCGAATGGACATCCATGAGAATGCCCGTTTGACGCCGCCCGGTCGAGAGCTATTGATCCGGCGTCCGCATAGGGGAGAACGTCCCGCGGACGTGGCTACGTCCATGGGCGTCAGCCCCCGCACCGTCTACCCATGCGCCGGCGCGACAGGGAGGAGGGCCTTTCCTAAGGCGGTGGAAAAACCAAGGCGCGGGCAAAGGCGCTCTCAGGGGGCCGAAAGCATCCTCTCGTAGGCCGGCAGGGTGAGGAATTCGGGAAAGGTCTCGGCGGCGCTCATCCGTTCGAACAACTCCGCCGCGTCCTCGAAGCGTGCGGTGGCGAAACCGTCGTCGCCGGCGGCGGCGCATATTTTTTTGAGTTCCTCGCCCATGGCGGCCTTGAACAGCGCCATGTCGATCAGCCGGCCATCGTCGAGCCGCGCGCCGTGGCGCATCCACTGCCACAGCTGGGCGCGGGATATCTCGGCCGTTGCCGCGTCCTCCATCAGGTTGTGGAGCGGCACGCAGCCGTTGCCGCCGAGCCACGCGGCGAGGTAACAGATGCCGACATTGAGGTTCTGGCGCAGGCCCGCCTCGGTGATATCGCCGGTGGGAACCCGCAACAGGTCGGCGGCGCTGACCTCGACGTCTTCGCGCTTGCGCCCGATCTGGTTGGGGCCGGGCATATGGGCGTCGAACACTTCCTTCGCCGTGGCGATGAGACCGGGATGGGCGACCCAGGTGCCGTCGTTGCCGTCACCCACCTCGCGTTCCTTGTCCGCCCTGACCTTGGCCAGCGCGTCGCGGTTCGCCGCCTCATCGTTCTTGATCGGTATCTGGGCCGCCATGCCGCCCATGGCGTGGACGTTGCGGCGGTGGCAGATCTTGATCAGGAGCAGCGAATAGGTGCGCAGGAAATGGCGGGTCATCGTCACCTCGGCGCGGTCGGGAAGAACGAACTCCGGATGGTTCCGGAACTTCTTGATGAAACTGTAGATGTAGTCCCAGCGCCCGCAGTTGAGCCCGGCCGAGTGATCGCGCAATTCGTAGAGAATCTCGTCCATCTCGAAGGCGGCGAGTATGGTTTCGATCAGCACCGTCGCCTTGATCGCCCCCGTCTCGATGCCGAGCGCCTCCTCGGAGGCGGTGAACACATCGTTCCACAGACGCGCCTCGAGATAATTCTCGATCTTGGGCAGGTAGAAATAGGGTCCGCTGCCCTTGGCGAGAAGGGCCTTGGCATTGTGGAAGAAGAACAGGGCGAAATCGAACAGCGCGGCCGAGACCGGCTCGCCGTCGATGAGGACATGATTCTCCGGCAAATGCCAGCCGCGGGGCCGGACCAGGAGCGTCGCCAGCTTGTCCCCCAGCCGGTATTCCTTGCCGGTTTTGGGATCGGTGTAATCGATCGTTCCGGCGACGGCGTCGGCGAGGTTGATCTGACCCTCGATCATGTTGTCCCAGGTCGGCGAGTTGGCGTCCTCGAAGTCGGCCATGAACACGTTGGCGCCGGAGTTCAGCGCGTTGATGATCATCTTGCGCCCGGCCGGTCCGGTGATCTCGACGCGCCGGTCGAGAAGGTCGGCGGGAAGCTCGGCCACGGTCCACTCCGCGGCGCGAATTTCGGCCGTCTCGGCCGGGAAGTCGGGCATTTCCCCGGCATCGATACGCGCCTGGATGACCTCGCGCCGGTGCAGCAGTTGCCGTCTCTTGGCGCCGAACCGGCGCTCGAGCATGGCGACGAAATCAAGGGCATCGGGTGTCAGGATCTCGTCATATCGCGGCTTCATCTCGCCACGGATCTCAACGCCATCCGATGGCGCGGGTCTGCCTTCCTCGATGGTGGCTATTGATTGTTGCGTCATTTCTCCCTCACTCTAAATTTTTTTACCTGGGCCCAATTTCTTCGCTTGGGCCCAATCTATTCACCCGGGCGCCTATGTAGGCTCAAGAGCCGGCGCCGGTCCGGTCGGCCTCTCGCGCCCAGACGCGACCTTCGGCGCCGTCCCTCGGGAAGCGTTGGCGCAAAAGACAAGCTCCGATGGTATGGCCGGGATTCGGTCGCCAGATCGGCTTCCCGGAATAAACGCGAACCCGCCGGGGCCGGCCGCGAAACCACAGAACTTAAAGCCATTCTTAAGTAATATTCTTACGTTTTAACCCTTTTGTCAACAATAAACTTATATATTTTATCTAATATGCGTAATTTAATTGCGTTTATGCCCTCCAACCGATGGCCGTATATGACCCTGGCCCGGCGGCCGTGATCCGCCCGGCGGTCGCCGGATAATGTTCTAGGCCGGATAATGCCCTAGGAAGGAATCGGGACCGGCCCGCCGTTCGCCAGTGACGTCCGCGCGGCTTCGGCGAGGACCAGCGCCATGCGCCCGTCCGCCGGGCCGGTAAGCGGCGTCGCGGAGCCCTTGACGCAGGCGATGAAGTGATCGAGTTCGGCCTTGTAGGACTCGGCATAGCGTTCGAGGAAGAAATTCAGCGGCTTGTCGGTGACGATCCCCTCGATGGTGGAGAGTTCGACCGATGTCGGGGTCAGGTTTCCGGCCCGCAACATGCCCTTGGCGCCGAACACCTCGATGCGCTGGTCGTAACCGTAGACCGCGCGCCGGCTGTTGGATATCTGACAAAGCGCGCCGGAAGCGAAGCTGAGCACCACCGCCGCCGTATCGACATCGCCCGCCGCGCCGATGGCGTCGTCCACCAGGCAACTCGCGGCGGCGAAAACCTCGACCGGGTCCTCATTCATCAGCCACCTGGCCATGTCGAAATCGTGGATCATCATGTCGCGGAACAGCCCGCCCGAGACCTTGATATATTCGATCGGCGGCGGCGCCGGGTCGCGGCTGGTGATCGCGATCAGCTCGACGGCGCCGATGCGCCCGTCCCGAAGCTGCCCGTGGAGGGCGGCGAAAGAGGGATCGAACCGCCGGTTGAACCCGATTTGCATCATCACGCCCGCGGCCTCGACCTCGGCCAGGCAGTCGTCCACCCGCGCCAGCGCCAAGTCGATGGGTTTTTCGCAGAAGATCGCCTTGCCGGCCTTGGCGGCGGCCTTGACGATGTCGGCGTGGGTGTCGGTGGAGCTGGCGATGATCACCGCGTCGATCGCCTCATCGTCGAGGGCCTGGCCGGCATCGGCGATCTTGGCGCCGTAGCGCCCGGCGATGGCGTTGGCGGCGTCGGCGTTCACGTCGACGATGGTGCGCAACTCGGCTTCGCCGTGGGCGGCGACATTGGCGGCGTGGATCTGGCCGATGCGCCCGGCGCCGAACTGGCAGATGCCGATCATCCTTTCTTCTCCTTCCGCACCGTCGTGGTCGCCTAAGCGGGAAAATTCCCGAACCCGCGGCGCTTGTCCGGGCAAAAGCGAATATCTATTCTAGCCCCATAGTTTTCCGTCTACATTCATTTATCTATCGTTAGATCGCGGTACCGCCGAGGCCCGCGCCACGCCGATGGGAGGACCAGCCCCGTGACCCTGCATCTGACCGGACACCGGGACGGCTTCGGTCCGGGACTGACCGAGATCACCCGCCTCGACGACAGCGAGGACGCCACCGGCATCGCGCTCGCGGTGCTCAATCTCGGCGCCGGCGAGACCCTTGAGGAAACGCCCGAGCTTGAGACCGCCTGGCTGTTGATGGCGGGCAAGGCGACGGTGACGGTGGCGGGCACGGAGGCGGCGTTCGAGCGCCGCTCGCTGTTCGACGAAAGCGCGTCCTGCGTCCATGTCTCGGCCGGCGAGGCGGTCACCATCGCCGCCGAGGCCGATGCCGAGTTCACGGTTTACCGCGCCGCCAACCGCCAGCGCTTCGAGGCCCGAATCTTCCACCCCGGAGACGTGCCCAACGAGCACCGCGGCAAGGGACAGGTGGGGGGCGCGTGCTATCGATACGTCCGCACCGTCTTCGATGGCTCCAACTCCGACGCCAACGCCCGGTTGGTCCTGGGCGAGGTCATCACCATGCCCGGCCGGTGGTCGAGCTACCCGCCGCACCACCATCCGCAGCCGGAAATCTATCACTATCGCTTCACCGAGCCCCAGGGCTACGGCCATGCCGAGCTCGGCGAGACCGTGCTCAAGATCAGGCAGTACGACACCGTCAAGATCCTCAATGGCGACGACCACGCCCAATGCGCGGCGCCGGGCTACGGCATGTATTACTCGTGGGTGATCCGGCATCTGCCGGGCGACCCCTACACCGTGCCCGAGTTCACCGAAGAGCATGCCTGGACCATGGACAAGGGCGCCGGGATGTGGTCCCCCGCCGGGCTCGCGGAGGATGGCTGAACGCACCCTCGACGTGATCGCCGGCGCCCGTGACAAGGCTTAAGGGAGGGCAACCATGGCCACGATCCGGTTGACGATGGCGCAGGCGCTGGTGCGCTACCTCTGCGCCCAGCGCACCAATGTGGACGGCGCCGACGTCGCGCTGTTCGCCGGCGTCTTCGCCATTTTCGGCCATGGCAACGTCGCCGGCCTGGGCGAGGCGCTCTTCGCCGCGCGGGAGGCAATGCCGACCTATCGCCCCCATAACGAGCAAGCCATGGCCCACGCCGCCATCGCCTACGCCAAGGCGTCGAAGCGGCGGCGCATGATGGTGTGCACCACCTCGATCGGTCCCGGCGCCACCAACATGGTCACGGCGGCGGCGGTGGCCCATGTCAACCGCCTGCCGGTGCTGTTCCTGCCGGGCGACATCTTCGCCAACCGCCGGCCCGATCCGGTGCTCCAGCAACTCGAGGATTTCGCCGACCCGACGGTCTCGGCCAACGACTGCTTCCGCCCGGTGTCGCGCTACTGGGACCGCATCGTTCGTCCGGAGCAACTCATCACCTCCCTGCCCAAGGCGCTCGACGTGCTGACCGATCCGGCGTTGTGCGGCCCGGTGACCCTGGCGCTGCCCCAGGACGTGCAGACCGAGGCCTTCGACTACCCGGAAGCCTTCTTCCGCCCCAGGATGCGCGGCCTGCGCCGCATCGGCGCCGATGAGGCCGAGTTGAGCGCCGCCGCCGAACGCCTGGCGCGCGCCGAAAGGCCGCTGATCGTCGCCGGCGGCGGCGTGCATTATTCGCTTGCCACCGAAACTTTGGCCGCCTTCGCCGGGCGCCACGCCATCCCGGTCGCCGAAACCCAGGCCGGCAAGGGGGCGCTGGCGTGGGACCATCCATCGGCCGCCGGCGCCATCGGCGTCACCGGGTCTTCCGCCGCCAACACCCTGGCGGCGGAGGCCGACGTGGTGCTGGCCGTCGGCACCAGGCTCGGCGATTTCACCACCGCTTCGCGCTCGCTCTTCGCCGATCCCGGCCTCACCCTGATCCAGCTCAACGTCCAGCCCCATGACGCCGTCAAGCACGCCGGCTTGCCCGTCGTCGGCGACGCCATGCGGGGACTGGACGCGCTCGACGCCAGGCTTGGCGACTGGCGGGCAAGCGAGGCCTGGGCGGCGCGGGCCAGGGAACTGATCGCCGCTTGGAACCAGGTAGTGGAGCGCGCGACGGCGCCGACCAACGCGGCCTTGCCGACGGATGCCCAGGTTCTCGGCGCCGCCAACCGCTGTGCCAGTGCCAACGGCGTCGTGGTGTGCGCCGCCGGCGGCCTGCCGGGCGAGCTCCACAAGCTCTGGCGCACGCCGGCGCCCGGCGGCTATCACCTGGAGTACGGCTATTCCTGCATGGGTTATGAGATCGCCGGCGGGCTCGGCGTCAAGATGGCGGACCCGGACCGCGAGGTGTTCGTGCTGCTTGGCGACGGCTCGTATCTGATGATGAACTCGGAGATCGCGACCTCGGTGCTTTTGGGCATGAAGCTCGTCATCGTGGTGCTGGACAACCACGGCTTCGGCTGCATCGACCGCCTGCAGGCGGCGTGCGGCGGCGCCAGCTTCAACAACCTTTTCGCCACTTCCCACGGCGCCGGCGAGGTTCCCGGCATCGATTTCGCCGCCCATGCGGCGAGCCTCGGCGCCGGCTCCGAGAAGGTCTCGGGCATCGGTGAGCTCGAAGCGGCGCTGGCGCGCGCCAAGGCGTCGGACAAGACTTACGTCATCGTCATCGAGACCGACCCCAAGGCGGCGACGAAGGAGGGCGGCGCCTGGTGGGACGTCGCCGTGCCCGAGGTCTCGGGGCGCGCCGAGGTCAGGAGCGCGCGCGCCGATTACACCGCCGCCACCGCCAGGCAACGCATCGAGGGCTGAGTGAGATGGCGCCCCGGATCGGCATCAATCCGCTGACCTGGACCAACGACGACATGCCCGAGCTCGGTGGCGCCACGCCGCTCGAGACCTGCCTGGCGGAGGCAAGGGAGGCCGGCTACGAGGGCATCGAGATGGGCCACAAGTTCCCGCGAACGGCGGCGGAGCTGCGCCCGATCCTCGACCGCCACGGGCTTAGCCTGGTGTCGGGCTGGTACAGCGCCAACCTCATGGAACGCACCGTGGAGGAGGAGATCGCAGCGGTCGAGGGGCATTTGACCCTGCTTGGTGAGATGGGGTGCCCCGTGATGGTCTTCGCCGAGGCGATGGGCAGCACCCACGGCGACCGCGATGCGCCGATCTCGGCCCGCCCCCAGCTTGCCGACGACGAATGGGCGCCGTTCGGCGAGCGCCTGACCCGCGTCGCCGAGCATCTGGCGTCACGCGGCGTCGCCATGGCGTATCATCACCATATGGGCACGGTGATCGAGACCGAGGCCGAGGTCGACCGGCTGATGGCATGCACCGGGGTGGCCGTCGGCCTCTTGCTCGACACCGGGCATATGAGTTTCGCCGGCGCCGATGCGGTGGCGGTGGCCGCCCGTCACGGCGGGCGCATCAACCACGTCCATTGCAAGGATGTGCGCGCCGATGTGCTGGAGAAGGCGCGGGGCGGGGATATGAGCTTCCTCGACGCCGTGCTCGACGGCGTCTTCACGGTGCCGGGCGACGGCGCCGTCGATTTCGCCGCCGTGCTGGCCGCCCTTCGCCCTTTCGCCTATTCCGGCTGGCTGGTGGTCGAGGCCGAACAGGACCCGGCCAAGGCCCATCCCCTGACCTATGCCCGCATGGGCATCGAAGGCGTGAGAAGCGCCGTCGCCGCCGCCGGTCTATAGGGCCCGCCGCCGCGCGTGGTCGGGAGGCCACCACGGCCATCAAGCGGATACTTGCGTGGCAAACAACAGGAACCGTTCGTTATGGATGATCGAATATATAAGAGCCCGTTACACAAAATGGTCATGACCACCGACACCGATCTGTGGAACGACTCGTGCTCGATCGCAGAGCTGAGCTCCGCGATAGAGCATGGCGCGGTCGGGGCGACGGCCAATCCGGTAATTGTCGGCCAGGTGCTCAACAAGGAGTTGGAGCTGTGGGAGCCTTGTATCGAAAAGCTTATCGCCGAATACCCGACCGCGACGGAAGACGAGATCGCCTGGAAACTCACCGAGGAGATGTCGGTCAAGGCCGCCGGGTTGTTGCGCCCCATCTTCGACAGGGAAAAAGGAAAAAATGGCCGGCTTTCCATACAGACCAACCCTCAATACTTCCGCAATGCCGACCTGATTGTCGCCCAGGCGGTCCATTTCGACGCCCTGGCTCCCAACATGATCGTCAAGATCCCGGTGACCGAGGCCGGCGTCGGGGCCATCGAGGAGGCGACGTGGCGCGGCATCAGCATCAACGCGACGGTCTGCTTTTCGGTCCCCCAGGCGGTGGCCGTCGCCGAGGCCGTGGAAAGGGGGCTCGAGCGGCGGCGGAAGGCCGGCGAGGACATATCCCGCATGGGGCCCGTCTGCACGATCATGGTCGGGCGCCTGGATGATTGGCTCAAGGAAGTGGCCAATCGGCAGGACATCGTCACCGATCCGGCGCATCTCGATTGGGCCGGGGTGGCGGTGATGAAGAAAGCCTACCGCCTCTTCCGGGAGCGGGGCTACACCGCCCGGCTGCTCTCCGCGGCGACGCGCCATCACCGGCATTGGTCCGAATTCATCGGCGCCGACATGGTGGTGACCTTGACCCCCCAGTGGCAAAGGAGATTGAACGCCTCGGACATAGAGGTCGTTCCCCGGATCGACGATCCGGTGGACCCGGAGATCGTCGATGGGCTGTTGGACAAGTTCGCCGATTTCGGCAGGGCGTATGAAGAGCAAGGCTTGGCGCCGGGCGAATTCGACGGCTTCGGGCCGACCCGCAAGACGCTCTACGGTTTCACCGGGGCGTGCCAGGATCTCGTCCGGGTCATCCGTGGCTATTTGTTGCCGGGAGTGGGCTAGAGGCCGAAATGGGCGGGACGGCGGTTAAAACGACATTGGATTCCACAATGGGAATTATCGGCTAGAAGCCGGTTTTGGCTTTAGGTTGAGCGCCTCGAGCGCTTCATCGATGGGAATGAACATGTTCAATCCTTCGCTGGACTTGCCGATGAATTTTAAAACGCTGATGCCGATGACATTGCCGTTTTCATCGAGCAAGGGCCCGCCGCTATTGCCCGGCGATACGGCCGCGTCGGACTGAATGAACGAGAGCCCCGATCTTGGCTCGATACGAATGGCGCTGACGACACCCGATGTCACGGTCGATCTGAGACCGGCTCTGATCGGCGTGCCGATGACAAAGGTCTTCTCAAGGCGCGCCGGCCGCTCTAACCGCACCGGCAGGTACGATGGCACCCGAAGCGGGATCTTGATCAGCGCCACGTCCCGTCCTTCGTTGCGGGCCAACACCGTGCCTTCGATTTCGATGCCATTACTGAGCACTATGCCAACGCGTTTGCTGTCGCCGACGACGTGTTGATTGGTCAGGATCAAGCCATCTTCACTGATCACGAAACCCGACCCATGCCCGAGCCCAAGACGTACCGTCACCACCGAGGATATGACGGTCTCGATTCGTTTTTTCAGGCTTTTCGAGCTAAGTTTTTTGGCGAAAAAATATCTAACCGGGCCGGGGATCGAGGCAATGTCGACCGGCGCCTTGCCGCTGGCAATATCGACAAATCTTTGGGACGTCAGAAGGTTCTCGGACGCGATCGCGAAGGCCTCGTGGAAAGCCAGGACGATGCCATCCCGCTTGGGCTTGACCTGCTTGAAGTAACCTTGGGTGCTGGTCTTGAGAACCCGGCGTTGAAGGATGGATGAGAAAATTGTCCATTCGACGTCGATGAATATCTCTCCCGAGTATTCGTTGAGCGGGCGGCCATCCCACCAGTGGTGACTTTGGCAAATATTGCCGGTGATTTTGGTAATTCGCGCCCCGATCAGATACTCCGCCCCGGCGACGGCATCGGAGCGGCGGAACAATTCGGTCGGGTTGCCGGCGATATTCAGGCCCTTTGAGTTCAAGGCCTGGTAGAAGACCTCGCCGAGCTCGGTGCTCCAGTTGCCGAGAACCGCCGTGCCGGTCCCCCACTCCAGCGTCGAGTCGCCCGTATGCTTGTAGTTACAAAGATATCCGTCGGTGCCCTCGACGCCGGCGGCGGGGAAGTGGGCGATAACGGTGCCACGCTTGATGTTGGCGACGACCTTGCTGAGCGCGAATGACGCCTGTTTTTCGATCGGTTCGGTAACCTCGATCAGGTCTTTCTTATCGACCGTAGGCATTTCCATTGTCGCGGTGGTGTTGCACGCCGCCACGAACATCATCGATGCAACCGAGAGAAGCTTAAGTCTCATTGTTCGCCTGCCCATTGATATTTTTCGCCCGGACGATGGGGTACAAAAAGCCGATCGCGAACCACAAAACCGGTACGGAACGGGCCCGGCCACTCAGGCGGTGCCCTTGGTGCCTTGCTTGCGGGCGTACATGTCGCGGTCGGCCTCGTCCAGGGCCTTGGAGACGTCGTCGCCGCCCTTGAAGGTATAGGCGCCGTGGGCGATGTAGAGCCTGAGGTTCTTGCCTTCCCACTCCATCGGCCGGGCCTCGATCTCGGCGGCCAGGAACGCCGCCTTCTCGCCGGCCACCTCCCTGTCGGCGTTGGTCAGGATGACGCCGAACTCATCGCCGCCGAGACGCCCGACGGTATCCGATTCGCGGACGTTGCGGACCAGCGCCTCGGCGACATGGCGGATGGCGGCGTCGCCGGCGGCGTGGCCGTGGGTGTCGTTGATGCCCTTCAAGCCGTTGATGTCGAAATAGACCACGGTGCTCGCCGTGCCGTAGCGTTCGGCGAACGACATCTGGCGCGAGAGCTCGCGCACGAAGGCGCGGCGGTTCGCTACCGGCACCAGGGAATCCTGGTCGGCCAATTGTTCGAGATAGGTGATGCGCGACTTGTTGTCCTCGATCTCCCGGCGCAGGCGGTCGACCTCCTGCAGCAGGATCATGATCGAGGCGCGGACCTTCGGCGTCAGTTCCCCCTCGGGGATGCCGCCGATGGAAAGGAAGTCGCCGATCGTGCGCGCCGCCTCGGGCGCGGTCGCGGCGCTTGTCGCCGCCGACTTGCGGACGGCGCGGGCGCCGGAAACGGGCCTTGAACTCTCTATTTTCATCGTTTTCCCACCATGCCGACGCCTCTAGCGAAGGGGTTTAAAACCCCCGGCTTGTGTTCAAGAGAACGGACCCCGCCACCATCGCGAACAACGCCTGATATTAATACAGAATTTGGCAAAAGTCACATGAAGCTTGGGGTCGTTGGCGCGCCTTCGAGGCCGCCTGGACGCCGGTTCGGCGGCTGTTTCCGGCGCCCGCGGCGAGCGCGGTTGCGAAGCCGGTGGCGGGACCTATAATTGCCCCCTTGGCGCCGGGTGGAGGATCATCGGCGCGGGACGGGATAAAGGATCGGCCGGGATGGAACAGGGGAGCCCCGTGGTCGGCATCGTGATGGGCAGCAAATCGGACTGGCCGGTCATGCGCCATTGCGCCGAAACCCTGGAAGGGCTTGGGATTCCATGCGAATCCAAGGTCCTCTCGGCCCATCGCACGCCCGATAAGCTGACCGCATACGTCAAGGGCGCCAAGGGCCGGGGGCTCAAGGTGCTGATCGCCGGCGCCGGCATGGCGGCGGCGCTGCCGGGCGCTGTCGCCGCCCTCACCCCGCTGCCGGTCTTCGGCGTGCCGATGGAAGGGCCGACGCTCAAGGGAATGGACGCCCTGCTGTCGATGGTGCAGATGCCGGGCGGCGTGCCGGTCGGGACGCTGGCCATCGGCAAGGCCGGCGCGATCAACGCCGCCCTGCTGGCGGCGGCGGTGCTGGCCTTGAGTGACGGCGATACCGCCAAGGCGCTGGATGATTTCCGCGCCCGCCAGACGGCGGCGGTCGACGAGGACCCGGAAAGCCCCTGATGGCCGGTTGAGGCCGGACGGCCGGCGGCGCCAAGGGCGCGGCCTCGGGTTAACCGCCGCGGAGGGCATGGTGTATTTCGACTTGCGACTATGGCGGTTCACCAAGGGCGTTCGCGGTCGAATCGCCGGGGCCGTGATGATCGGTCTTTTGGCGGCGGCGCTCGGCATCGCCAGGCTTGCCTTGCTCGGCTGGCTGCTGGCCAAGGTATTCCGGGGCGAGCCCTTGGACGCCATGATCATGCCGTTCGCCGCGGTCGCCGGCGTCATGGTGTTGCGCGGGGGTCTCGAGTACTGGCGGAACATGGTGGCCCATGGCACCGCGGCGC
>JADFJG010000169.1 GCA_022566265.1 Pseudomonadota bacterium | reverse complement strand
GGAGGTGATCGAGGCCTTCGACGCCCACGCGATCTGGTACGCCCGGGTCCAGAACTACGAGGACCTGAAGCGCGACCCCCAGGCGATCCACAACCAGGTATTCCGAGAGGTGCCGGTCGGAAACCAAACCGCCACCCTGGTCAATCATCCGCTCAGGTACGACGGCGAGGTGCCCGAGCTGCGCCATCTCGCGATCGAGGTCGGCGAGGACAGCCGGGACATCCTGGCCGATTTGGGCTATTCGCCGGGCGAAACCGAAACCTTGATCGACGACAAGGTAATTTTCGCGCCGTCCTGAACGACACCGCACGGCGAGAGAGGCCCACAGCACAGCGAGAGAGAACCAATGTCCGAATTTCACGTCCAGATCGGCGACCAAGCGACCTTCTCGAAGACCGTCGGCGAGACCGACGTCTACCTCTTCGCCGGCATCACCGGGGATTTCTCCGGCAACCACGTCAACGAGGAATACATGAAGCGCTCGGCCTATGGGCGGCGAATCGCCCACGGCGCGCTGCTGGTCGGCTTCATGTCGACCACCTCGAGCCTGATGATCGCCCAAGTCGAGCGCAAGGGCATCGACGAGACCCCGGTCTCGCTCGGCTACGACCGGGTCCGCTTCATCAAGCCGGTGTTCATCGGCGACACCGTGACGGTGACCTACACCATCGCCGAGCTCGACCCGGACAAGCGCCGCTCGCGCGCCAAGGTCGAGGTCGTCAACCAGGACGGCGTGACCGTCGCGGCCGCCGAGCACATCATGGCCTGGGTCAAGAACCCGTAAGTTCCAAGGCCACATCCAAGGCGAGGAAGTAGCCGACGATCCCGAGCCCCATGATCACGCCCTTGGCCGCGGTTGCGGCGCATACGCGGCCTTGGCCGTTCTCAGAAACGCGCGGTAGAGCTCGGCCAGGCGCTCGAAGTCGCCGGCGTCCTGGGTGATCGGCCCGGCGCTGTTGGCAATGCTGACCAACAGGACGGCGATGTCTTCGGCCGGCGCGTCGGCCTCGAACTCGCCCCCACGTATCGCCGCACCGGTCGCTTCCGTGATGTAGGCGGACAGCTCCCGCGCAAATCGGTTCAGGGCCTTGTTCGCGTACTCGCCGATCACGTCGTTATCGTTGCGCATGCGCGCGATCAGACTCCAGGGCCGCCCCTTCGCCCGACCCGTGTTGAACTTGGCGTAGCGCTTCCGGTTGAACGCGATCGTCGCCTCGACCTTCTCTTCGAACGATCGGCTTTCGTCGGTCCAGATACGGCGGAAGCGGACCAAGGTATTGTCGACGTAATCCTCGAGTACCTCTTCGAGCAATTTCTGCTTGTTGCCGAAGTGGTAATGGATGTTCGCGCGGGTCGTCTCCAATAGCGGGGCGATGTCGCCGAAACTGACGCCCCGATAGCCGTGCCGGATCAAGAGGTCGGTGGCCACCGTCTTGATCCGGTCCCGCATCAGCCCATGCTCGGCGCCGGCCACATCGATACGCGGCGCCGGCGAGCGCCTCGCGGCTTGTCTCGCGCGATCGGTCAATTCCCGCTTCCCCTGTTCGCCATAAAACGCCTCTTTCGCCGGGTTATGCAATGCAAGGGCGCATCGCCTCGGCCGTCTCGCGGAAGCCCGGATAGTCAAGGCCCGGGCATTCCTTCCGGACGCGATCGCCCCTGCGCCCCCGCGGCATGGACTTGGGACTTGCCATCGCATCGAGGTCACAATATGACTGACGTATAAGTAAGTCCAAGGGACTTGTAATATGCAACTCACCGAGGCGCAACGGCTTTTCCGGCGGACGACCGCCAAATTCGCGGACGAGGTCGTGGCACCGGCGGCCGAGCGGCTCGACACCGAAGAGGCCTTTCCCGAGGAGATCTACCGCCGCATGGCGGAGGGTGGCTTCCTCGGCATCGCGGTCTCTCCGGAGCGCGGCGGGGCCGGCGCCG
Organism: Pseudomonadota bacterium; assembly: GCA_022566265.1. Lineage (GTDB taxonomy): Bacteria > Pseudomonadota > Alphaproteobacteria > SMXQ01 > SMXQ01 > JACZQV01. The sequence continues at coordinate 624 of JADFJG010000169.1, read as the reverse complement.
ACATCTTGAGTTACGCCCTGGTCATGGAGGAACTCTCCCGGGGCTATAGTGCGGTCGCCGACCTCTGCGGCCTGGTCGAGATGGTCGCGGGACTGCTCGAGCGTCTGGGAACCGAGGAGCAGAAAGCGCGCTATCTGGCGCCCTTGCTCAAGGGCGAGCTGAAGTGCGCCTTCGCGATAACCGAATCGGAGGCGGGCTCGGACGTTTCCGGGCTCAAGAGCGTCGTGCGCGAGGTCGAGGGCGGCTGGCGCCTGAGCGGCTCCAAGCTCTGGATCAACAACGGGCCCCTGTGCGATTTCGCGGTGATTCTGGCGCGCGCGGAGGGAAGCGTCGGCGGCAAGGGGCTTTCGACCTTCATCGTCGAACGCGCGTGGAAGGGGTTTTCCAGTGGCCGCAAGGAGCGCAAGATGGGCCAGTGCGCCTCGCAGGTCTCGGCGCTCTTTTTCGACCACGTCTTCCTGCCGAAAGAGGCCCTGTTGGGCACCGAGGGGGCCGGCTTCAAGCAGATGATGCAGGCCCTCGACAAGGGCCGGGTCGGCATCGCCGCCCTGGCCACGGGGATCTGCCAGGCCGCCCTCGACGCCTCCGTCGCCTTCGCCAAGCAGCGGGTTCAGTTCGGCCGCC
>JADFJG010000104.1 GCA_022566265.1 Pseudomonadota bacterium | reverse complement strand
CCCAGCGCGCCGGTGCGCTTCGAGGCCGGCACCTCGATCTCGACCCCGGCGGCCTCGAGATCGGCGATCACCTTGTCCAGCGGCTCGGCGCTGATCAGGCAGAAATCTCCCGAGCCCGGCGTCGGCTTGGCCGCCTTGAGTTCGTATTCGCGCCCCGCCGGGTGCAGGTTGATCTTTTGATCGCCGAAATGAAGGGCCGTGCGCCCCTCGCCGAAGGTCTCGGCGCGCATGCCGAGCACGCGTTGGTAGAACTCGACCGTGCGCTCGATCGAGGCGACGGTGAGGACGAAATGATCGAGGCGGGAAATCTTCATGGGTTCCTCCCAGAATTATTCACCGGGTTATTGTTCGCCGGGTTCGGCGTCCCGCGCCCGGCCATTATCAGGACCCGTCCAGGCGGTAAGTCGCCTCTTGACGATGAATGGCGCCGTTGCGCGCCAGGAAGCTCGAGAACAGGATGAACTCCGTGACCCGGAACGGCGGCGCCATGAACATGGCGTTGGCCCCAAGGAAGGTGCCGACCTTCGACGAAGGCGCCCGGTTGAGGCGCGCCAGGGTGATATGGGCCGAATAATTGCGTCCCTCGGGCTCGATCCCGGCGCCGACGCACGCCGCCTCCACCCTGGCCTGAAGCCGCGACAGGGTCTCGTTCTTCTCCACCCCCACCCACAACACCCGGGATCTGCGGCGCGAGGAAAAATGCCCGGTATCGGCAAGGGTCAGATCGAAGGCCGGCGAATGCACGGCCCCGAGCGCCGCGTCGATGTCGCCGAGCCGGCCCTCGCCGACCTCGCCGATGAAGCGGAGCGTGAGATGAAGGTTCTCGGGTTCCACCCATTTCGCCCCCGGCACGCCGCCGCCCATGGCAAAAAGGCGTTCCTTGAGCTCACCCGGAAGCTCGATGGCGACGAAGAGGCGGATCATGGCGGCATCCTCGGGCCGAAACGGCGGGCGGCCCCAACCGAGGGGCTTATAAACCCGAACCGGCGGCGACAGGCAACACTATATCTCAATGACTAATTCCTTACTTTAGAAACTTTCAATTTCTGCGAGTACCCCAAAGCCATTGACCGTATAGGTCAGCGGACTCTATTCTCAATCATCGGAGCCATCCTGCGGGAGGGTGGAGGCGGATGTCCATCCTAGCGAATTTGGGGAAAAGCAATGTCTGACGAATCCGATATGAAGATTAAGCCAATTTGTCCGAAGCGAAGCATGCGGGTTAGGTGCGTACTCCTCTGTACCTTCATTTTGTTTAGCTTCTATTCAGGAGTTGCAGCCGCGGATGCCCTTAGTGACCTGCGCACAGCCGTTTTGGAAGGTGACGCGGAAGGCGTAACTGCGGCGCTATCGCAAGGGGTAAATGTCGACGCGGTGATTGCACGAAGAAGAGGCAGCACTGCCTTGATCGTGGCGGCGCAGAAAGGTCTCCCGGGACTAGTGAAGCTCCTGCTGAAAGCCGGTGCCAATATTGAGTTTGCAAACAAACGGGGACGGAGAGCGCTACATCGCTCGATTTGGGGCAGCTTAGACGCTATGAAGGTACTCATTGAGGCCGGTGCGAATGTGAATGCTGCCGATGAGAGAGGCAACCGAACGCTGAACTTAGCGGCTTACGAAAATCGTTCAGCCATGGTCAAACTTTTGATCAAGGCCGGTGCCGACATGAGAGCGGGAAATGAAAGGAACAACACTCCGCTTCATCATGCCGCTGAGCGAGGCAGCCTATATGCATTGCGTATATTGATTGCCGCAGGTGCTGATTTGAATTTGGAGAACGAGGCAGGAGAAACACCGCTGGCGGTTGCCACTGAGCATGACCGATCTGCTGCGGCAAAATTACTTGAACAAGCTGGCGGCAAGTGAGGGGACGGAGCAGCGCTTTTTGCCACGCCACGCGCGGTGTTCTACCTAAATCTCCACGGCAGATACGAATCTACAGGAACAGGGTGAGGACGCCGGTGTAGCCGTAGAGGCGGTCATTCGAGATCTCGCCGTTGGCGTAAAAGCCGGCCAGGGGAAAGTCGCCGAGGGCGTCGCGGATCATCTTGAGCTCCTCGGACCCGGCGCCGAACAGGTTCGGACCGCGGGCGACGCAGGAGACGTAGACGCCGCCCTTGGGCGTGCCCGGCGCCCGCGCCTTGAGGTTCTTCAACATGCGCGCCATGTCGCGGGCGGCGCTGTCGCGGTCGCGGGCGCAGAACATCACCTGGTCGCCCGGCTCGACGGTATCGCCGATGGCGAGCCACCCCTTGTCGGCGTCGATGCCGATGAGATTGCGCACCAGATAGTCCCCGGTGTCGGAACCCTTCACCGGCAGGGCGGCATGGATGAGGCCGGGCACCCGCCCGAGGTCCTCGGCGAGCTCCTCGCCGATGTCCTCGATGAAGACATCGAGCGCGTTTCTCTCGTCGAGGCCGACGAGAACGTTGCCCTCGGCCTCGGTGATGGCATGGACCGGGCCAAGCGGCGTGCAGCCCTGGCTCAGCCCGGTCGCCACCGCGACGCGAGACGAGAACATGACGCCCGAGACGCCGCCGCCCGTGGCCTTGCCCGCCACCACGTTGCGCGCGCCCGCCATCGACGCCAGCCCGCCGACGAGGAACGCCGGGGTCTCCTCGGCCAGCCTGGCGACGATCTCGGCCACCCTGCCGTCCTGGGAATCGCCGTGGACGATGGCGAAGACCGGCGCGGAGCGCTCGACCCAGTCGCCGTGATCGACGTGGAACGCCTCGAAGCTTTCCCCGACCGGGGGGAACACGCGGAAGGAATCGCTCGGCAGCGCCGCCACCAATACCACCATCGCCGGCGGGCCGAAGAATTCACGCCCCGAAGCGCAGACGCCGTAGCCCACGGCCCCCACCCAGTCCTCGATCCGGGTCCTCTCGCGGACGAAGGTCAGGATGGAAGAGAGATCCGGCGCCAGCGCCTCGTTGACGTAGAGGAAGCCGAGGTTGAAGCCCTCGTCGAGGGCGCCCAGCCGATCGACGCAGGCCTTGCTCGCTTGCGCCCAGCCATCGGCCTCGGCATGGGCGGCGCGGAACACGCTCATGGCGGCACTCTCTCCCGGTTGTGGATCGCGGCAAGGGCCTTTGGTCTTACCGCGACTGTAACACGAGTTCCCGCGCATAGGGTAACAAGCGCTCGACGATGACGCCGACGCCACGCCCGTTCGGATGGACGCCGTCGCGCTGGTTGAGCCTCGGCTTCATGGCGACGCCCTCGAGGAAAAATGGATAGAACAAAACCCCGAAGCGCTCCGCCAGGCGCGGGAATATGGCGTTGAACCGCCGGCCATAGTCACGGCCCATGTTGGGCGGCGCGACCATGCCGCAAAGCAGCACCGGTATGTTGTGCCGGGCGAGACGGGCGAGGATGGCCGCCAGGTTCGCTTCGGTGGTGGCCGGATCGACGCCGCGGAGCGCGTCGTTGCCGCCAAGCTCTATGATGACGGCGTCGGGCTTGGCGCGAAGCGCCCATCCGAGACGCGCGCGCCCGCCGGCGGTAGTATCGCCCGAGACGCCGCCGTTGATCACCTTGACCGCCAGACCGCCGCTTCTCAGCGCCGCCTCGAGCCGGGCGGGAAACGCATCGCGGGCGCTGAGGCCGAAACCCGCCGTCAGGCTGTCGCCGAGCACCAGCAGGCGGGTCTCACCGATCGCCGGATCGGCGAAGGCAAAGGAGAGGCAAAGGAGAAAGACGGCGGCGCCATTGACAAGGCGCGCCGCGCGTGGGTATCGGGATGGCGGACCCCGGCCCGTCGCGGCCAGGGCGGAACCGGCTTTTTCGTTACGCGGAATTTTCATGACCCCTTCAACAACCGATACGCCTGGGAACACCGGCCCGATGATCCAACTCGACGGCGTCCATCTCAATCTGCAAAGCGCCGCCGGCGAGGTCAAGGTCCTGCGCGGAATAAACTTACGTGTCGAGCGCGGCGAACGTATCGCCGTCGGCGGACCGTCGGGATCGGGCAAGTCCACCCTGGTCATGATCATCGCCGGATTGGAACGGGCGAGTTCCGGCACGGTCTTTGTCGACGGCGCCGATTTGAACCGGATGGACGAGGATGCGCTGGCCCTTCTCCGCCGCCGGCGCATCGGCATCGTGTTCCAGTCCTTCCATCTCATCCCCGCCATGACGGCGCTTGAGAACGTCGCCGTGCCGCTGGAACTGGCGGGACGGGGGGACGCGTTCGAACGCGCCGGCGCGGCGCTTCGCGCGGTGGAGCTCGGCCATCGGCTCGGCCACTACCCGGCCCAGCTTTCCGGCGGCGAGCAACAGCGCGTCGCCATAGCGCGCGCCTTCGCGCCGGAGCCCGAACTGATCCTCGCCGACGAGCCCACCGGCAACCTCGACAGCGAGACCGGCGCCCACGTGATGGACCTGTTGTTCGACCTCCAGGCCAAGAGCGGCGCGACCTTGATGCTGATTACCCACGATCGCGGCCTGGCGGCGCGCTGTTCCCGCCGGGTCAAGCTTCTCGACGGGCGCATCGCCGGCGACGGCGCAGACCCCGGCGGCGCGACATGACCCGGCCTCGCGATATGCCCCGGCCTGGCGACACCAACGCTTGGCACGGACGATGACCGCGGGCGACGATGAGCCGGCGCGGCGCCAGCCCGGCGGGGACGCCGGCGCCGGCTCATCGTGGGCGCTGGCCCTGAAACTGGCGCGCCGCGAGCTGCGCGGCGGGTTCAGGGGCTTCAAGGTGATGCTCGCCTGCCTGACGCTCGGCGTCGGGGCCATCGCCGCCATCGGTTCGTTCTCGGCGGCGGTCAAGGAAGGGATCGCGCGGGACGCCCGGACCCTGCTTGGCGGCGACGTCGATCTCAGCCTCAGGCACCGCGCGGCGACCGACGCCCAGCTCCGGTATCTGACGGCGAACGGCGCCGTTTCCGCCATCGCCAGGATGCGGGCGATGGCGCACGCGGTGGCGCCGCCGGGAGACAGGGCGGGGGAGAAGGCGAGCCGCCCCGCGTTGGTGGAAATCAAGGCCGTCGATGGGGCCTACCCAATGTTCGGGGAAGTGACCCTGGCCCCGGCGATGGCGCTCAAGGCCGCCCTGGCCCCGGCGAACGGCGCCTTCGGCGCGGTGGTGGAAGGCGATCTCCTCACCCGCCTCGGGCTGACGCTTGGCGACAAGGTGCGCTTGGGCGCGGCCGAGTTCATCATCCGCGCCACCCTCGTGCGCGAGCCCGACCGGGGGTCCGGCGTGTTCAAGCTCGGCCCGCGCATGATCATCAGCCAACGGGGGCTAAGCGCCACCGGCCTGGTGCGACCGGGCAGCCTGATCCACCACCATTACAGGATCGGGCTTGCGGCGGGCGTCGATGTGGACAGGTGGACGGCGGAGCTCACGGCCGCCTTCCCCGATGCCGGCTGGCGGCTGCGTACGGTCAAGAACCCGGTCCCCCGTATCGCGCGCTTTGTCGAGCGGTTCGGCCTGTTCCTCACCCTCATCGGCCTCGGCGCGCTGCTGATCGGCGGCATCGGCGTCGGCAACGCGGTCAAGAGCTATCTCGACGGCAAGACCTCGACCATCGCCACCCTCAAATGCCTCGGCGCGCCGGCGAAGCTGATCTTCCGCACCTATCTGATCCAGGTCATGGCCATGACCGCGGCCGGGATCGCCCTTGGGCTCATCATCGGCGCGGCGCTGCCGGCGCTCGCCGTTTCGGCCTTCAAGGCCTATCTGCCGATCGATCCCCGCTTCGGCCTCCATGGGGAGCCTCTGGCGCTGGCGGCGGCCTACGGGGTGCTGACGGCGCTCGGCTTCACGCTATGGCCGCTGGCGCGGGCGCGACAAATCTCCGCCGCCGGCCTGTTCCGCGATCTCGTAAGCACCACCCGGCGGCGCCCGCCACCGGCCTATATCGCCGCCGCCCTCGGCGCCGTACTGGCCCTGGCGGCTCTTGCCTACGCCACCGCGGCGTCGCGCGAGATCGCCCTTTGGTTCATCGGCGCCACCACCCTGGCGCTGGCGGCGTTCAGCGCCGAGGCCTACGGGCTTCGGCGAGGCGCGCGATGGCTGGCGAAGAAAGGGGCGATAAGGCGGCGGTACCTGCACCTGCATCTGGCGCTTGCCAATCTCGGGCGCCCGGGCGCGCCGACCGCCATCATCGTCACCTCGCTGGGCATCGGGCTCACCCTGTTCATCACCCTGGCCGAGATCGAGGGCAATCTCGAGCGCCAGATCCGCCAAACCATCCCCGAACGCGCGCCAAGCTATTACTTCATCGACATCCAGCCCGACCAGGCCGAGGCCTTCGACGCCGCTATCGCAGCGGTGCCCGGCGCCGGCGAATTGCGCCGCCTGCCGTCGCTGCGCGCGCGCATCGTCAGGATCAACGGCATCGATGTCGACCGGGTGGCGATCGCGCCCAACGCGCGATGGGTGGTGCGGGGCGACCGGGCCCTCACCTACACCGCGACGCCGCCGCCCTACAGCAGCGTGGTGGCGGGCGAGTGGTGGCCGGTGGATTATTCGGGCCCGCCAATGATCTCGCTGGACGCCGGTATCGCGCGGGGCTTCGGCGTCGGCGTCGGCGACAGCTTGAGCTTCAACATCCTCGGCCGCGAGATCACCGCCACCATCGCCAATCTGCGCCGGATCGACTGGACCAGCCTGGCGATGAACTTCGTCGTCATCTTCGCGCCGGGCACGCTGGAAGACGCGCCCCAGACCCACATCGCCACGGTCAAGGCGGCGCCCGGCTCGGAAGAGGCGGTCAGGAGCGCCGTCACCTCGCGCTTCGCCAACATCACCGCCATTCACGTCCGCGACGCCCTCGAGGCCGCCGCCGCCATCCTGGCGGCCATCGCCACCGCCGGGCGCGCCGCCGGCGCCGTCGCGCTGATCGTCGGAACCCTCGTCCTGGCGGGCGCCATCGCGGCGGGGCAGCGCCGCCGCATCTATGACGCGGTGGTGCTGAAGATCGTCGGCGCCCGGCGAAGCGACATACTCAGCGCCTTCGTCATCGAGTTCGCCATCGTCGGCCTTGCGTCGGCGGTCCTCGCCGGCCTGTTTGGCTGTGCCGCCGCCTATCTCATCCTCACCGGCGTCATGCATACCTCCTGGGCGTTCCTGCCCGGACCGGTGATCGGCGCCGCGCTTGGCTGCACCGGGGTCACCATGGCGTTCGGCTTCGCCGGCACCTGGCGGGCGCTGGGGCAAACGGCGGCCTCGGCGCTGCGCAGCGCCTGAGGGCGTTAAAGGAGCGAAAACGGCGGCTGGCCTTGCTTTGGGCCTTACCGGGGGGCCTTTGTCTCGGCGTCCGGGGCCGTCTTGGCACGCCGGCGCGCGGTTGATTCGCCGCCCCGATAGGCCATATTAAGGACTAGATCTTAAACCACATTCATTCAGAGGACTTGCCATGGATCCCTATTCGGACAGAGGGCAAATGACCCGGGCACAGGCGGCGGCGGCCGATATCGACGTCGGCCTGCGCCAGTACATGCTCCAGGTTTACAACTACATGGCGTCGGGCGTGGCGCTGACCGGCATCGTCGCCTACGTCGTCGCCAACACCCCGGCGTTTTTCAACGCCATTTTCGGCACGCCGCTGATGTGGGTCGTCATGTTGGCGCCGCTTGGCTTCATCATATTCCTCAACGTCAAGATCGCGTCGATGTCGTTCGCCAAGGCGCAAATCCTGTTCTGGCTGTTCGCCGCCGTCATGGGAATGTCGCTGTCGACGATCTTCGTGATCTATACCGGCACGAGCATCACCCGCGTGTTCTTCATCGCCGCCGGCACCTTCGGCGCCATGAGCCTCTATGGCTACACCACCAAGAAGGACCTCTCGGGCTGGGGCTCGTTCCTGTTCATGGGGCTGATCGGCATCTTCATCGCGATGGCGGTCAATTGGTTCCTGCAAAGCTCGGCCCTGATGTTCGCCATCTCGGTGATCGGCGTCCTCATCTTCGTCGGGCTGACCGCTTACGATACCCAGAAGATCAAGGAAATCTATCTCGCCAGCGACAGTAGCGAGGTCCAGGGCAAGAAGGCGATCATGGGCGCGGTTAAGCTCTATCTCGACTTCGTCAACCTGATGATGATGCTGTTGTACCTTTTCGGCCAGCGCCGTTAGAGCGGGTCAACGGAATTGAGAGCCGGGGGCCGTCGGGCCCCCGGTTTTTTGCCTGCCTGGCTTTCTCGGCTTGACCGAGGCGCATCTCCTATCCGGTGCCCCTTCGCGAACCGTAATGGAAGGAGAAGCGGCTCGTCTATGACTAGCGGTAAGCTGAATTGGCTTCTCAAGTGTCAACTTTAGGCGCGGACGATGCTTTTAGTAGAGTCCAATGCTGACACCTATGCGCCGGATGTAACGCTCTATGAAATGATATCTTATGCCTCTGGCTAGGTGTGCTCGCGATAGCAGCGATCGGAGTCCCAATCGTTCGCGTTTTGCAAGCACTATCAGCTTTTTCCTCGTAGCTCTAAACTCGATTGGCGGGTCTGCAAATCCGATCCACCGCGGCGGGAAAATCGGCACAATGTCTTTGTCATTATAGATATGGAATGGGCTCCGCAGCGTCGTGACAGTCCGCACATCACCGTACCTGGGCATTCCAAAGGTAAGGCTGGAATATGTGTCAATAATCGGCTCTCCGGGTGTCTCATACTTGTACCGTTTGGAAAAGGTCTTGCCCCCGAGACTATACATTATCGCCGCGAGCGCTCCTCCCAGAGAATGTCCCGTGACGTAAATGGGAATACAATTGTTGTTCGATCTCTTCTTGATCTCGGCGGCCAGCTGCCCGAGGCACTGCGTAATGGCGAGATAAAAGCCGCGATGATATACCACTTCATCACCATCAGGATGTGCCCGAAATCTCCGCGCATTGAAATCAATCATCCAATCCCGAGTGTAGAGGAGTCTTGTGCCTCTGATCGCAACAATAACAACGTTCTGCATCACTGCGCCCACGACGACCGCGTAGTCTCCGATTATCACAATCGGGTCCATAATTTCAATTGAGTGCGCAAAGTCGTCAAAATTGATCCTTCTTTCTTGTGCGATAAGCTGCTGGTATGTGAGGCACGGAACCACTTTCACCGCACCTTCATAGTGGGCTTCAAACTCAGGGATTTTTAGATAGGCGAGCTTAGAAAAGATGGCGCATACGAATGCTTTTTCAGGGGTAAATGATGGGTCCGACCAGTTAATTTTTTTTATTATCCGGTAGGCCCTAAAATATTCACTCCTGAATCGTTCTAAACTATCTGCCATCCTCTATGTCTTCGTGATGTATCTCGTCACAGAATACCTTGAGCAACCTTGGCAGGACAACCAAAAACTGTATTTCTCATAGGTCTGGCTTGGATTTTCCACCAAAACAGGTGCGCCGGCCTTGAAAAACTGAGATACTCTTTGCAAATCAAAGAGTTACTTAGACTCGCGAGGAAGACCGTTACAGACAGGTTGTATTTCGGATTAGCTTGAGTTTGAAGGCTTTGAACGTCGCCGAGCGTTCACGTCCCAGCGCCCTCATGGGGCGGGTCCCGTCAGCTTGTGAACAGGCCCATAAACCTTTCCCATAACGACGGCGCTTCCGGCCCGCCCTTGTTTCGATCCTCGTGATGGTCCTCATGCAGCAATCCGTTGATGTGCACGATGAGGTTCACGGGATCGAATTTGAGGCCGAAATACCTTGCCCGGAGCCGTCCCCTGGCATCGATCAGGTAGGTCACTATCGCGTGCTGAAAGATACCGCCGTCACGCGCCGTGAACTTTTGCCTGAGACCCGCCGCGAGCTTGCGCGTCGCACCCGGCTCCTTGCTGGTCAGGAAGACCCAGTTGGCGGCATCGAGGCCATGAACCGGGCCGTAGGCCGTGAGCGCTTCCCCCGTATCGTTCTCCGGATCGGTGGTGATCGAGACGAAAGCGACGAGGTCCTTCATCAGCGTCCGGTTGACGCCGGCCTGGATCTCGGCGATCAGCTCGCTATGCAGCGGGCACTCGTCCGGGCATTCGGTGTAGATGAAGTTCAGGACCATCACCTTGCCGAGGAAGTCGCGCCGATCCACCCGCCGCCCCCCGGCGTCCTCGAGGACGAAGTCGGGGAAGGGGCCTTCCTCCACTACCATGTAGCGCTCTTTTACCGTGAGCTTGCTTTCAAGCTCCCGCAGCGAGTGCGCCCAGCCGGGTGCCGCAATCGCCGTCAAGAGGACCGCTACGGCCGCAATTCCAATCATAACCGGTTCACGACCCTTCGGGGGGGTCGTCGGCGCAAACGCCCTTCTCGACCTCGACGGTGGCGTGATCGATGCCGAAATCGCGCGCCAGCGTCTCCTTGATCCGGCGCAACACCTGATCGTGATCGGCGTCGTCGCGGATATTGGCGTGCATGGTCAACAGCGGCCTTTCGGAGGTCAGCGACCAGACGTGGACATGATGGATGTCCTCGATGCCCGGCACGCATTTCCGCAAATCGTCGCGCAGTCGATCGATGTCGACCCAGTCGGGCGTCCCTTCCAGCAGGATATGGGCGGCCTGCCCAATGATCACCCAGGCGCTGCGCAGGATGAGCATGGCGACGACGACGGAGAGCAGGGGATCGATGGGCGTCCAGCCGGTCCCGAGGATGACGGCGGCGGCGAGGATGGCGGCGACGGAGCCCAAAAGATCGCCCAGCACATGGAGCGCCGCCGAGCGGACGTTCAGATTTTCGCCATCACCGGCGCGCAGCAGAGCGAGCGCCAGCACGTTCACCGCCAACCCCAGGACGGCGACGATGAGCATCGGCAAGGGCAGGATCTCGACCGGCTCGAACAACCGCCCGATGGCCTCGAAGACGATCCAGCCGACGACGAACAGGAGCGTCACGCCGTTGACGAAAGCGGCCAGGATCTGGAACCGGTGATAGCCATAGGAGCGCCGGGAATCGGGGGAGCGCCGCCCGACACGGAAGCCCAGCCAGGCGAGCGAGAGCGCCGCGGTGTCGATCAGCATGTGCCCGGCATCGGCGAGCAGGGCGAGTGAGCCCGAGTAAATCCCGCCGATCACCTCGACGACCATGAAGACGCCGGTGAGGACCATGGCCTGGAACAGACGGGTCTCGTTGTCGGCGTCGCCGTGACGGTGAGGACGCGCCCTGTGGGAGGTTGCCGTCATCCAACGGCCTTTAGTGCCTGGCTCATCCGTGACCGGTCGCGGGCGAGGGGCGCAACTCGGCGATAGCCTGGCGGATGATCTGGATCGAGGCATGGAGCCAAAGCGCCGCCATGATCAAGGCGACGGCGAGGTCAGGCCATGCCGTGCCGGTCGCCGATACGCCGCTGGCCGCGACGATGACGGCGAGATTGCCGAGGACGTCATTGCGGCTGCACAGCCAGGCCGAGCGTTTGTTGCTGTCGCCGCCGCGGAAGCGAAAAAGAAGCAAGACGCAGAATAGGTTGGCGAGCAAGGCGAGGACGCCAACCGAGCCCATGACCAGGGCGTCGGGGGCATCGGGCGAAAACGCGTTATATGCCGTGGCACCGAGCACCCACAGGCCGAACAGGGCCATCGACGCACCCTTGACGAGCGCCGCCCGCGCCCGCCAGCGGATCGCCATGGGAAGCACCAGCAGGGTAATGCCGTAAGTCGCGGCATCGGCGAGAAAGTCGAGGGCATCCGCCTGCAAGGCGACCGACTTGGCGCCCAAACCAGCCCCCGCCTCGATCAGGAACATGGCGGCGTTGATCGCCAGCAGCGCCCACATTATCCGGCGATAGGGAATCTCCTCGACGTTGCCGATGCCATCGAGGCATTTGCCTTCCATTCCCATTCAGGGCTCCGCCTCTTCCGCCACGGTCTCGCCGACGTGATGGACCATGCCGGCGATCATCGAACTGATGTGCTCGTCGGCCGGTGAATAGAAGACCTGCTTGCCGTGGCGCTCCGCCTTCAAGATCCGGGCGGCGCGCAAAAGACGCAGATGGTGGCTGATCAAGGACTGGGACGACCCGAGACGCGC
>JADFJG010000103.1 GCA_022566265.1 Pseudomonadota bacterium | reverse complement strand
GTCCGGAACTGCGCTCCGTCCTGATCGAGATGGACAACGAGCGCGACGAACAGAAAACGAAAATATACGATCTGATGACCGAGGCCGGCCTCGCGCCCGCGGAACGGCACCCTTTGACGAATCCACGCTGATCCCCCTTACCGCTCGAGCGCCTTGAATTCGCCGGTCTCCCCGACCGCGACCGGGTGGCCGGCGATGGTGGCGGGGAGTTGGGCGAGCAGTCCGGGCGTCTTCCTGGCGACGTAGATCTTGATGCGGGGCGAACCTTCGCGAAGCCCCTGGGCGGCGCCGACGACGCCTTCGATCTTCATCGGCTTCGGCGTCGCCTGTTTGAGCGCCTGGGTGATCGGAATTTCCGCCATCGCCTGGTAGTATCCGGCGCCCCCCCGACGCCCGAAAGCGCTCCGAATCGGACCGGACACGGTGTCATTTTCTTCTTTTATCGTCGCCCAAAACTATCCCGTTTGCGCCACCAGATAAAGGAAAAGGGCGTTTTCAACCGACTCCTTGACCGCGCCCTCGCTTTTGCCTCACCGGCGCGCGCGACCGGAGTTTCCGCAGCGTATCGAGAACTATTCTTCAGGAATCTTGTGGTTGATTGAAAGTATTTTTTATGCCATAATACAAGAGATAATGGCCTTAGTAGAACTTCAATAGAATATAGTGTTTTGTTAACTATATTTATTAAGCACGATTTAAGGGCAATAGGTAACAATGTTTGCGCCCGGAATCCAAGCGGGCGTTTGATTTCAGGGTTCGGGCCGGCGGCGACATATGGGCGCCGAGGCTTTACACGGGAAGGCCAGCCCTTACACGGGAAGGAATGACGATGTTAGAGCGTATCAAGCGAATCTTCTTCACCGCGCTGCTTGCCGCCGCCGTGCTGGCGGTCCAGGCGGGCGCGCCGGCCATCGCCCAGGCGCCGGAGCGCATCGACGTGCTGATCGGCTTCGACCGGGCGCCGGGCGCGGCCGAGCGCGCCGTGGTCACCGGCCTCGGCGGCAGGGTCAAATACAGCTACACCATCGTCGACGCCGTCGCCGCCAACATTCCCGCCGCCGCGGTCTCGGCGCTTTTGCGCAATCCCCGCGTCGTCACCGTCGAGGCCGATATCGAGGCCCACGCCATCGACGCCGAGCTCGACAACAGCTGGGGGGTCGAGCGCATCGGCGCCGGCACGGTGCATGCCGCCGCCAACAAGGGCGCCGGCGTCAAGATCGCCGTGATCGACACCGGAATCGACTACACCCACCCCGACCTCGACGCCAACTACGCCGGCGGCTGGGACTTCTTCAATAACGATGGCGATCCGATGGACGATAATGGCCACGGCACCCACGTCGCCGGCACCATCGTCGCCGAGGACGATGGCGCGGGCGTCGTCGGGGTGGCGCCCGACGCCGATATCTACGCCCTCAAGGTGCTGAACGAGAACGGCGCGGGCTTCTTCAGCGACATCATCGCCGCCGTCGAGTGGACGGTGGCGAACGGCATCCAGGTGACCAACAACAGCTACGGCTCGAGCCGCGATCCCGGCACCATCGTCAAGGCGGCCTTCGACAACTCCGCCGCCGCCGGCGTGCTGCACATCGCCGCCGCCGGCAACTCCGGCAAACCCAGCGGTAAGGGCAACAACGTCGGATATCCGGCGCGCTACGCCTCGGTGGTCGCCGTGGCGGCAACCAATTCGAACGACGCCAGGGCGTCCTGGTCCTCCACCGGGCCCGACGTCGAGTTGGCGGCGCCCGGCGTCGGCATCACCTCGACGCTTCTCGGCGGCGGTTACGCCACCTATAGCGGTACCTCCATGGCCTCGCCGCATGTCGCCGGCACCGCCGCCCTGGTGATCGCCGCCGGTTATACCGGCGCCGCCGCGGTGCGGACCCGGCTGCGACAGACGGCGGACGATCTTGGCGACGCCGGACGCGACAATTTTTACGGCTACGGCCTGGTCGACGCCGACGGGGCGGCCATCGGCCCGACCGGCGATCTGCCGCCGACGGTCTCGATCACGGGCCCGGGCGCCGGCGATGCGGTTTCGGGGATGGTCGCCATCACCGCCGATGCGTCGGACGACGGCAGCGTGGCGCAAGTCGAGTTCTTCGTCGACGGTTCGTCCATTTTCATCGATACCGCCAGCCCCTGGGCGGTCGATTGGGACAGCAAATCGGTCGCCAATGCCAGCCATACCATCACCGCCACGGCCAAGGACGACGCCGGCCAGACGACGCCCGACTCGATCACGGTCAGCGTCGATAACGGCGGCGGTGGCGGCGGTGGCGACATGTACGTCTCGGCCATCGCCTTCACCCAGAAGACCTTCGGGCGGGGCGGCGCCTTCCACGACCTGATCACCTGGGTGACGATCGATAGTGGCGACGGCGCGGTATCGTCGGCCAACGTGCTGATGACGCTGTGCTGGGTCGGCACTAGCAACGCTTGCTGGGACTTCGGCGGCGGCACGGATGACTCGGGCCAGGTCAAGTTCACCCTGAAGCACGCGCCGGACGGCACCTACACCGCCACCGTGACCAACGCGACCCACGCCACTTACACCTACAACGCCGGCCTGGATACCGGTAATCCGGCGGTCACGGCTTTGCCCTTGCCCTAGCTTGAGGGCACGCCCATAGCGTCCTAGCTTGCCACCGGAACCACCACGAGGGCGCCCCGCCGATTACCGCGGGGCGCGCCTTTTCCTTCGACCGTCGCCTTGGCGCGCGTGATCTCCCGGCGTCGAGCGTCCCGCCCCCCTGGCACCAATGGGGCGCCTGGCCTGCCCTCCGTACGACTTCGGGAGGCGGGGAAGGGTTAGCCATTGCTATGCTATGGACATCACCCGTCTTCATTGCTAAGACACCAATCGGCACCATCGGCACTCTGAGCCCACCGGCATCGGGGAAGGCCATGAAGATCCGCATCGCCGCGGTGATGATTCTCATAACGCTGAATGGCCCGGCCCTGGCCGGGTTCGAAGACGGCGTCGCCGCCGCGAAGCGCGGCGATTACGCCACCGCCCACCGCGAGTTCGGCCCCCTGGCCGAGGCCGGCGACCCTCAGGCCCAGCACAATCTCGGCGTCATGTACTATAACGGCCGCGGCGTCGAGCGGAATTTCACCGAGGCGGCGAAGTGGTTCCGCCGGGCCGCCGAACGGGGCGTCGCCGAGGCCCAGTCGAGCCTCGGCTACATGTACCAGAAGGGTGAAGGCATCACCCAGGATTACGCCCAGTCCACCCGCTGGTACCGCAAGGCGGCCGAGCAGGGCTTCGGCTGGGCCCAGTATAGCCTCGGCGCCGCCTATGCCGCCGGCGAGGGGGTCGGGCAGGATATGGCGGAGGGCGCCAGATGGTATCGCCGGGCCGCCGCCCAGGGCCTCGAGGTCCCCGCCTGGACCACGCTCCCGTCGGTGTTCACCCAGGCGCCGGCGGCGGGCCCGCGGACACTTATGAAAACGGCTTCGGCCGGGGCGGCGGCGACCGGCAAGGTGGCGGAACAGGCGGCGGAAAAAAACGCCGCCCGGAGCGGTCCGGCGAAGACCAAGAAGGCCCCGGTAAGGACGGCGCTGAAAGATACCAAACAGAAGACGCCGAGCGGGGCGAGCGCGGCAGCCGACGCCGAACCGGCCGGCAAGGGCGCCGCCGCCGGTACCGAACCCGCCGACACGGGCACCATGGGCACGAAGGCGGCGGCCGGAGGCGCCACCGGCGGCGCGACACCGGCCAGCGCACTGCCGATCACTTACGCGCCGGCGCCGCCGGTCGCCCCGGCGCGGCTCTATGATCCCCCCGCGCCCGCCCGCGTGGTCGCGCCGTCGCCACCGTCGATCAAGGCACCGCCCCCAAGCGGCTCGCAAGCGCCGACGATCGGCTCCCGACCCAAGGCGGCGTCGGCTTGGCGCATCCAGATCGGCGCCGTCGCCAGCACCAAGGCGGCGAAGAAGGAATGGCAACGAATCGCGTCGGCCAACGAAGATCTCCTGAGCAAGCTGAAGCCCGACATACGGCGCGCCGATCTTGGCGCCAGGGGCGTCTTCTACCGCGTCCAGGCCGGCCCACTGGAAAGCGAAAGCGAAGCGCGGGCTGTCTGCAAGGCCCTCCTGGAGCGCAAGGTGAACTGCTTCATCGTGCCGGTGAAATAACCCGGAATTCAGACGACAGATATGTCATCTCCGGCATCTGAAATCCGATGCCTGACATCCAACATCCGATCTCTGTGGTCTCTGTGGTTCAAAACATTGTGCCGGCGCCGGGTCAATCGAGGCTTAGGGTTTTATTAACCGACAATTTTAACTATATTTGTTAGTACATAAGTTCTTGCCAACTGTTCAAGTAAACCCCATAATTCATGAAGTCAAAACCGGCCGGCCTCGACCCGCGCCGGCGATCCGGGCCGGTGGCGCTTCCGGGGGCCCGGATAGGGACAAGTTTAGGGAAAGTTAAGCTGGTGTTCATGCCCCCGGGTGTACTAAATACTTCCATGGTCGCCAATCCATTCGAAAGGGCACCCGACATGCACATCCTTCGCGCCGCGGTCCTCGTCTGGGCCCTGTTCTCGGTTCCGGGATGCGCCGGTGTCGCCCTGACGGCGGGCGGCATCGCCGGATCGACGGGGGTCAACCACACGCTTTCCGGCATCGCCTACAAGACCTTCGCCACGCCGGTGGACGAGCTGCACTTCGCCACCCTCAAGACCCTGGGCCGCCTGGACATGGAGGTCAGCGAAGACAAGGAAACCGCGTCCGGCTTCGAGATCCTCGCCCTGGCGCGGGACCGCAAGATCGAGATCGAGCTCGAGGCCCTGACGTCGAAGGCGACGCGGATGCGGGTGGTGGTCAAAAAGGGCGGAATCTTCTTCAAGGACGCCGCCACCGCCACCGAGATCATCATCCAGACGGCGGAGACGATGGCCGATGACGCCACCAAGAAGGCCGCCCAGCGATAGCCGGCGGGAGCGCGATCGAATAGGGGGCGAATAGGGGGAAGGTCGTAACGAGTACAGGCGTAAAGGAGCATATCATGTTGATGAGACATACGGCTTTGATCCTTTTCTCCGGCCTTTTCATCGCCGCCAGCGCCCTGGCGCAGGACGGAACAGGGAGCGGCGAGACCGAGGCCCCTCCCCCGGCGGCCGTCGGCGAAACCGGGGCCGGAACATCGGGCACCACGGAGGTGACGGCCGGTTCCTTCGGGGAACTTTCGCCCGGCAACCACAAGATCGCCGATTCCCTGTTCACCGCCCAGCCCGAGATGGCGCCCGAGGGAAGCACGCTGATGACCCAGGATCAGATCGCCGATCTCAAGGCGAGCGGCATGGGCTGGGGCCAGATCTTCAAGAAGATGCAGGCGGACGGCCTGACGACGACCAGGAACCTCGGCCAGGCGGTCTCGAGCTTCAACCACCAGCAGAAGAATGCGACGACGACCGGCACCGGCGAGACCGGTGGCGACGGCACGTCCGGTTCGGGCACCACGGGCACGACGGGCGATCCGGGCACGGCGGGCACGGCGGTCGAGACCACCGATCATTTCGACCAGCTCTCGACCGGCAACCAGAAGATCGCCGAGGCCATCCAGGCCGCCCAGACCGACCCGGCAACCGGGTTTACCGTCGATGAGATCGCGATGCTCAAGCAGGACGGCATGGGTTGGGGCCAGGTCTTCAAGCAGACCGACTCGACGGTGAAGAACCTCGGTCAGGCCGTCTCTGGCCAAAAGCACGGCGAGTTCGGCATATCGCCCGGCTCCGAGTTCGTCGTCACCACCGGCACGGGCCAGCGGATCATCGTCGGCGGCAAGAAGAAGTCCTCCGCCGCCACCGCTTCCTCGGCCAACGGAAAAACCAAGTCGAAGGGGCACAAATCCGGCTCCTCCAAGGGCGTTCACGTCACCACCGCCGGCGGCGGGCAAGGACCGGTTTCGACCGGCAAGGGCGCCGGCAAATCGCGCGTCACGTCGGGGCATGGCTCATCCTCGTCCGGCATCGTCACCGGCGCCGGCGCCGGCGCTTCGTCATCCGGCGTCATCCACGGCGGCGGCGGCGGCGGCAACGCTTACGGCCACGCCAAGGCGGGCAAGACGGGCAAGTAGCCCCGCGGCCCTCATCTCGAGGGGTGGCCGGACCGGGCGCGGCGCCCCCCGGGGGCGCCTTTAAGGACTGCTGTCAGGAGGTTCGCCATGTTACGCCTACTCGTCACCCTCATCGTCGCCGCCGCCCTCGCCGGCGGCGTCGCGGCCGACCCCGCCTTCGCCAAGAAAGGCACCAAGTTCAAGGCGCCGAAGGCGGCCAAGCATCTCGAAAAGAAGGCCCTGAAAGGAAAGGGTCTTGGCATCGGCGGCGGCAAAATCTTCGGTTCGCTCGAGAGAGACCTGATCAGGAACTTCCTGGGCGGCCCGGCCGGCAAGAAATTCAAGGCCAAGAAATTCAAGCACAAATCCCTTCCCCCCGGCCTCGCCAAGCAGCTCCACCGTAACGGCATCCTGCCGCCTGGCCTGCGCAGGAACTATCTGCCGCCTGGCCTCACCAGCCGCCTGCCGGGCCTGCCGCCGGGCCACGCCCGCGTCTTCGTCGGCAACGACGTGTTGCTGATCCAGCAGGCAACGGGCCTCATCCTCGATATCCTGAGCCGTTAGGGAAGCCCTATCCGGCCCCGACGCCCCCTCAGGCGGCCCGCCAGACCCCTTGCGGCCCCGTTCCGCACCCCACCCCAGCCACGACGCCCCTCAGGCGACCCGGTCAGGCCCCTTGCGGCCCCGTCGGGCGCCGGCGCGCCGTCCTGGACCGCTGTGCCGATCAGCCTGACCGAACCCGCCCGCGCGGGGGCCGTCCGGTGGCCATCCACCGCGCCCGATCTAAATTCTATTACAAGGAAAACAAGAAAATCGACGGTTAATACTGATTAAAATGAATGGTTAATAGTAGTGGTTAATACTAATGGTTAGAACTTTACTAAAATTGTCTTGACTTTACTTACGATTATTGCTTTCATGTAGTCGAACAATGTCCGGGTTCCAAGCCCGGCTGTCATTCGCCAAGGCACGGTCGGAGATGCCTTGAAAAGGGAGGACGCAGGCGATGAAATCCAAGGAAGTTCTGTTGGTGGGCGGGTTCGCCGTTTCACTGCTGTTTCTGATGATCGGCGTGATGATCGGATCCCGCGCCACGCCGCCGCTTTCCCTCGGCGCCGTGCCCCCAGATGCGATTTCGGCAAACCAGATGCCGGGCGCCGCCGCCAACGCGGCGGTGCCGCCCGCGGCGCTGACCCACCAGGGCGGCGCCCGAGGGCGCCTGGACTACTACCCGCCGGCACCCTAAGGTCTGCGGCCCTGATCGCCTGATTCCCCGAGACCCGATCGCCCTCATCATCGCCGCCGTTGCCGCGGCGAATCGTTTTCCGCCGGATCAAATTCCGATCGGCGGGGTCTGGGCGTAAGCGAGGAGCGTGAACTCCGCCGCCACCTCCGCCGTTCCGGGGTGGCGGATCCGCGCCCGGATGACGTAGTCCTCTCCCGCTGATGGAGAGGAGACGCGGCACATCCGGGGCCGGAAACCGCCACGGGATAAGGCCGATGACGCACGACCATGGCGACCCGCCGGCGTCTATCGGCGGGTCGCCCCGGATGGCGACATCACGATGCCAGCAGGGCCCGCCGGACGCCGCCTTGATCCAGATCAAACGCGCGTTGGCCGGGGCTTTTGCCATCGCCGGCCCTTTCCACCGTCCCGGCCCCCGGGGTCCCTCTTCCCTGGCGCCGCCACTTCCATGCATCAAATTAGTGCAGAAATACAGTAAAACACTCCAATTATTGTTAGAAAACAATATTAAATATTATGGTTAACAGTTATGGTTAACAACAATCCTTAATTTTTACTGAAAAGAACCTTGACATTACTTGCGGTATTGTATTTAATGGTTTCACGAAATGAAGAACGGATTACGAGATTTTCATCGGCGCGGTTTTTAGCGGCGCTATATACACCGGGAGGTTAACCATGTTGTGGATTGTACAGAACTACGTCGTTTCTCTTCTTCGCGACAAGGGCGGCGCCAACGCCGTCGAGTATGCGCTGATCATGGCCCTGGTCGCCGTCTTCATCATCGCCGGCGTGCTGGCGATGAGCGGCGCCATCGGCACCCTGTTCAATAACATGGCGTCCTGCCTCGGCGACGCCCCGAACTGTAGTACGGGGACGTTCTAAAGGCCTGGATCCCTAATTTCGGGAAACCGGGAAGCCGGGCCGCGGCCGTTCAGACGCCGCGGCCCCGCCTTCTCCGGGGGCCTACCCCCGAAACCCGTTTTGACGGCGTCCGCCCCCCCACGCCGGCCCCCCTCCGGCATCGGACGTTCGCTCCTAGGCGGTGAGTGTACGAAAAGTGCACCACCGCCTTTTTTTTCTTGTCTCCGTGGTGGATATCTCTCGTGTCCCTTGTGGTGAGAATTCAACGGCCGGGACCGGCCCCTTCCGCCGCGGAAGCTACTCCACCGCCTTGCCCCTCCCCCGCGGCGCGCACCCGGCGGCCGCGCCTGCATCAAATTAGCGCAGTATTGCTCTAAATATAAATGCCAGCTATGTAAGTAGTTGTTAAGGATGATTAATATCTGCTATCATTCCAGTAAATAACCCCTAAGAACCATCACCCGTTATGCCTATAAATGTCTTGATATTACTTTCAGGATAGGCTTTGATGGCGCTAAGGTTAACAGGGATGGCGGCCGTTAGCGGCCTTCTTCCGGGGCCTGACCGCGGCGATTGTGTCGAAGCGCCTTCCGCGCCGGCCGGCCTGGCCCCGGTGGTCATCGCCTCGGCCGTCCGCGCTGATGCCGGCCCCCCAACCGGATAAGCGGATGGTCGCCTCCGGGCGGCGGGTGTAGCACAAGCTACGCCCCCGCCCTCTTTTTTTTACGCCAAGCCCACCTCTGCGATCTCCATGGTTCAACCCTGAGCCTCGAGGTTCCATGGCTCCATCGGGCGCATGCCGGGCGCGACGCCCCGGCGCCTCTGCTTCCCGCCTCCGCGGCAATTTGATGAAGTATCGCACAAAATAAAAATAACACTGGAATAAATAGAAATTAACCTTTTTCAAGAACATTAATCAAATTTAACAATAATGGTTAACGATAATATTTGATGATTACTGAAAACATCTTGACATTCTCTTAGAAATAGGCTTTGATTGCATCAAGGTTGACATGGCGGTGGGGGACCAGGAACGGCCCTCTACCGCCATGTTGCCGTCAAGACCCAGGATGGGGCCGTGGGAGGATGCGTTGAGGAAACAGGGATACAGATTCAACATAGCCAGGGATCCGCGTGGTTTCTCTTCCCTCCCCCGTCGCCCGCCATCCGCTTCCACCGGGCGCGCCACCAAGCTTGGGGCGCCCGGCGAGGTTCATTTCAAACCCAATACGACTACCAGGATCAGGAGGAGTAGATCATGAGAACCCTAGCTTCATTATTGGCCGCCGCGGCCATCGCCGCGTTTGGCTTCGCCGGCACGGCGCAGGCCGACGAATGGGCCGATTCAGTCGACAGCATTTTTATACCCGCGGAAGCGGACGTGTCGGGTGATGACGCCGATGGCGGCGCCGACGCCCTTGGCGTGGCCGATGGCGCCGCCGGCGACAACACAACCTATACATCGCTTGGATGGGAAGAGACGGATACCCCGAGTGGGGGTACCCTGGTACTCGATTTTACCGACAACACCTGCCTGAACGGCACCAACCCGGACTTCACGGTGTTCGAGGTTGGCGCTGGTGAAGGCGGCGTCGATGAGCCTTACGACGTCTCGGTGGGCCTGCAGGACGGCGCCCTGACGTCGGCCGGCAGCGGGGTCGGCGACACCGATCTCAACTCTCCGGTGGCTGCATTCAACCGCATCAGCATTACGGCAACCGGTGACCTCACGGGCGACACCAGCGGGCCTGACATCGATGCGGTGGAGTGTCTCAACAACTTCAACTTCGGCACCGCCCATATCGCGAAGGACAACTTGGGAGACGGCACCATCGAGATACAGGCCAAGGGCAATGTCGACAATGGGCAGCAATTCTTCAGCTTCAAGATCACGATCGCCAACCCGGAGGATGAGGATTTGTCCGTCCTCGTGATCCGTGACGTCCTGCCGGCCGAGTTCGATCTCGATCCCGACGCGGAGGACACCGCTGACGGCGGCCTTGACGGCAGTTGCCCCACGGATGGCGTCTGCGATGGCGTCATGGTTACAATCAATGCGGCGGATTGCTCTGCGACCGGCGCCGAACACACCAATAACGGCAAGAGCGGCAAGCCGTTCAAGCGCCAGCCCGACATCGTCACCATAAATGCCGGCGGCCTCGGTGACGACGAGAGCTGCGAAATCACGGTGTGGGCGATGACCGACCAAAAGGCGAACAATCCCAAAAAGGTCACTTGGACGCCGACCGAGTGCAATGAAGGCACCTTCATCTTCCTGAACGAGGGCGTCGAGGTCATCCACACGAACGGGACGCCCGATCCGAGCGATGACTTCACCCTGTTCGTCGACGACGACCAGATCAAGCTCATCTGCACCGGACCGTGATCTCGCGTATCAGGCGGTTCAGTACAAAACACGACTAGAATTTCGCCCGGGGGCTTCGGCCTCCGGGCGTTTTCTTTGGCCGGGCCGCGGGTGGCCGGCCGTCCGGCGGGGCCAATAGAAATTGCCGCAACCCCGCCCAGGCCTTCGGCTCCTCTACCCCAATTTTATACAGTACTACTGCGTATGAAAACCCCCACGTCTAAACATTCCTTAACATTCGTTAAGATAACAGATCATGGTTAATAATATTAGTTAAGAGTAATAGTTAATGTATTCTTAATTTTTCTTGACATTACTTACCGAATAGGCTTAAATTCTGTTAACATTAACATGGCCGGCCGAGGACACAACGGCGGCTTTTACCCGGCCCCGGCGCCAAGAACCGGAAACCGGCCGAGGGAGGATGGGATGGGTCAACAGGGAAACGGGATAGCGGCCATTTACGGCTCCGCGTCCCGCCGCCACCATCACTCCTCGGCATCCCCCGCCGCCATTCGTTTCCGGCGCCCGTCACCTACTTCATTTCGGCCATGCGCGCGAACGCGCCCCGGCAATTTCCGCCGCCGGGAGCTGATTAATCCGTGGAGGACCAAGTCATGCGTAAATTTCTGACATCGACGGCGACGGCGGCCATCGCCATCATCATGCTCGCCGGCCTATCTTCAATGTTTGTTGGCGGCTCTGCTCAGGCGGCGCCCAAGGCCGACACCACCGCGACCATCGCCTTTTCAGCGCCTGTAATGGACGTGGTGACCATCACCGGACAGGCGTTCTGCGCGGAAGTTAAAGGGGCGTTCTGTACGTCTGTCGGAAAAGTCGTGACGGTTGGCAAGATCCAAATCCAGCGGGCCGAGGACGGCGGCGGTAATCACGTCAGCTGCGCCCTTATGGTCGGATCCAACACCTTGGATGCGGCCAATGGCGACCCTGTTACCCCGAGCCCGGGTCAGACCGGCGTGGGCGGCCTGGACGAGCTATGCCCGAAAGTTGGTGACGGGGACATCAGGCGGCGTGTTTGATTTGCTTGATCCCGTCCTTGAACGGCACTCCTTCGATGAGTTCGGCGAGTTGGTTTGATCCATCCAGCTTCCGCCATTTCCGCTTGGCGCTCAAGATCAGTTTGAAGGCCATGGCGAGCGCCGTCTTGCGACTGAGGCATCCCTTGGTTTTCACGGTCCTCAGGCGCACCGTGGCGAACGTGCTCTCGATCGGGTTGGTGGTGCGGATGTGCTTCCAATGCTCGGCCGGGAAATCGTAGAAGCTCAGCAGGCGGTCACGATCCTTGACCAGGCGTTCGACGGCCTTGTCGTATTTCACGCCGTAGGCGTCGACGAAGAAATCAAAAGCTTTATCGGCTTCGCCTTTGGTCTCGGCCATCCAGATATCGTGAAGGCGGCCCTTGGCCCTGGCCTGCAGGCTCTTGGGCATCTGGTTGAGCACGTTGGCGGTCTTGTGGACCCAGCAGCGCTGCACACGGGTCTCGCCGTAAACCTCGCCGAGCGCCTTCCAAAAGCCGAGCGCGCCGTCGCCGACAGCCAGTTCAGGACCGGCCCGCAGGCCTCGGCGCTTGAGGTCGAGCAACAGTTCCTTCCAGCT
>JADFJG010000102.1 GCA_022566265.1 Pseudomonadota bacterium | reverse complement strand
ACCATATCGCAGGCTGACTCCCAAGGGGCCTTCACCTGGGAGTAAGCAAAATGCCGAAATTATCGAGACGTGAAACCCTGGCCCGTGGCGGTGCGGCCGTTGCGGCTGCCGCCGTGCTTCCCTTCATTCCCGCCATCGCCCATGCCAAAGAGGACGCGGAGATTCTTCGTGCCGAGGCGGCGCTCCTGCGCCTCAGGGACGAGATCAACGCCGGCCTTCACCGCCTGGACGGCAATGTTCCCGACGAAGCCACGGAACGGGGTTGCGCCCTGGAGAACGTGGTCGCCTATACCCCGGCGAAAAGTCTTGAAGGAGTTGCCGCTAAACTTCGCCTCGCCGCGTATTGGATAGTGGCAGAAGAAAAAGATGATGTTGAGGATCGGTGCGCCCTATCCGCCCTCGAAACCGTTGAGCGGCTGGCCGGGAGGCGGATATGACAGCGACCGCCGCGCCCGGCGACGAGCCCGACGCGGAGCTGCTTCGCCTGAATGCCGAGTACAGGACATTCATGGACGGACTCAACGCCGGCAAATATAACGATGAGAAGGGCGACATCCCCGCCGAAGCCTCTTGCCGCTGGGACGGCCTCGAGAAGAAGATCGCCGACACGCCGGCGGAAAGCTACGCCGGCATTGCGATCAAACTGCGCATCGCGGTCGACAATTTCTGCCCGTTGGATCCGGGCGAGCCCCGTTGCACGGACGAACTCAACATCGAAAGCGCCCTTGCCGACGCCGAGCGGCTGGCCGGGAGGGCGATATGACCATGCCCACCGAAGATCACACCTGCACCATCGAGGAACTTGCCGCGTTCAAATTCGAGCCGATCGCCGATCCTTCAGATCCCATGATGAGCCTTGAGAAGTGGCTGGGACGAGCCAAGCGGGAATACATTACGACAAAATGTATCCTGCAAATCATGGAATCGAGCGATATAGACTTTGAGCGGCGAATTCGCTCTCACCAAGACCCCGAAGGATTTTGCAAGGCGCTGCAGGCCCTTGTTGAAGACATCGACGCTTGGAAGGAACACCATCGTGCCTCGTTAGAAGTCATGGAATGTGCCTGGGTCCGCCTAATGACCGTTATGGCGCGGTTCGTGGACGAAGACGATACAAAGGCTAGGAGGGCATGACGCCGGCGCTGGATTGGTCTAGGTTCAACTCGCCCCGCCTCGCGCGGGGCTTTTTCTTGCTCATGGTTGTGATAGGTTACATTTCAAGCTGGGCCGTGGCTCTAATGGAGGGCATAATTATGTGGGAAGCATTGTGGTCGATTCAGTTTGAATCAGGTGCTGGCTATGTGGGAGCTGGCGTCATCGTGCTTGAGACAGAAAGATTGTTCGGTGGTGACGGTCAGTATTTTTACCTCGGAAAATACGAGATCCATGGAAAGCAAATCTCCGCTGAAATTACCGTAACGCATTATGCCGGCCAACCGCTTTCGGTTTTCGGCACAGATCAGAAATTCGATATGCATCTATCCGGCACGCTTCGAGGTGACACGATCAAGGGTGTTGGAACACGCGTCGACGATCCCAAACGCAGCATTAGGGCAATCTTGACGAGAAGGGCTTTGCTTCCATAAATGCAGTGCCGCTCGCGGGGCTTTTCTACCAGTCGGCGCTCCGAAGCAAAATACTGCCATCCGACTCACGCCGTCTCTTCGCAATTAGCCCCTGGATCCTGTCCGTGATGGCGTCGAAATTCACCTTGGCGGCATCGAGAAACTCGCCAGCGGTCTTCGGATCGCCGCAGTGATCCTCAAGGCATTCCCTGGACACCCGACAGATGACAGGCGCGCCGCCGACGTGGATGGTGAACTCGACTACCTCAAGCCCGCCAACCCATTTCCAGTCTAGATTGTCGCCAAATTCGATCATTGTCTGTTGCCCCCTCCTGCTGCGGCCTCGTAATAAAAATGGGCTTTCTGTGCGCCGCCAGTCCGTATCCGTCCGTCCCCGTATAGTGGACAAAGATTGGACACATTTCCTCGGAAAATTGCTAACTCATTGAAAGTGTTGGCGTCCCCAACGGGGTTCGAACCCGTGTTGCCACCTTGAAAGAGTGGAGTCCTAGGCCTCTAGACGATGGGGACGCGGCGATGTGGGCATGATATCCGATCCGATTTCCGGCTCTGATCTAAGGGGGATGGGGGGCAAAATCAAGCCGTTTCGGGCATCCGAACGGGCCTTCCGGCAGGCCAAGCCTCGCCTTCGGTCGTGTTCCGCCGCCGGGCGCGCGCACGGGGCTGCTTAGCCCCGGCCTCAGGGTGTCTCCCCGTGGGCCGGGGCGGCGTCGTCGATGAGCAACTGGACCCCTTCCCGTCCCATCCAGTCGTCGCGCCTGACATGGCCGGCGATGTGCAAGGCGAGCCCGCTCCTATCCAGAAGCGCATCGCCGAGCGGGGTGCCGGCGCTGCGGAAGGCGATGGCCTTGAGCCGCCCGCCACCTTGGCGTTCGGACGCGGCGAGGAAGCAGCGCACGTGATTCTCGCCGACCACGTCGGCCTTGGCGACGCGGACCGAGGGAAAGGCGAAGCGGGGCTCGGCGTTGCCCGAGCCGAAGGGACCGAGGCGCCCGATCAGATCGACGAGTTCGACCGTCGTCGCCTCCGGCTTGAGCGCGCCGTCCAGCATCAGTGTCGGGCCGATATCGCCGGCCTCGATCTCGGCGGTGAGGCGCGCTTCGATGAATTCCCTGAGCGCGCCCAATTTGTCGCGGGCGACGGTGAAACCCGCCGCCATCGGGTGGCCGCCACCGTCGATCAGCAGCCCCTCCTGGCGCGCGGCGATGACCGAAGAGCCGAGATCGACCCCCCTGACCGAGCGCCCCGACCCTTTACAGACGCCGTTCTGCCGCGCCACGACCAAGGCCGGCCGGCCGAACCGTCTGGCGAGGTTGCTGGCGACGATGCCGATGACGCCGGGATGCCAGCCCTCGGCCGATACGAACACCACGCCAGCACCTCGTTCCCCTTCGGCCTGGGCCAGCGCCTGTTCCAGCACCGCCGCCTCGATCGCCTTGCGCTCGGTATTCTGCCCGTCGAGCCTCATGGCCAGTGCCCGGGCCTCGCTTTCATCGTTGGTGGTGAGCAGGCGTACACCGAGATCGGCGTCGCCGACGCGCCCGCCGGCGTTGATCCTCGGGCCGAGAACGAAGCCGAGATGCCAGGCCTCGGGCCTGGCGTCGAGCCCGACGACGTCGGCAAGCGCCGCCAGGCCGGGATTGCGCCGCTTGGCCAGCACCTTGAGCCCCTGGCTTGCCAGCGCCCGGTTGAGCCCCGTCAGTGGCACCATGTCGCAGACGGTGCCGAGCGCCACCAGGTCGAGCCACTGGATGAGGTTGGGCTCGGCGACACCGCCATCGCCGTACCAGCCGGCCTCGCGCAGCCCCGCATTGACGGCGACGCACAACAGATAAGCGACACCGACGGCGGCGAGCGCGCCATGGGGCGAGTGCTCGTCCAGCCGGTTGGGGTTGATCACGGCAATCGCGCGCGGCAATGTCGCCTCGGCGACGTGATGGTCGACGACGATGACATCGAGCCCCGCCTCGGCCGCCGCCGCCAGCGGGCCATGGGCGGATATGCCGCAATCGACCGTGATCACGATGTCGATACCCTGGCGGCGGAGTTTGATCAGCGCCGCCTCGTTCGGCCCGTAGCCTTCCTTCAGCCGGTCCGGTATGTAGACCGTGACCTCGGCGCCGACGGCGGCGAAGAAGCGCTTGATGAGCGCCGCCGAGGTCGCCCCATCGACGTCATAATCCCCGAACACGGCGATCCTCTCGCCGGCGCGAACCGCGCGCACGAGCCGCTCCACGGCGACGTCCATGTCGAGCAGATGGTGGGGATCGGGGAAGCTATCCCTCAGCGTCGGATTCAGATAGGCCTCGGCGTCCTCGACCCCGACACCGCGCGCCGCCAGCGCCCGGCCGATGATTTCGGGAACCGAAAGGCGCTGGGCCAGGGTCAGGCCGAGCCTCGCGTCGGCGAGCCGCTCACGCCAGCGCTTGCCGGTGAAAGAGCGTTCGACACCGAGGAAAACCGGCTCTCGCCCGCCGGTCATGGCCCTCAACGATCCATCGGTCACCGGTCCATCGGCTCGAAACCGGACTTGCGGTTGAAGTTGTGGTCGGTCTTGATCTTGCGCACCGTGCCGGTCTTCGAGCGCATGATGACGGAATGGGTCGTCGCGCCTCCCTTGAAGCGGCGCACGCCGTCGAGCATGGCGCCGTCGGTCACGCCGGTGGTCGCGAACATGACATCGCCCGACGCCATGTCATCGAGCTCGTATTTACGGTCGAAGTCGCTGATCCCGCAATTCGCCGCGCGGCCCCTCTCGTCGTCGTTTCGGAACAGGAGCCTGCCCTGCATGAAGCCGCCGATGCACTGCAGCGCCGCCGCCGCCAGCACGCCTTCGGGCGCGCCGCCGATACCGACGTAGACGTCGACGCCGCTCTCGCGCTGGGAGGTGGCGATGACGCCGGAAACGTCACCATCGGAAATCAGGGTGATCCGCGCCCCCGCCTCGCGCACCTTGGCGATGAGTTCGGCGTGGCGCGGACGGTCGAGGATGCACACCACGATGTTCGCGATGTCCACCTTCATCGCCTTGGCGAGGTTCTCGAGGTTCACGCCCGGCTCCTCATCCAGATCGACGACGCCTTCGGGCACGTCGACGCCGACGGCGATCTTGTCCATATAGACGTCAGGCGCGTTGAGGAAGCCTCCCTCTCCCGCCATGGCGATGACCGAGAGCGCGTTCTGGCCACCCCTGGCGGTGATCGTCGTTCCCTCGAGGGGATCCAGCGCGATGTCGATCTTGGGTCCTTCGCCGGTGCCCACCCGTTCGCCGATAAACAGCATCGGGGCCTCGTCCCTCTCGCCTTCGCCGATCACCACCGTGCCGTCGATGGAAAGAGAGTTCAACGCCTTGCGCATGGCGTCGACGGCGGCTTGGTCGGCGGCCTTCTCGTCACCCCTGCCCATCAGCAATGACGCCGAAAGCGCCGCCGCCTCGGTGACCCGTACCGCCTCCAGGGCCAGGTTACGGTCCATGATTTCGATGATTTCGGTCACGCTTCCCTCCCTGCCGTTGCACCGGTTAGTACTGTGCTCTACAGGCCCTCGATCCGGATCATCCGCGGCGGCGCCGCGACGGCCTCCAGTATAGCGATTTTTTCCAGCGCGCGGGACATTGCCGATTCCTCGGTGTCGTGGGTGATGAGGATGACCGGTACCGCCTCGTCGGGAGCGCGGCCACGCTGGAGCATGGATTCGAGGGATATCTCTTCATCGCGGAACGCCGCCGTGACGTCGGCGATCACACCCGGCTTGTCGACGACCATGAGGCGGATGTAATAGGCGCCCCGGTGCCGCTCCATGGGCTGGGCGGGAATCTTCGCCAGCGCCGCCGCCGGCACCGCGAAGGCCGGCACCCGGTGGCCGCGGGCGATATCGACGAGATCGGCGACGACGGCGGACGCGGTCGGGCCGGCCCCGGCGCCGCGCCCCTCGTAAATCGTGGTGTCGACGAAATCACCATCGGCGACGACCGCGTTGAAGACGCCTTCGACATGGGCGATCGGCGCCCCCAGGGGCACCAGGCAGGGATGCACCCGTTGTTCGACACCGGATCCGGTAAGCCGGGCGATACCCAAAAGCTTGATCTCGTAGCCGAGCTCGCCGGCAAACCGGATGTCGAGGGACGAGATATCGCGGATGCCCTCGATATAGACGGCCGGGAAGTTTATCTCGCAGCCGAAGGCGACCGAGGTCAGGATGGCGAGCTTATGGGCGGTATCGATGCCGTCGATGTCGAGACTCGGGTCGGCCTCGGCATAGCCCAGGGCTTGAGCGTCGGCGAGCACGGCCTCGAACTTGGCGCCGGTATCGCGCATGGTGGTGAGGATGTAATTGCAGGTGCCGTTGAGAATCCCGTAGATCCTCGATAAGCCATTGGCCGCCAAGCCTTCGCGCAACGCCTTGATGATGGGAACCCCACCGGCGACGGCGGCCTCGAAGCCGAGCGACACGCCCTTCGCTTCCGCCGCCAGCGCCAGCGCCGTGCCGTGGTGAGCCAACAGCGCCTTGTTGGCGGTCACCACATGCTTGCCGCTGGCGATCGCCGCTTCGCAAACGGCCTTGGCGACGCCGTCGGCGCCGCCGATGAGTTCGACCACGACCTCGGCCCCGGATCGGGCCGCCATCGCCGCCGCGTCGTCGTGCCACTCCATGCCGTCGAGATCGACGCCGCGATCGCGCCCCTTGTCGCGAGCCGAGACGTCGACAACGACGATCCGCCGGCCGCAGCGCTGTCGCAGCATTTCGCCATGGGTTTGCAAAAGTTTGAGGGTACCGGCGCCGACCGTCCCGAGGCCAGCGACGGCGATGCGGAGCGGGGTGTTCAAGAGGCTACCGCCGGCTCTTCAAGTTCTTCAAGTAATTTATCAGAATTCTTAAAGAACGATTTGATATTCCTTACAGCTTGCCGAATCCTCTGCCGGTTCTCGACGAGGGCGAAGCGGACATGCCCGTCGCCGTACTCGCCAAACCCGATACCCGGTGAAACGGCGACCTTGGCCTGGCGCAGAAGCAGCTTGGAGAACTCCAACGACCCGATATGGGCGAAGGCCGGCGGAATCGGCGCCCACACGAACATCGTCGCCGGCGGACTTGGCACCTGCCAGCCGGCGGTAGCGAGCCCCTCGATGAGGACGTCACGGCGGTTCCGGTAGAGATCGCGCATCGCGTCCACGCAATCCTGCGGACCGTTCAGCGCCGCCGTGGCCGCCACCTGGATCGGCGTAAAGGCGCCATAATCAAGATAGGACTTGATGCGGGTAAGCGCGCCGATCAACGCCGCGTTGCCGGAAGCGAAGCCGATGCGCCAGCCGGGCATGGAATAGGTCTTGCTCACGGTGGTGAACTCCACGGCGATGTCCCGGGCGCCGGGAACCTGCAGGATCGACGGCGGCGGCGTGTCGGTGAAATAGATTTCGGCATAGGCGAGATCGGACAGGATGTAGATCTCGTGATGGCGGCAGAAATCGACGATCTGGGCGTAATAGTCGAGATCGACCACCTGGGTGGTCGGGTTCGACGGGAAATTCAGCACCAGCGCCAGGGGCGGCGGAACGCAGTGTTTCACCGCCCGCTGCAGACCGGTGAAGAAATCGAATTCCGGCCCGATGGGGATATGCCTGACGGCGGCGCCGGCAATGATGAAGCCGTAAGGGTGGATGGGATAGCTCGGATTGGGGACCAGCACCACGTCGCCCGGCGCGGTGACGGCCTGGGCGAGGTTGGCGAACCCCTCCTTGGACCCGAGGGTGACGATGGTTTCCCGTTCGGGATCGATATCGACGCCGAACCGGCGCTGGTAGTAGTGGGCGTTGGCCCTGCGCAAGCCCGGGATGCCACGCGAATTGGAGTAGCGGTGGGTGCGCGGATTCCGCACCGCCTCGATCAGCTTCTCGACGATATGGGGCGGCGTCGCGCCGTCCGGGTTGCCCATGCCGAAATCGATGATGTCTTCGCCCGCCGCGCGGGCGCGCATCTTCACCTCGTTGACTTCGGCGAAGACATAAGGCGGCAGCCTCTTGATACGGTGGAATGGATTTTCCATGACACTATCGCGAACCGCGGTCCCTCGGGGCGGCGGCGTTTGGAGCCCCGGACGGCGAATGAAAGACATCGGCCATGGTGCGCCGATCGTTTCAATATTCGATATATATTTCCGTCCGCTGGTTACCGGTCTCGCCCGCCGGCATGAATTCGTAGAACACCCGCTCCTGATCGGACTTGGCGCCGATGTTGAGCTTGCCCGGCGGTACGCCCAAGCGCAAGAGTGCCCGCGCCACGGCGTGGGCCCGATCGACCGAGATCCTGAAATTCACGATCTGATGGGTCACCGGATCGAGGTCCCGCGTCCGGCTCGAAGCGTGACCGATGATCCTCAACGTCGCATTGTGCTTGCGCTGCAGGGCGGCAACCTCACGCAGCTTCTTCCGGTCCCCCTTGGCAATCCGCGCCGAGCCGGTTTTGAAACGAAGCGACGCCGCGCGGTAGGATACCGCCGATCCGTTGAAACCGAGCCGCGAGAGCGGCCGCGGCGGAAGCGCCGAGGATGGCGGCGTGGCGGCCCCCGCGGCGGCGGCGGAGAGCGGCGCCGGCCACCCTCCGGTCAGGCTGGGTGACGCCGTCGGTCCGGCGGGCGCGGTGCTCACCGTCGGCGCCGAAAGGGCAAGCTGCGACCGATAGGTTTGACCGACGAGCCCAGCCGATCCGCCTCGTGGCGAAGTTCCCGCCGCCGGCGCCGGCATCGGCGAAGGCGGCTGGATGGGTGCGGTGGCGGCCTGGCTGCTGTATTTCGGCGCCGGCATCGGCGCCGGCGGCTGGGTGGGCTGGGCCGCGAGTTGGCTGCCGAAGGTCGGCGTCGGCGCCGGCGCCGGCGGCTGCATGGCCGGCGCCGGAGCGCTTGAGGTCATGGAACGTGCCGCCGCGCGCGCCTGTCTACGGTCCGCGACCAGGCCGCTGGCGATCACCGTGCGCTGCTCGGGCGTCGATGCCCCGGACGGTCTTGGCGGAACCGTGGCGAGACTCGGGTACCGCTGGGAAGCACCCGGAACGGGGGTGCGCGCCACCTCCCGCGCCTCCATGGTCTCCTCATCCTCGAACAGGCTGACGACGTCATTGTACCATTCGACGGGATTCAGCGCGTCGGGAACGTAGGAACAACCGCCGGTCGCGAAGACTGCCACCATCAGCACGAGCCCGGTTACGCCATGCATTCGCGCCCGATCACTCCGGCGCCGAGCTACAGGGATCAATTTCATCGTTCGATCGCCCTTCAATCTGGTATTTCAACAGCAGATCGATCGTCACCCGATCGGTCTCTCTCTATCGGCGGCTCAGGTCCGGTTTGGCGCCCCGTTTCCCCGAGACATGGCGTTGAAGGGCCCACCAAACTTCTTTTGCCCCCGATCTTGGCTTAACTAACCCTCCAACTAAACGCGACATTCTAACAAATAAATTGGCGGGTTTGGTAGATAGAAAGCGAAAATCGCCGAAAAATAATAAAGAAACCCTAACACCGGCGCCGATCCGGCCCGATTGCGGGGTTTAGAGCACAACCGGGCCGGATGGAAGCGGTTTGATGGCCCCAAATCGGCTTTTCGGGCGGCAGCGGCGCCAAGCGCGATGTCGGGCGTCCACCCGCCGTGGCGGCACCATACCGCCAAGGGGGAATCCGGCGCCTCAGGGCTGGGCGCGGTATTCGGCGCCGAGTTCGACGTAATGGGCCGGCACCTCGATCATGTAGATGCGCTCTTCATCCGTGATCTCGCGCACCCGCCTGGCCGGGACCCCGGCCCACAGCTCGCCGGCCTTGACCCGCTTGCCCGGCGCCACCAGGGCGCCGGCCGCGACCATGGCGCCCTCTTCCACCACGGCGCCGTCGAGGATCGTCGCGCTCATGCTGATCAAGCAGCGATCCTCGAGGGTACAGCCGTGGATGACGGCGGCATGACCGATGGTCACGTCGGCGCCGATATGGGTGGCGAAGGCGTCGCCGCCGACACCGCCGGTAATGTGGACGATGGTCCCGTCCTGGATATTGGTGCGCGCGCCGATGCGGATCTCGTGGTCATCGCCGCGGATCACCACGGAGAACCAGATATTCGCTTGATCGCCGATCTCCACGTCACCGATGACCGTCGCCGTCGGCGCGATATAGACATCCTTGCCGAGCCGCGGCAGATGGTTGCGGTGGGGCAGGATGAGACCGCCCTTGGGCGGCGCGGAGGTTGGGTCGGTGGGACCGGACTGGCTCATCGGGACCTCTCGGTGAAGACTGTGCTCATTAGGGGGCTCAAAGGGCGCTCAAAGGGGATTGCGGCCGGCCCACTCTAGCACGGCACGGGCGTGGGTGTCGGGCGGGAACACGGGATAAAAAACATGTTCGACGCGCCCGTCCCGGATCACCAGGGTCAGGCGCTTGATCAGGACGGCGCCATCGATCTCGAAGGTGGGGAGAGCGAGCGCCCGGGTCAGGCGAAGCTCCTTATCGCTCAGCACGGCGAAGGGCAGATGCAGCCGCTCCGCCATCTCGCGCTGGTATTCGGGTTGCTGGGTGCTGAGGCCGAAAAGCCGAATGCCGGCGGCCTCGAGCGCGCCATAATGGTCGCGAAAGGCGCAAGACTGGGGCGTGCAGCCGCGGGCGCCGGGGATCAGGTCCCAGCCGTCGGGCGGCGGCACGCCGGGCCGCCCGGTGCGCGGGTAGGCGTAAACCACCGTCCGCCCGGCGCCGGGCCGGGAGAGATCGACGTCCTCCCCGTCCGTCGCCCTGAGCGCGATGGCAGGCAGGGCCAGGCCCGGCAGATGATCGCAGGCGCCGTCATCCTCGGGCGCCGGCAAGCCTTCCGGCAGCACCTCCGGCTCGTGCGGGGTCATCGGTTCCGTCCCATCCACTCATTCCCTCTCAACCAGAGTGGTAACGTCTCCTAACAATGACATTTGAGCCTTTCCGTAAGTGAGATTAGAGGCGATTGAGAGCGGCAACCACAAAGGACCCTTGGCCAAGGCGCTGATCGAGGGGCCTGGGCCGTGGTCGATGCCGCTATCATTGGCTCTTCCTTGCGGGCGCCCGGAGTGCTTCAGGCGGCGGTGGTTCCTGCCTGTGGTGGGTCGAAAGCTCTCGTTTCCGGCGAACCCATTCGATCCAAACCGCGCCACCGGCGATGAGGACGCCGGCGGCGGCAACGTAGATGCGTATCGGCTCGTAATAGGTCAGCAGCAACTCACCGCCGAACAGCATCATCAGCAACTGGTTGCAGACCGGACAGGCGACACCCAAGAAGCCAAGGACACCGCCGGAGCCGATCGTCCCCACCGAACATTCCCGGCGGCGAACGGCGACGAAGGTGCCGAGTAACGCCGACAAGGCCGCCAGCAACAGGATTTCCATCGCCCCCGCCGGCACCATGCGAATGAAGAAAGGGTTGTCCCACAACGCGGCGACGGTCCCCAGGCCAGCGAAAGACGCGGCGGCCGTGGCGGCGCCTTTCAGGGTCCTGACCGAACGCTCACCCATCGCTTTCATTTCCGGTCCTTCGCGCGCCGCGGCGCTATAGCCGATCTTTCCCAGCCAACCTGGAAACTCCGGCCGATTGTACCCAAACGCGCCCTTTTGGGAAAGCTCCGGTGTCTTCACCTCGGCTGGAAATGGGCACCTCGGCTGGAAACGGGCACCTCGGGTCAAAACGACCCGGTCATTTTGACTTTTTTTACTCCCTCAAACGCCGGGCGGTCGCGTCCGCGCCCTTGGCTTCGCCGCATAAGCGGCGGCCCGCGGTCGCGGGCTCCGTAAGTCAAAATGACCCAGTTATTTTGACTTACGTTGGGAAATTAGCGCTTGGAGAACTGGTGGCTGCGGCGCGCCTTGTGGCGGCCGTATTTCTTGCGCTCGACGACGCGGGCGTCGCGGGTCAGGAAGCCGCCGGTCCTGAGGAGCCGGCGCAAGTCGGGCTCGAAGCTGGTCAGCGCCTTGGAGAGCCCGTGACGCACGGCGCCCGCCTGGCCGGAAAGCCCGCCGCCCTTGACCGTGCACCAGATGTCATACTGGTCCTTGCGCTTGGTCGCGACCAGGGGCTGGTCGATCATCATGCGCAGCACCGGGCGGGCGAAATAGGTTAACCAGTCCCGCCCGTTGATGGTGATGCGCCCGGCGCCGGGCTTGATCCACACCCTGGCGATGGCGTCCTTGCGCTTGCCGGTGGCGTAGGCCCGCCCCTGGGCGTCGAGCTTGGGCTCCAGCGTCTCGGGCTCGGGCGGCGGCGTGGCGGCCGTGACGCCGCCGAGATCGGCGAGATCGGTGAGCGTCCTCTTCTCCCCGTCGCCGGCGCCCCCGTCCGGCTTGGCCTCATCGCCGCTGGCCTCGTCCGGCTTGGCGGTGGCGTCGGATGCCTCGGGCCGCTTGGGTGCCTTGGCCTGCTCGGCCGCCTGGGCTTTTTCGGATGCCTCGGGCTGCCTGGGCGCCTCGGCCTTTCCGGCTGCCTCGGGCGGCTCCGGCGTCTCGGCCTTTCCGGCCGCCTCGGGCTGCTTGGGCGCCTTGGCCTGCTCGGCCGCCTCGGGCTGCTTGGGCGCCTCGGCCTTTTCGGCTGCCTCGGGCGGCTTGGGTGCCTCGGGCTGCTTGGGCGCGTCGGCCTTTCCGGCTGCCTCGGGCGGCTCGGGCGCCTCGGGCTGCTTGGGTGCCTTGGCTTGCTCGGCCGCCTCGGGCTGCTTGGGCGCCTTGGCCTGCTCGGCCGCCTCGGGCTGCTTGGGCGCCTCGGCCTTTTCGGCTGCCTCGGGCGGCTTGGGTGCCTCGGGCTGCTTGGGCGCGTCGGCCTTTCC
>JADFJG010000168.1 GCA_022566265.1 Pseudomonadota bacterium | reverse complement strand
CGGCGGAGATCGCTTCCGCCGCCAGCGTCTAGTCTGGCGAAGCCAACGGCAATGAAGGAATTGTGTCAGGGCACCGCAAACCCGGCAAGGGTCAGAGCAGCGATTCGACCCACTCGTAAAGTTTGGTCTTGGCCAACGCGCCGACCTTGGTGGCGGCGACCTGGCCGTCCTTGAACAGCATCAAGGTGGGAATGCCGCGCACCCCGTATTTCGTCGGCGTGCCCGGATTCTGATCGATATTGAGTTTGGCCACGGTAACCTTGCCATTCATGTCCTTCGCCAATTCCTCGAGCGCCGGCGCGATCTGCAGGCACGGCGCGCACCACTCGGCCCAAAAATCAACGAGAACCGCGTTTTCGGCTTTAAGGACATCGGCTTCGAAGGAGGAGTCGGTTACCTGTGTTAAACTCATGGCTATATCCCCGATTTGCTAACATATTATATTTGTACCTTCCCCTCCCTGGGCAAGACACGGCGGACTCTAAGGGTCCGGATAATCCCCGTCAAGGCGCGTAGCCGTCGAGCAAGCCATCGTCGAGGACCATCAGGGAAGGGCCGTCGGTCCATAGCAGGGCGCACCTCACCGCGTGGCGGGGATAGATTGCGGCGATCACCGCCCTGTAGGCGGCCATTTGGCGGAGATATATCTCCGGCGTCGCCGAAACCTTCCCCGGCGGCGCCCGGTTGGTCTTGTAATCGACGATCAGGACGGTATCCCCGGTGACCACCAGACGGTCGATCTGTCCGGCAAGGGCATGGCCGTTGACCTCGCCGACGACGGACACCTCGGCCAGGCTATCTTCGCCGAAAAGCGCCTGGAATTCGGGATCGTCCAGCACCCCGAGGGTTTCTTCGGCGATTTGGGCCCGCGCCTCGGCGCCGAGCGCCAGGACCGGGCGGGCGAGATAGCGCCGGCACGCTGCCGCCCGCGCATCCGGCGCCAGGGCGGGAAGGGTCTGGAGCAGGCGGTGGATGATGCGCCCGCGGGCGAACCCCGCCCCATCGTCCGGACCCAAGGGCGAGCGCACCGCCGGCTCCGCGTCCCCGGCCCCGGATCTGGAAGGGGTGAGCGGCGTCGGCGGTGCCGGCTCGTCCGGCGCCATGGCCACGGCCCAGGACGGCAGCTCTATATCGCCGCCGGCGGCGGCGGCGCGATCGTCCTCCAGTTCCGGTTCCGCGCCCTGGACCGTCGCGATGCGGAGCCCCGGCCCTTTCCATTCCCCGTCCCGGTCTCCGACCAGGCGGGAGAAGTCGAACTCGACTTTTTCCGCGATGTCCTCGAGCCCGGCCTTGACCAGATTGTACCAGCATCCCTCGGGCGGCGTTTTGGCCTGACGCCAACCGCAGATGTAGAGCCGGTCCTCGGCCCTGGTCAGGGCGACGTAAAGCAGACGCCGGTATTCCTGGTCGCGCAGGAGATTGGCCTCGGCGCGCAAGGACCGGGCGAGGGCGTCCTCATGGCCGCGCCTCGGCGCCCACAAGGGCAGCGGCGCCGCGAGATCCGGCCGCTCCAGCCACAACAGGCGGGGGCTCTTTACCGGCGCCTGCATGGTATCGGGCAGGAAGACGATGGGCGCCTGCAGACCCTTGGCGCCGTGCACGGTCATCACCCGCACCTCGTTACGGGTGCCTTGCTCCAGATCCCGCTTGATCGAGGCCTCGCCCGCCTCCACCCAATGGAGAAAGCCCTGGAGCGACGGCGCCGCGACACGCTCATAAGCCAGCGCCAGCGCCAGGAACTCGTTCAGCGGATCGTCGGCATCGGGCCCCAACCGGCGCAACAGTTTCCGGCGCCCGCCCTTGACGTTCAACACCTCGGCGAAGAGCTCATAGGGGCGGGCGTAATCGACCCTGGCGAGAAGCCCGGCGAGGGTGGTTTGCGCCCTGGCGAAGTCGCCGTCCGGCGCTTCCCGGGCCTTCAGTTTCAGCACCTCCCACAGGCTGGCCTCGCCGCGGCCATGTGCGAGGGTGAAAAGCTGCTCCTCATCGAGACCGATCAGCGGCCCCTTGAGCACGGTCGCCAGGGTCAGATCGTCCTCCGCCAGCAACAGGAAACGGCCAAGCGCCATGAGGTCCATGACCGGCAGCTGATCGGTCAGCACCATGCGGTCGATGCCCGCCACCGGCACCGAGAGCTGCTTCAGCGCCCTCACCAGTTCCTCGACGAAGCCCGTGCGCTGGCGCACCAGGACCATGATATCGCCGGGGCGCACGAGCCGGTCCTTGGATTGGAGCCTCTCGCCCCGATCGATCCAGTCCCTGATGGTCCGGGCGATGAGGCGGGCGGTGCGCGCGCGGGGCGAGGCGATCCGCTCGGGCGTCACCGCCGCCCGCCACGGCTCGGTTTCATCCGCCTCGCCGGGCTCGGCCGGTGGCCACAACTCGACGAGGCCGGCCTGACCGGACCGATTGGCAATGTGCTCGATCACATGGCCCGGGGGACCGACGCCGTCGCTGGCGCCGTCATGGGAAAAGATCGCGTCGATGGCGCCGAGCACCGCCGTCGTCGAGCGGAAGGAGATATCGAGGTCGAGGTTCCGCCATCGCTTGCCGGCGGCTTCGACGTGAGCGCGGAATCTGGCGCGCATGGCCTCGAACGCCGCCGGATCGGCGCGCTGGAAGCTGTAGATCGACTGCTTGGCGTCGCCGACGGCGAACACGGTGCGCATCTCCTCGCG
>JADFJG010000016.1:0-40000 GCA_022566265.1 Pseudomonadota bacterium | reverse complement strand
TTTCGCCGCGCGAGCCGATGAAGGCGCCCGCCCGCTAAATTCAAGGCCGGCGCGAGGGTCTAGCCGTAAAGCTGAAGAATGTTTGTAAGGCGGTGAGTCATTGCCTGTGCACTTACTTTGTATATTTCAGCTAACTCCTTTATTTGCTCCTCGTTTTCTACGTCGATGTCGCGCTCTAGGAGATCGTCAACAATCATGTCGTAGGGCATGAGCAATTCTGCGGCGAACCGGTTGGCCTCGATTTCGTCGGGTTTGACTGCTTGAGAGGATGCGGCATCACGTCTGTTGATTCGGAAGGTACGGTCAATATGCACCTCGCCCTTGTGGAGGAGGCAAAAGTGCCCCAACTCGTGCGCAATCGTAAATCGCTGACGGTTGGGATGGTGAAGAGAATTGACGCCGATAATGGTTTCGTCGTCACCGCGCGCCAGCATGCCCGCAAGTTCGCCGTCAAATGGCGAGTAGCGCACGCGGATACCCAATGCATCCGCAAGAGCCGCTACTGGAACCGGCGGGCGCGTAATTTCGTAGTCTGTCAACAGTTGCTTAGCGCGCCCTCTAATCACGCGGGCCGTTCGTGGTTTCTTCATTCCGTCTCCTTGGTGTCTCATTCACGGGTGATCATCTCGGCCCATTGAGTTATTTCCTTGTCCGTATCAGGAGGCAGCTTTGAAGCCACCCATGACGTGCCCTGGCCATCGCCTACCGTGGGTAACAACGCGCTAGGGGGCACGCCCAGCGCGTTGGCAAGAGCGAACACTTGGTGCAGCGCGACGTGTTGTCGCCCTTTCTCGATATTAGTGATTGAGGTTCGAGATAACCCCACTAGGCGGCCGAGCTTCTCCTGAGTAAG
This sequence comes from Pseudomonadota bacterium, assembly GCA_022566265.1. Taxonomy (GTDB): domain Bacteria; phylum Pseudomonadota; class Alphaproteobacteria; order SMXQ01; family SMXQ01; genus JACZQV01. The sequence continues at coordinate 39,147 of JADFJG010000016.1, read as the reverse complement.
GTCGCGGCGCTGCTCCCGATGGAGCCTAACCAACTTACCAAACGCTTGATACAGAAAGTCAATTTCTCGGGTTTCCATGAAAGAAGTATACCAGCCCAACAATTAAATGTCAATATGACAAACTGTTTGTCTTACAAACGTATATATGTTGGTAAAACTTGACATATTCCCGGATCGCAGATACAAGCAACATCAATTGGCGATGCCCTCTCGGGTACGACGCGGATAATCACAGCCCGTTTGTAAGAAAGGAATTAAAGATGAGTCAGGCGAAACCTGAAGCAGAGCCCCAGCAAGGGCCAAAGTTCTTCCTCAACATCGAGGGAGAGCAAATTCCCTGGGACGAGGATACGATCACGACGGAGCAGATCGCTCAACTCGGTGGTTGGGATCCGGCCCTGGGAGTCATCGAAGTGGACAAGGACAACAACCAGCGGACGCTCGCTCCGGGAGAAGTGGTGGAGATTAAGCCCGGGCAAGGATTCGGTAAGAAACACACTTTCAAGAGGGGCTGATGCGCCCCAGGATTGCCGAAGAGCTGGAACTGCTCCGCGAGCAGTTTGGCGAGGTCGAGCATGCCGAGACAGCGGGGGAGGACTGGTTCAAGCTCCCTCGCTACCCGCTTCCTCCAGGGTGGCGTCTCGGCGATGAAGCGGTCAACCAAGTACCGGTGGCGTTTCTCGTGACTGCTGCATACCCCGGCGCGGCACCATACGGTTTCCTGGCCCCTGAAGGCCTGAACTTCGAGGGAAAGGGACCTTTAAACGCAAAGAGCTCGCCCAAAGCCCCGCCGTTTGAAGGCAACTGGTGGCACTTTTCGTGGTCGGTAGAAGACTGGCGAGCAACAGATGCGGTTCGCAAAGGCTCTAACCTGCTTGCGTGGGCACGGGGTTTCAGGCAGCGCTTCAAGGATGGGGCATGAAGAAGACACTACTGCAAATTGACGAGGTTCTGTACGACGAACTAATTGCGCATTTGCTTCCGCAGGATATGCAGCGGGAAGAGGCGGCTTTTCTGTTCGTGAAGGGTGGTAGGGACGACCGTCAGATGGTGTTCAGAGTGGTGGAGACGCTCAAGCTCAAGAGAAAAGACTTTGCGAGGCAAGCAAACGATTACATTGAGATGGACGATGAATCGTCAGCGGCGGTAATAAAGCGGGCCCATGACCTCGAAGCGTGTCTAGTGGAAATGCACTCTCATCTTGGCCCCTGGCCCGCCGGATTCTCACTCGCTGACCGGGCCGGGCTCCGCGAGACGGTTCCACACATGTGGTGGCGGCTTCAACGGCGGCCCTACCTGGCAATTGTCGTGGCAAATGGAAGCTTTGACGCCCTCGTGTGGTTGGACAACCCAAAAGTCCCTTGCTCTCTGGATGGGCTTCTGGTGGGCGAGACGGTGATGAAACCGACGAACAACTCGTTGACGGGATGGAGATGAGCACCGCACCGGCGCGATACGAGCGCAACATCCGACTGTTCGGTGAGGAGGGGCAACGCAGGTTACGCGAAGCCAGGACGGCAGTAATGGGGGTTGGCGGCCTCGGCAGCCCCCTTGTGCTGCACCTTGCCCTGCTTGGGGTAGGTAGTGTCACACTCGTGGATGACGAGGAACTAGACGAGACGAACCGGAACCGGTTTGTGGGAGCGCGGCATGACGACCCGGTGCCCGGAAGCCCGAAGGTGGAGCTGGCGGCGCGGCTCATCCGGGAAGTGAATCCCGACGTTAGCGCGGTGCCGCTCATGCACAACCTAGTGAGCGCTGAAGCGTTCAAAGCCGTCCAAGAGGCCGATTGGGTGTTCGGCTGCTTCGATGAGGATGGCCCCCGATTCATACTGAACGAGCTTTGCGCGGCGTACGCCAAGCCGTACATCGACCTAGCCTCCGATATCCCGGCGGATGGAGTTTATGGGGGCCAAATCCGTGTTGCGTTGAACGGAAACGGATGCTTGATTTGCCTAGGAAAGCTCGACGAGCAAGATGTGCGGCGGTACCTAGCTACTGAGGAAGAGCGGGCTCATGAAGATGAGATGTATGGCATTCCGAGGGGCGTGCTCGGTGAAACAGGGCCGTCCGTCTCGCCAGTAAATGGGGTAGTGGCGGCGCTGGCTGGGACAGAGTTTATGGTTGCCGTTACTGGAATGAGGGCACCAACGATGTTAATGGAGTATCGGGGCGATGAATCGAAAGTGCGGGTGATCAGCGACGAACCTCAGGCGGACTGTCCATATTGTAAAGGTATCTGGGGAAAGGCTAAGGAAGCCGACGTTGAACGGTATCTGAATATGCCACACCTTAGGTCCCGCGCCCGCGCCCTCAATCCCTAATGTCCTGCAAGAACCACTCGGTCGGGATGACGTGGCCCAATCCCTTCTCCTTGGCGAGCTCGTAGACCCGCCCGGCGACGGCGAAGAACTGGGCGCCCTGGAGGTTGCCGCGCTCCGAATAGGTGATCTCGGTGGCCGAGGAGCGCCCGCGGTTGGTGCCGCCCAGGAGATCGGCGAAGGTGATCATCCGGTCCTCGAGGATGACGCCGTGGGCCCTCTTGCCGCGGCGTTTCATCTTGAACCCGGTGTCGTGCTCCGGCAGCGCGGCATAGGTCAGGTATTCGTCCGCCAGGCCGTATTGGGGCAGGCCGACCGGCGCCGGCGCGTTGCCGAAACGCAGATAAACGTCGATGCGCGCGCACGTCGCCTCGTCGGGCCGCCCGCCGCCGCCGCCGACATTGACGATATGGGCGCCGGGCTCGATCCAGGCGCCGTTCAGCACCGGCACCGCCGAATCGGTGCACCCGGCGACGATATCGGCGCCCTCATAAATGCCCTTGGGGTCGTCCAGTACCTCGACCTCGATGCCGTACTTCTCCGCCATCTCGGCGCCGAAGGCCTCGCGGTTGGCCTTGGTCGGGCTGTACAGCTTGAGCTTCCTGATGTCGCGCACGCAACTGAACGCCTCCATATGGCTCCTGGCCATGCCGCCGGAACCCAGCATGCCGACGACGGAGGCGTCCTCGCGCGCCATGTACTTGACGCCGATGCCGCCGTCGGCGCCGACGCGCATGTGCTGCAGGATGCCGTCGTTGAGCATCGCCAGGGGCTCGCCGCTCTCGACGTCGATGAGGAAGATCAGGCCGCAGAACTTGCCGGGCTCGACGCAGTATTTCTCCTGGGTCACGACGCCTTGGTGAGTTTGCTCGTAGATGATGTCCGATTTCATGCGGATGGCGAAGTAACCGGAGACCGAGCCTCCTTCCATGGTGCCCCACTGGAAGACCTTGCCCGGAACCGAGGTCGGAATTTGCAGATCGATGCGGGGCCGGCAGACCGCTTCTTGGCGAACCAACTGGGAGTACGACTCCTCCAGCGCGGCGATGGTGTCCTTCATGGTCAGGACCTGGGCGACGTCATCGTTATTGAGAAACAGGGTCACGCTTCCCTCCCTTTATTTTGGTCGTTCTATTCTGGTCGTTTCCGTCAATGTCTGAGAATCTTGCCGCCAGACCCCTTCAAGCGAAGGCATAGGCGCCGTAGCCCACCACCTCGCGCCGCCCTCCGGCGGTGTCGCCGGAGTTGCGAAGGTCGAGCGTCGTCGCCGTCAAGCCATGGCGCCGCGCCGCCAACAGAAGGCCGGCGATCGGCACCCGCCCGCAGGCGTTATCATCGCCGATGGCCTCGGGCCTGAGATCCTCGATCGCCTCGGAGGTGCCACCGTCGAGCCGGCGCGCCGTGTCGTAGTCGTGATAGTGGCTGAGATCGGAGCTGACGACGATCAGGGTCTCGGGCCCGCCCCACAACAGCTCGAGGAGTTCCGCCGTCTCTTCCGCCGTCGCCTCGCCGGCAAGCAGCGGCACGATGGCGAAGTCGGCGAGCACGGATTGGAGGAACGGCAGTTGCACCTCCAGGCAATGCTCCTGACGGTGGGCGGCATCGAGCACCTCGACCGCCGGCAACGCCAATGCCCGTTCCACCGCCTCCGTATCCACCGGCACCTCGCCGAGCGGGGTCTCGAACGCCCGCCAGCCGGCGGCGGCGAACCCCCTGACGGCGAGCCGGTGGCATGGCCCGATCAGCACCACGCGGGTAATCCGCTCGCTGGCGCCGGCGATCGAGGCATAGGCCGCGGCGGCGATAGGGCCCGAATAGACATATCCGGCATGGGGCGCGATCAGGGCCTTCGGCGCCGGCCCCTCCCGGCGCCCGGCGGCGGCGAGATAGCGCTTCACCGACTGGCCGAGTTCACCGGCGTCGGCGGGGTAGAAACTGCCGCTCACGGCGGCGGCGCGGGTGCCGCCCATCGAACACTCCTCCCTCGGCCGGCGATCGAGGCTGGAAGTGTAGCTTCAAACATCGCGCCTTTGAAGCGGCCCCGGCACTTAAACGAACAGTACCGCCTGCCCACATAAAGGGGAACGGCCGGGGCCGGGCCGCCACGATGTCGGGGAAACATGTCCGATCAAGCCTTCACCGTGCCGGGACGGTTTTGGCACAGACTCGATGACGGGCGGATCCAGTGCGATCTCTGCCCCCGATACTGCCGGCTGCGGGACGGTCAGCAGGGCCTGTGCTTCGTGCGGGCGCGGGCAGGCGATGGCATCGTGCTGACCACCTACGGGCGCTCCAGCGGCTTCTGCGTCGACCCCATCGAGAAGAAGCCGCTGAATCACTTCCTGCCGGGCACGCCGGTGCTGTCCTTCGGCACCGCCGGGTGCAATCTTGCCTGCAAGTTCTGCCAGAACTGGGACATCAGCAAGTCGCGCGAGATCGACACCCTGGCCGAGACCGCGTCCCCCGCCGCCGTCGCCCGCGCCGCCCGTGCGCTCGATTGCCGGTCCGTCGCCTTCACCTACAACGATCCGGTGATCTTCCACGAATACGCCGTCGACGTCGCCCAGGCGTGCGCCGAGGCCGGCGTCAAATGCGTGGCGGTGACGGCGGGCTACGTCACGCCCGAGCCCCGGGCGGAGTTCTACCGCCACATCGACGCCGCCAATGTCGACCTCAAGGGCTTCACCGAAGCCTTCTACAAAAAGCTCTGCTCGGCTTCCCTGGCGCCGGTGCTCGAGACCCTCGAATACCTCAAGCACGAAACCGGGGTCTGGTTCGAACTGACGACGCTGCTGATCCCCGGCGAGAACGATTCCGACGCCGAGATCGAGGCGATGACCCAATGGGTGGTCGAACGGCTCGGCCCCGAGGTGCCGATGCACTTCACCGCCTTTCACCCCGACTGGAAAATGCTCGATACGCCGCCGACGCCACCGGCCACCCTCACCCGCGCGCGCGCCATCGCGATCAAGAACGGGGTGCGCCACGTCTATACCGGCAACGTCAACGATTTTGACGGCCAAAGCACCTATTGCCACGGCTGCGGCGCGCGCCTGATCGGCCGCGACTGGTACCGGTTGAGCGACTGGCGGCTGACGCCCGAGGGCAGGTGCCGGCGCTGCGATACCCCGCTCGCCGGCGTCTTCGAGGATGGGCCCGGCGTTTGGGGGGCCAAGCGCCGGCCGGTGACGATCAGCCGCTACGCGACGGCGTAACCATTCCCTGATGTTGACTTCGACCGGCGAGGTCGGCCACCCTAGGCCGCCCCCGCACTCGGCGGCGGAAAGGATTGCGAGAATGGACGAGCCGGAAATCCCCAACGCCACGGACGCCGGGGCGCCGCTCTGCGCCGCGCCGGACGCCGAGCCGCGCAAGCCGAACATCGTCCTGCCGCCGGGCGCTTGCGACACTCACGCCCATATCTGCGGGCCGGAATCGGCCCACCCTTACGCGCCCGAGCGCATCTACACGCCACCCGACGCCTTGCTGGCGGATTATCTCGATATGCTCTCCACCCTCGGGGTGGAGCGCGCGGTGCTGGTCCAGCCCAGCGTCTACGGCACCGACAACACGGTGCTGATCGAAGCCCTCGAGAAGGCCGGCCCCCGGTGCCGCGCCGTCGCCGTCGTCGATGAAGCGGTCACCGACGCCGAGATCGAACGGCTCCATAATGCCGGCGTCAGGGGGCTGCGCTTCAACCTCGTCGATGTCGCCGATCCCTCGGGCGCCATCCCGCTCGGCCCGGTGACGCGCCTCGCCGAGCGGGTCAAGCCGTTGGGCTGGCATGCCGAGTTCCTGATCCACGTCGATGATCATCCCGGTCTCGATACCCTGTTCGCCGATTTCCCGACCGACATCGTCATCGGCCATATGGGCTATATGCGCCCCGGCCGGGACATCGGCGAGGCCGGGTTCGAGGCCATGGCGCGCCTCGCCCGCGCCGGTAAATGCTGGGTCAAGCTGACCGGCCCTTACCGCATCTCGGCGGGCGATTTGCCTTACGGGGACATCACGAATATGGCGAGGGCGCTCATCGAGGCGGCGCCGGGACGCATCGTCTGGGGCACCGACTGGCCCCATGTCATGGTTACCAAACCGATGCCGAATGATGGCGATCTCTGCGATCTTTTGGCCGATTGGGTACCCGACGCCGATCTGCGTAAGCGGCTTTTGGTGGATAATCCGGCGCGACTCTACGGATTCGACGGCCACTGACGCCGGGGCCGCATCGAGGCGCTAACCTTATCTTAACCAATCCAGGCAACGAAAGATTAACCCAACGACTACATGATGTAGCACCGGAGGCCTTGCGGCGTCATCCGGGGACCGTCACGCTATATGAACGGGCCATCCCGGCGACGCACGGTGTTTCATGATGTGGGCCTTCGAAACGGAGTGGAGCAGGAATGTCTGAGTTCAAAGCAGGCAATGTTCGCGTCCTCGTGGTCGACGGCCAGCGGGGCATGCGCTCGATCCTGCGCCAGTTGCTCGCTCAGATCGGCATCGAGGACGTCATCGAGGCGAGAAACGGCGAGGAGGCCCTCGAGATGATCGACCAACCGGAGACCCCGGAGCCCGACGTCATTATTTGTGACCTCCGTCTCGACAAGCTGGACGGGTTGGAGCTCTGCAACATGTTCCGCCGCGACAAGGACCGCGTCATGCCGATCATTATCGTCACCGGGGAGGCCGACGAATTCCTCCACGATGTGGCGCGACAGGTCGGGGCGGTCGAGGTGTTGACGAAACCGGTCTCGGCGCCGGATCTCCTGGAACAGATCCAGGCGGCGATCGGCTTCGCCGGGAACGCCTGACACCAGCGACAGGCGCCGAGATCTTCACCAAAATATCCGCCAAGCCGCCCGCCATCCGTCGGCGCCCGCGCGAATTCAATCCGGCGCCGCCTCGCGGTTCAGTTCCGCCGGCCGTGACGGTATATTTCGTCCAGCGGCGCAAAGACTTCACGAAGGGATGGTGACATTGGCGAAGACGTTCTGTTACCATCCGGCGGCGATCATACTAATATGAGTGGGCAACCCCACCACCGGCACGACGTTTCACTGAACACTGCATAAGAATGGTGTGGAACAAGAATGTCTGAAATTCAAGCGGGCGAAATTCGCGCCCTCGTCATCGATGACCAGAGCACCATGCGCTCGATCGTCCGCCAGTTACTATCCCAGATCGGCATCCACAACATCCGGGAAGCACAAAACGGCGAGGAAGCGCTCGAGATTATCAACCAGCCGAACGAAGAGGACCCGGACATCATCATCTGCGATCTCCATATGGACAAGATGGACGGGCTGGAGTTCTGCAACCTGGTCCGCCGTGACAAGGAGCACGACATTCCGATTATCATCCTGACCGGGGATTCGGACGAATTCCTGCACGAAGTAACGAAACAGGTCGGGGTGGTCGCGGTGGTGATGAAACCAGTCTCGGCGCCGGAACTTCTGGAACATATCCAGACCGCCCTCGGGTCGACCATCGGCCAATAGCCCTACCCCCAGCGCTACTCGACCCCGGTGGCGCGGAAGGTTTCTTTCGCCGCCGGGGTCGCCATGGTGTCGATGAAGGCTTGCGCCGGCTCCGGTGCGCGAGCGGTTGCCGAGAGCCCCGCCGCATAGGTGGTCGTCTTGCCGATCTCTTCGGGCAGCGGGCCGACCAGCGTGACGCCCTGATCCTCATAAACGCTGATCTCGGGGATCTGGCCGAAGCCGATCTCGTTCGGCGCCTCGCTCGCCGCCAAATGCTTCATCACTTCTCCGCCGGTGGCGAGGCGCGTCGTCTTGGCCGCGACCTCCTCGGCAACGCCGAGGCGCGCCATGAGCTCTTCGATGTAAAGGCCGCTCGAGGCCCGGTTGTAGACCAGTGAATCGGCGTCGAGGATGGCAATTTTGAACGTCTCCGCCGTCGAAATGTCGGGCGCATGCGCGCCATCGCGGACGACGACGGCGGCCTTGACGCCGCCGATGACGGCGCCGGTCCCGGCCACCACCAGGCCCTTCTCCTCGAACCCCTTCATCGCCGGCACCGGGGCGATGAAGACGTCGGCCTCGGCCGTGCCGTCCTCGACCTTGCGTTTAAGCACCGGGGCGGTGGCGAAGGTGACGGTTACGGTGGCGCCGGTGTCGCGCCCAAACGCCTCGGCGAGGGCGCCGACACCCCGCTTGACGGCGCCGGCGCTGAGCACCCTGATTTCTTCGGTCATCCGTCTCCTCCCAGATTGTTGGAATATGTGGCGGTTTTCGCCAGGTTAGTTTTCGCGCATCATGGCGCGCCAGTCCCACGGCTTGGTGAATTTGAAGTTCCACAGACCCAGTTTCTGGCGTTTGGCCTCGGCCTCGGCCTCGATATAGACCTCGACCTGTTTCGGCACCGCCAGCGCCCAACCGTTGCGCACCAGGCCACCGGCGACGTCCCGGCCCTTGGCGTCGAAACAGAGGGCGACGACGACGCCATCCACTACCGATTTCTCACGGCAGGTCAGGCGCTGGTCCTTGACGTTGAGCCACAGGTTGCGTCTGGCGGATTGCCCGCAAGGGAATTCCTTGTTCTGATACCAGCAGGTCTGGCCCAGTTCCGGCGCGTCGATGCCATAGAGCCGCACCCGCTTGCCGTCCAACTCGAATTCATCGCCGTCGATGACGCGCGCTTGGCCCTTGAACACTCCGGCCATGGCGGCACCGGCGACCATCAGGAACAGGGCGGAAAATAAGAGAGAGCGCATCACGACACTAAATACTAGCCGTCCCTCTCCACCAACAGGATCACCCCGTCGACGCCGGTCACCTTGACGCGGATTCCACTGGCGAGGTCCTCGCCACCGACCTTCCAGACGGTGTCATCGACGCTGAGTTTGCCGACGCCGTTGACGATCGGTTCCTCCAGGGTGAAGACACGCCCGACATATTGCCGGCCCCGGCGGTTAAGCGCCGGCTGGTCCGTCGCGGTCGGCCGGGATCGGACCCACATTCGCCCGGCAATCGCGGCGGCGACCGCAAGCACGGCGAAAACCAGGACCTGCTGTTCCCAGCCGATGGCCGGGAAGAAGAAGACCATGATCCCGGTAATAACGGCGGCGGCACCGATGAACAGGAAGACGAACACCGGCAGCACCATCTCCAGCACCACGAGAACGCCGCCGAGGATGAACCAGTGCCAAAAGGTGATGCCGTCGAGGGCCGTCATCGTCCCAATCCTTCGATCGAGGCTAAGGCGCCGGTCCTAGTCCGGGCTGCCCTACGGTCCGGACGCGCTGTCTTCATCTCCCGGCCGGCCGCCGCCCGGGCGCGGGCCCCGGCCGCCGGAATCGCCGCCACCATCGCCGAACGTCTCCCTGACGATATCGGCGATTCCGCCGATCGCGCCGATGACGCCGGCGGCCTCCAGCGGCATGAAGACGATCTTGTGGTTGGGGGCCGAGGCGATGGCCTGAAGCGAGTCCACGTATTTCTGGGCAACGAAGTAGTTGAGGGCCTGGATGGAGCCCCCGGCCACGGCATCGGAGACCACGGTGGTGGCCTTGGCCTCGGCCTCGGCCAGGCGCTCCCGCGCCTCGGCGTCGCGGAAGGCTGCCTCCTTGCGGCCCTCGGCGTCGAGGATGGCGGCCCGCTTTTGGCCTTCGGCCTTCAGGATTTCCGCTTGGCGCGTTCCCTCGGCCTCGAGGATGACGGCGCGTTTCTCGCGCTCCGCCTTCATCTGACGCGCCATGGCGTCGACCAGGTCACGCGGCGGCGAGATGTCCTTGACCTCGATGCGCGTGGCCTTGACGCCCCACGGGGTCATCGCCTCGTCGACCACCTCGAGCAGCCTGGCGTTGATCTTGTCGCGCTGGGACAGCAATTCGTCGAGGTCCATCGATCCCATCACCGTACGCAGGTTGGTCATGGTCAGATTGAGGATGGAGACCACCAACCGGCTGACTTCGTAGGCCGCCTTGGCGGCATCCAGGATCTGGTAGAAAATCACGCCATCGACGGTGACCATGGCGTTGTCCTTGGTGATCACATCTTGGGAGGGCACGTCGAGGACCTGTTCCATCATGTTCAACTTGCGGCCGATGCGGTCGACGGCGGGAACGATCAGGTTCAAGCCGGGGCTCAGCGTGCGGGTGTACCTGCCGAACCGCTCGACGGTGTATTCCATCCCCTGGGGGACCAACTTGACGCCGAGGAAGAGGACGACAAGCGCGAGGACGAGGAAGACGATGGCGAATACGGCTAATTCGGACACGATCATTTATCCTTCCAATGACTTCGGGTAACGGCCGGCCCGGCCGGATGATAGCCGATGGCGGCGCCTCCACAATCGCTAAATTCGCCGATTGCGTTTCGCCTGGCGCCCGCCAAGCGCGGTCAGGCCGCGGCCCGCCACTTGATCGAGCAGCCCATGGAGGCGATCTGCCCGTCCGGCCCCTTGCCGGTCCTGGCGATGCCGATCATCGCCTCGAGCAGCTCACGCTTGGCGCCGGCGACCGGGGCTTGCCTGGATTCATCGAGCCGGCCGCGATACTGCAGCCCGAGATCGGCGTCGAAGCCGAAGAAATCGGGGGTGCAGATGGCGTCATAGGCCCGCGCCACTTCCTGGGACCCGTCGATGACGTAGGGGAAGGGGATGGCGTGGACCTCGGCGAAGCGCTTCATGTTGTCGAAGCTGTCCGCCGGATAGGCCTCGGTATCGTTCGGCATGATGGCGACGGTGCCGATGCCCTCGGCCTCGAGCGCCTTGGCGTCGGCGACGATACGATCGATCACCGCCAAGACGTAGGGGCAGTGATTGCACATGAAGATGACCAGCGTGCCGTTCTCTCCCCGGACATCGGCGAGGGTGTAACGGCGTCCGTCGACGCCCTCGAGATCGAAATCGACGGCCTTTAAGCCGAACTCACAGATCGGCGGACTTACCGCGGCCATTGTCGCGTCTCCTTATGTCCTAGCGCCCGGCCCCCTCAGAGACCGAGGGCCTTGAGCTGACCGGGCGGGTAGCGTTCGCCCCTGGCGGCGCCGGGCGGGATGGCCTCGCCGAGCCGGGCGACCTCCGATTCCTCGAGCGTGATGTCGGCGGCCTTGGCGTTCTCTTCCAGATGGCCGCGTTGCATGGTGCCGGGGATGGGGACGATGAAATCGTGCTGGGCCAGCACCCAGGCGAGGGCGAGCTGCGCCGGCGTATAGCCCTTGGCCCCGGCCATCTCCTCCAACACCTCGAGCAGCTTGACGTTGTGTCCGATATTGTCGTCCTGGAACCTCGGCATGTCCCGGCGCCTGTCGTTCTCGCCAAGCACATCGAGGCTCTTGATCGTGGCGGTGAGAAAGCCCCGCCCCAACGGGCAATAGGCGACATAGCCGATGCCGAGCTCCCGGCAGGTCGGCAGCAGTTCGTCCTCGGCGAACCGGGTCCACAGCGAATACTCGGTCTGCAGGGCGGCGATCGGGTGGGTCCCATGGGCGCGCCTGAGTGTCGCCGGCGCCGCTTCGCAGAGGCCGAGATGGCGGACCTTCCCGGCCTCCACCAGCCGCCCCATCGCCCCCACCGTATCCTCGATCGGCGTGTTGGGGTCGATGCGGTGGACGTAGAAGTGGTCGATGACGTCGACACCCAGCCGCTTGAGGCTGGCGTCACAGGCAAGGGCTACATATTCGGGCCGTCCGTTGACCTCGCGCCGGCCGTCGGGATGACGGATGTTGCCGAATTTGGTGACCAGGATGACCTTGTCGCGGCGCCCCTTGAGGGCCCGGCCGACGAGTTCCTCGTTCTTGCCGTTGCCATAGGCATCGGAGGTGTCGATGTAGTCGACCCCGAGATCGATGGCGCGATGGATGGTGGCGATGGCCTCGTTCTCGTCGGGTTGGCCATAGATCGGGGTCATGGGCATGCACCCCAGCCCAATGGCGGATGCCTCCAGCGAGCTTCCCAGCCGGCGTTTCTTCATTCCATCCCTCCCCTCGTTCAATCGATCCCGGCCTGCCTTCGCCGTAGCGACCTTCCCTCCGTATGACTTCGGGAGGCGGGAGCGACGGCTTCGCGCAGGCAGGCGAAACGTGGCACGCGTGCCCCGGACCGGTCAAGCGGCATCCGGCGCCGGTGTCGGTGTCGGTAACACGTGATAGACCTCTGGCCCTTGACAAAGTGTGTTAAACTCCCTCCTGCATGAATCGCATTCGGAGTCGAACCACCATGAGCAATAAGGCTGCCGTCCTGAGCGCCTTGGCGCGGATGAATGAACGTCCGGATAACACCGCGCGTTCTCTGCGCAAATTCCAGCGATCCGCGCGGGTCCTATCCAGTAACCAGCCCAAGCTCATTAATGAGTATCCAGATCAATGGATTGCCGTTTCAGATAGCACTGTCGTCGCCTACGGAGAAAGTTTAGACAGCGTTCTTCGCAAGGTCGATCGGAAGGGCGTTCGTCGCTCGGATGTCATAGTGCGCTTCATAGAGCGGACACAGCGTACCTTAATCTTGTAATACTGTGATTGTCGGACGCTTTGGCAATACTACTGGCCGCCCCTATGTGAGCGGTCGGTTACTCTTGCCGCGTATCCAGGCCTCAACGAATATTTCGTTTCTAGTCGATACTGGGGCCGATAGTAGTACCCTGATGCCAACCGACGCCATCAAAATGGGGATCGACCATAATGCCCTTATCGATCCTACAGTGGTTGGTGGAATGGGTGGTGATGCCGCGTGTTTTCAAGAAACTGCGGTGCTTGTATTTGACGAGCCAAATAGAAACCTGACCCAATACTATTCCATCACAATGTTGATCCCTGAGGTTCACCAAGACCTGATGAGAATGCCTTCGATTCTAGGTCGTGATATCCTTGACCGCTGGCGCATGAACTACGATCCAAGCAGGAATGGCCTAAAATTCACCGTGCGCTCAGCCGACCACACCATCAAGGTGGCAAGCCCCTAAACCCACTTCTAGGAGCTTGTCTGCTATCAACCCCCGTCATTTTCAAACTGATGCACTACCCCGGCGCCAAGGGCGCAATCCGGGCTAAAGCGCGGAAAAGATGCTATTCTTCGCCATTACCATACCGTGCCGAGGGAGCGCGCACATGTTTTATGAAACCAAGGACCACCACGGACTGCCCCACGACCCGTTCAAGAGTTGCCTCGTCCCCCGCCCGATCGGCTGGATCTCGACGCTGAATCGCGATGGTATCGTCAACCTCGCGCCCTACAGCTTCTTCAACGGCGTCTCTTCCAACCCGCAGATGGTCATGTTCTCGAGCGGCGGCCCCAGGGAGGTCAATCCCAAGGACACCATCACCAATTGCGAGGAGACCGGCGAATTCGTCGTCAACATCGCGACCTGGGATCTCAGGGAGCAGATGAACCGGACCAGCGCGATGCTGCCGCCCGACGCCGACGAGATGGCGTTGGCCGGTCTCGAGGCCGAGCCATCGGTGCTGATCAAGCCGCCGAGGGTCAAGGCCTCGCCGATCCATCTCGAGTGCCTTTACCATCAGACGGTGGATTTGCCGACCCACGACCCCGCGTTGCGCACCGGCGTCGTCTTCGGCCGGGTCATCGGCATCCATATCAGCGACGACGTGCTCACCGACGGCATGGTGGATCTGACCAAATTCAAACCCATCGCCCGGCTCGGCTACATGGACTACACCCGGGTGGACCTGGTGTTCACCATGAACCGGCCGGATTAGCGCCGCCTGCCCGCGCGAAGCCGTCGCTCCCGCCTCCCGAAGTCGTACGGCCCGTCGCCCAGAGGCTATGGGCCGCAGGGCGGAGGGCAGGTCGCTACGGCCCGCCTCCCGCAAGCGTGCGGAGGGCAGGCGAAGGCAGGCCGGGGTAACCCCGCCACCGGCCCTCTTAAGCGCCCCCGGCCACGCCCTTGGCGGCACCCATGCCCCAGCGCGCACCCGCGCCCATAACCGCGCCCTTCGCCGCGCGCCGCCAAACGCCCCCGGAAGTGGCGGACCCCTCCCACAAAGATGAGGTGAGGCCATATCAAGGAAGAAATAAGTAATTATGTCAAATTTTAGGCGTATTGTAAGTATTTATATTGGATTAACTTACGAAAGTATAAATATAATCTGAGTTTTATTAACACTTTTTATAGTTTTAAAGTGTTTAATGTCGGTTGTTCTTGAGCTTCATTATCCGGAGAACCCCGTGGTTAAATATATCTGCGCCCGCGTAGGGCTCGCCGCCCTGGCGGCATTGACGATCATGCTGTTGGCATCGATGGCCTTGCCGGTCTCGGCCGCCCGCCACGACAATGCGCCGGTCGTGGAAGTCAACGGTACGGTCACCGTCATTCATATCGACGAGTTCGACCGCAACAAATCGCGTACCGTCTTCTTCCTCGACGAGGACGACAGCGGCGAGATGCTCGAGCTCAAGTTCGAGGGCAAGCCGCCCAAGTCGCTCCGCACCGGCGCCAAGGTCAGGATCAGGGGCCGCGCCGTCGGCAAAGAGCTCTGGGTCAACGAGATCGCCCAGGCCGACCGGCAGGGCGCGGGGACCGGAGACGACGTGACGGTGGCCGGCGCGGTGACGGCCGGCCAGCGCCGGGCCCTGCTGATGGTGGTCAACATGTCCAACAGTCCCGGCTATTACGGCGCCACCACGGCCGATGCCGGCGCCGGGGTGTTGTTCACCGACAGCTACTCGCTCAACACCGTCTATGACGAGGGCTCCTTCGGTCGGCTTTCCTACCCCGGCGACCGGGCGTCCGACGTCGTCATCCTCGAAATCCCCTACTCTCCGAACTGCCCGATCTGGACCATCGCCAGGGACGCCGATGCGGCGGCGGTCAATGCCGGCGTCGATCTATCGCTTTACCACAACAAGATCTATCTGGTGCCGCCCAAGTCCATCTCGGACTGCGCGTGGCTCGCCCTTGGCGAGGTCGGACCCTATGGCGGCACCGCCACCAGGCGATCCTGGAGTGTCTATAACAACGCCGTGATCTACGTTCACGAGGTCGGCCACAATCTCGGTTGGCTTCATGCCTCCACCGACCTCGACAATGACGGCGTCGTCGATTCCGAGTACGGCGATCTTTCCGATGCCATGGGTTTTTGCTGCTACCAGCGCAAATTCAACGGCGTCCATCTCGACCAGATCGGCTGGCTGAACACCGTTTCCGGTATGGTCACCACCGTCACCGCCGACGGCGTCTTCGACATCGCCAGGCTCGGCAGCGACCCCGCCGTCAACGCCGCCCCCCAGGTGATCAAGGTCGAACGGCCCGACACCGGCGATTACTATTATCTTTCGTACCGCCAGACCGCCGGGCTCGACCTCGCCATGTGGTCGCAATATACCGCCGGCGTCAACATCCACCACGGCCTGTCGGCGGGCCGGAAGTCCTTCTTCATCGACGCCCTTGCCGACGGCGAGATCTTCGTCGATCTCAAGCTCGGGCTGACGGTGAGGCAGATCGCCAAGGACGCGGCCACCGTCACCGTCGATATCTCCTTCGACAAATGCACGCGTTCGGCGCCACTGCTCGCCGTCGGACCGTCGCCGCAGGTCGTCCCCGATAACGGCCCGTTCCAGGCGGCCTATGGCGTCTCGGTGACCAACAACGACAGCGCGCTCTGCGGTCCCTCGTCTTTCGATCTGATCTCCGATCTCGACATTTTCACCGGCACCCTGACGCCGAACGTCCTCGACGTCGCCCCCGGCGAGACGGCGACGGCGGTCCTCACCGTCGATGTCGACAATGCGAGTGACGGCCCCTACACCCTGTGGATGACGGCGAACGACCCCGGCGGCGCCCACGCCGAGGTCAGCGCTTCGGCGATCCTGCAGGTCGACTCGGTGGCGCCGCTGGCGCCGGGTGGACTGGTAGTGTCGAAGGACCGCTACCGGGGCACGGTGTTGGCGGTGCTCGGCTGGGAGGCGGCGGTTGACGTCGCGCCGGGCTCGGGTATCGCCGCCTATCGCGTCTATCGCGACGGGGTGTTCCTCGCCGAGGTGACCGGCCTTGGCTACACCGACCGCACGGTCGGGCGCAAGGGCAGTTACGTCTACACCATCACCGCCATCGACCACGCCGATCACGAATCCCAACCCAGCGGCGCCGTCTCCTTCCCTCCGCCGCGCGCCAAGGGCAACAAGAAGACCTCCTGAGCCTGAACCTGGCTGTCACTGCGCCGCCCCCGGGTCAAATCCGGTGGCGGCGCTTTTTTTTCGCCGTCCCGGACCGATTGGGCTTCCACCGCAAGCCTGGCGCCGCCGCCGGGTTGATAATGTCGTATATTCAGATCTCGGCGAGACAGCGCTTCCACGGCGCTATCCGGCAATGTGGCCGGCAATATGGCCGGCAATTCGGGGGGTCAAGGATGACGACGACGAGACCAGGCGGCTGCGCTTGCGGCGCGGTTCGTTACCTATTGGAAGGCGATCCATTATTCACCCATGCTTGCCATTGTACCGACTGTCAACGGCTGACCGGCGGCGCCTTCGGCATCTCCATGATCATCGAGGAAAGCCAGTTGCGCCGCACCAAGGGGCAACCGATGTCCGGCGAATTGATCGCCGACAGCGGCAATAGGAAAAAGGTCTATTTCTGCGGCGCCTGCGGTAGCAGCCTGTGGAACGAGTCCTCGGGCCGGCCCGGCGCATTAACCTTGAAACCGGGCACTCTCGACGATAACGATTGGTTCAAGCCCGGGGCCCATATATGGACGCGAAGCAAGCAGCCTTGGGTCAATATCCCCGAGGATACGGCCTCATACGAAACGGCGTACGACGCTTCGGAGGTATGGCCCAAGGCGAGCCTTGAACGACTCCAGGCGAAAACCGATTAGCGTCCTCCCTTTGGCGGTCCCGGCGGGGCTTCAGGGCAGTTCCCGCAACAGCCGCCCGTAGCCGGCGAGCGGAGAGCGGATACGGAGGTGCTTCTGGATCTGCCAGCACCGCGCGGTGAGGGCGGAGACCACGGGCAGGCCGAGATCGTCCTCGATGGTCTGGATCATGTCGCCGGTGCGCATGATGCTGGCGAGGATGCATATTCCGTCGGCCTCGGGGTGGGCGAGGAAGGCTTTCTTCGCCGTCCGGTAGACCGCCACCGACGGGATATTCTGGACATCGCGATAGTCGTAGCCTTCGGGGCTTACGACGCACAACATATCGAAGCCGGCGCCGGCCAGGTAGCGCAAGGTGAAATCGGCGCCGTGGGTCCAGGTGTAGGGCCGGATGCCGATCACCTTCTTGAACTCCATCGCCGCCATGGCGCCGATGAGGCTCATGCCCGAGGTGACGATGGGCGTCTCGTAGCGCTTCTCCCACCGGCGGATCATGTCGCGCTCGCCGTCGACGCCCGGAAGCATGAACAACGCCGTCCCGTCGGGCAGGATGAGGTCGACCTTCCGTGCGGCGAGGACCTTGATCTTCTCCTCGTAGCCCGTGCGGGCGGCGGCGAGGCGCGCCTCGCCACGCTCATGCGGCAAATCCAGGAACAGCGGGATCAGGCCGACACCGTCCGGCAGCAGCCGGATAAGGTCCTCGGTCGATCCGGCGTGGAGGTTGGGCTTGATGCAGCCAACGACGCCGCGCCAATTGGTAAAAGCCACGACACCCTCCTTAATTCCCCGACGCGCGCCGGCGGTGGAAAAGCGGCCTTTCAGGGGAGGCTCGGGCGGATCAGGCCCGATCGCGGCCCTCCGCGGCCTCCTCGATGAGCTTCAGCACCTTCGGCGGCGACATCGGCAGCGACCGTGGCCGGATGCCGATGGCGTCGTCGATGGCATTGGCGATCGCCGCCATGGTGGGAACCAGGGGCACCTCGCCGACGCCGCGCAGGCCATAGGGATGCAACGGATTGGGGACCTCGATGATGACGGTGTCGATCATCGGCAGGTCGGAGGCGACGGGGATGCGGTAATCGAGGAAACCGGCGTTCTCCATCCGCCCGTCCTGGTCGTAGATATATTCCTCGTTCAGCGCCCAGCCGATGCCCTGAGCGGCGGCGCCCTGATACTGGCCCTCCACCTGGTGCGGGTGGATCGCCTTGCCGGCGTCCTGGACCACCGTATAGCGCACGATCTTGACGGCGCCGGTTTCCTTGTCGACCTCGACGTCGACGATGTGGCAGCCGAAGCCCGGCCCGGCGCCCTCGGCGACGATCTCGGCGTGGCCGGCGATCGGGCCGCCGGTCTCCGTCGCCTTCTTGGCGATGTCGGCGATCGACAGCGGCTCGAAATCGCCGACGTTGCTGCTCGCCGGGCGGACATGGCCGTCCTCGAACACGACGCCGTCCTCGGGAACGTCCCACATCATGGCGGCGCGCTGGCACAGGATCTTGATCGCCTTGCGGGCCGATAGCACCACCGCGATGCCGGCGGAAAAGGTCACGCGGCTGCCGGCGGTGACGCGGTTGAAGCCAAGGGTGCTGGTGTCGCCGATGATCGGCCGGACCTTGTCGACGCCGATGCCGAGCTCCTCCGCCACCATCATGCAGATGGAAACCCGCGAACCGGCGACATCGGGGTTGCCCAGCAACAGCGTCACCGTGCCGTCGGGGGTGATGTTGAGCGACGCGGTGGTTTCGCCGCCGCGGTTGAACCAGAACCCGGTGGCGACGCCCCGGCCCTGGTTGGCACCGAGCGGCGCGGTGTAGTGGGGGTGGGCCTTGGCCGCTTCCAGGGTCTCGACGAAGCCGACCGGCCCGAAGGTGGCGCCGTAGATGGTCTCATAGCCTTCGACCGCCGCGTTCCTGAGCCTGAGGTCGATCGGGTCCATGCCGATCTTCTTGGCCAGTTCGTCGATCACGCCCTCGACGCCAAAAACCACCTGGGGCACGCAAGGGGCGCGGAAGGCGTTCACCTTCGGCCGGTTCGACACCACCTCGTAGCCGACGGCGCGGATATTTTGCAGATCATATCGGGTGAACATGGCTTGGGGCGCGTTGACGAACGCCGAACCGGTGAACGGTCCGGTCTGGAAGTAGAGCTCCGCCTCGGCGGCGGTGAACTTGCCGTCCTTGGTCATCCCCATCTTGATCCGGGAATGGGTGCCGGCGACGGGGCCGGTGGCGCGCAGCACCTCGTTCCGCGTGAGGGTGATCTTCACCGGCCGGTTGGCCTTGCGCGACAGCGCGATCGCCACGGGCTCGATATAGAACATGGTCTTGCCGCCGAAACCGCCGCCCAGTTCCGACTGGGTGACGCGGATCTTTGAGATGTCCATCTTGAGGACGGCGGCGAGGCGCGTGCGGTAGATGAAATGACCCTGGGTGCAGCACCAAAGCTCGGTCTGGCCGTCCTCGGTGTAATTGGCGACGCAGGCCTGGGGCTCGATATAGCCCTGATGCATGGGCTTGGTGTCGAACACGCGCTCGACGATGATGTCGGCCTCGGCGAACCCGGCATCGGCATCGCCCATGGTGAATTCCTTGCGCTGCACGATGTTGGTCGGCCCCCCGCGCGCCGGGTCCATCCCCTGGGTCACCATGTCCTCGAACAGGATCGGCGCATCGGGCTTGATCGCGTCCATGACGTCGATGACGTGGGGCAGCACCTGGTAGTCGACGACGATCAGTTTCAGCGCCTTCTTGGCGATCCGCTCGCTGGTCGCCGCCACCGCCGCCACCGCATGACCGTCGTAGAAGGCCTTTTCCCGGGCCATGAAGTTGCAACTGATGTTGCGGAATTCGCCCGGCGGCAGTTCGGGGAAATCGTCCCGCGTGACCACCGCCTTGACGCCGGCAAGGGCCTCGGCCGCCGACGTATCGATGGACTCGATGATGGCATGGGCGTAGGGGCTGCGCAGCACCTTGCCGACCAGCATGCCCGGCAGGTGGACATCGGCGCCGAACTTCGCCCGGCCGGTGACCTTGTCGACGCCATCGGGCTTGATCGGGGTGGTGCCGACGACCTTCAGTTTACGGTCCGGATCGTACCTCAGATCGTCCTGCGTGATGGTCATGACCGGACCTCCCTCATCTCTTCCGCCGCCGCCATGACGGCGCGGATGATTTTGTCATAGCCGGTGCAGCGGCAGAGATTCCCGGCCAGCCAGTAGCGGATCTCGGTTTCGCTGGGATCCGGCTCGACCTCCAACAGCGCCTTGGCGGCGATCAGCATGCCCGGCGTGCAGATGCCGCATTGCGCCCCGTTATGCTCCAGGAACTTCTGCTGCAAGGGGTGCAACTCATCCCCATGCGCCAGCCCCTCGACGGTCTCGATCGACTTGCCCGCCGCCTCGACGCCGAGCACCAGGCAGGCGCAAACCAGGCAGCCGTCGAGCATCACGGAGCAGGCGCCGCAGTCGCCCGTCGCGCACCCCTCCTTGGTGCCGGTAAGCAGCAACTCGTCGCGGAGGATGTCGAGAAGGGTCTGTTCGGTATCGCACAGGAACTCGTACTCGTCGCCGTTGACGGTGGTGGTCACATGAGATTTTGCCATCAGTTCCCCCTCGCTCTCTCATACGCGTCTTGCGCCACCCGCCTGGCCAGCACGCCGGCGACCTTGATGCGGAATTCCTTGGTGCCGCGCTTGTCGTCGATCGGCCGGCAGGCGGCGCTCGCCACCGCCGCCAGGCGCTCGAGCGCCGCTTCATCGAGCGGGGTGCCGATCAGTACCGCCGCCGCGTCGGCGACCAGCAGCGCCCGCGCGGCGACGGCGCCAAGCACCACCCTGGCCGCGGTGCACGTGCCGCCGTCATCGAGCGTCAGGCTGATGCCGACGCCGACCACGGCGATATCCATCTCGGTCCGGGGCGTGAAGCGCCGGTAGGCGTCGCCCGAATGGGGCGGGCGCGGCGGGAACAGGAAGGAGACCAGGATCTCGCCCTTGCCCAGCGAGGTCTGGCCGGGAGCGGTGGCGATGTCCTCGACCGGCACGTCGCGCCTGCCATCGGGCCCGACGATGGTGCCGATGGCGCCGGCGGCGATCAGGGCGGGCACGCTGTCCGCCGCCGGCGAGGCGTTGCAGACATTGCCGCCCATGGTGGCGCGCCCCTTGATCTGGATGGAGCCGATCAGCTTGACCCCCTCGACGACGCCGGGCCAGGCCTTGGGGAACGCATCGTGCTCGACCAGTTCCATCGCCGAGACCGCGGCGCCGACGCGAAAGCCGCCGTCCTCTTCCGCGATGCCGGTCAGCTCCGGTATCTTCTTGATGTCGATCAGCAGGTCGGGCTCGATCATATCGCAATGGAGCAGCACCAGGACATCGGTGCCGCCGGCCAATATCCGGGCGTCGCCATCGGCGCCGGCGAGCAACGCCACCGCCGCGTCGAGCGTTTCCGGGGCCTCATAACGCAACTCGTCCATGAACAGGCTCTCCCTTACAATCGACATTATCGAATTGTGGTTCCTCATTCTAAAGGGGGAAAGGCACTGGCTAAAGGGGGAAAGGCACTGGCGGGGATCTGAAGCCGTTTAAAACAGGATTCCCAATCCTGGGGTCACAGGTTCGAATCCTGCCGGGCGCGCCACGCCTCCTATGCGCTCAGCCTCGATAACAGAATCTCCAGCGCCCGCCGTAAGACCTCGGTTTCAATGGTCAACGGCGGCGCAATCCGGATGCGTTCGCCGTCCATACCCCCCCCGAGAATTAACACCCGGTCGGCGAAACACGCCTTGACGAGGTCGCCGGCATTTATCACCGGGCGAAACGATAGACTGGGGCCAAGCTGGTAAATTTCCCGCGCCCGGCCCGATTCCGCTATGCTGGCGGCGGCCTCGGCGAGAGGCACGGCGACGCGGCGGCAATCGGCTTTCACATCGTGGGTGTCGATGTAATCGGCGACCGCGCAAGCGGCATAACAGCCGAGCGCGGAGGTCTGAAAGGTATGGGCGAGAACCATGCCTTCGCCGATACCCACTTCGAGTGTCTGGCGGTAGACGACGGCGGAATACGGATAAAGCCCGTTGGTCATCGACTTACTGAACAACAGGACATCGGGGTTCAGCCCCCATTTCTTCGCGACACTGAAGTCGCCGAAACGGTAATACCCACACTGAATTTCATCGGCGATGACGGTGACCCCGGCATTTTTGGCTTGCGCGCATAGGCCTTGAAGCCAATGGGCATCGAGCGGCACATACCCCCGAGCGCCTTGGATGGGTTCGAATATCAGACAGGAGACGCCGGACCAATCAATGCCGGTCTCGCCGGGCGCGAGGATATCGACGAACGAATCAAGAGCTTGCCGGAGCGGCGTTTCCTGCAGGGCAAAAGACCGCTGCGCCGTGGTCACGCTGAGTGAATCGAGGCCGAGGCCGTGAAACCCGCCTTCGATGGCGAGAATTTTCCCCGGACGGTGGCGCTGCGCAAGCGCCAGTGCCGTGCTTACGGCAAAACTGCCCCCCACTTGGAAAAGCACCTTGAAGGTGCTCACACCGAGAACATCCGTCAGCCACCGAGCGAATCTCTCGGCTTCGGGCGGGTAGACTCCGGCGACCAGATCGGACTTCGGATGCGCTGGAAGACAAATGTCTTCGTTGCAATGGCCGAAGTTCACGGCCCCATAAGAACTACTCAAATCGGTGAATTCTTCGGTTGTTCCTTCGCCGCGGCTAAGCGTTAAGCTCGCGTTTAAGGCCCGCCTGCACGTCCAGCGTTCCCCGAAAGCCCGGGACTCGTCCAGGTCGCTGACCCGCCCGTTTGTGGGCTCGACTCCCCCACCAGATAGGTTCTGTTCATCATCGACCGCACCGTGATCGCCGAGTCGAAGATCCATACTCAACAACTCCTTTAAACCGACATTTCCCGGGTGGCTCTCCCAAGTCGCCGACAATGATAGCACAATGGGCATCCGACCGCGAATTCGGCCCTGAGCTGTCACCATAGGCCGTGGTCCGCTCTTGATCGAGCTGATTTGGCGATGAGAAACCCGGCCCCGTGACCATTTCGCACCGTGAGGGCGCACTTCGAGGGCGCACTTCGAACTGCGCGGCACACACCTGTCCTGTCGGGCGACCTGGATGCTACTGGATGGGCCGCCGTCATGGCGGCAAAGGGGCCGGCCGCACATAGCCGAAAAACCCGCAAGGCCGTCAGATGTGCCACCCTCCCATGAAAGCAGGCACAAAATAATCCCGGTCAAACGATACCATCTGGCGGGATAATGCCCTAATCCCCTGGTTCCTGCACCTGCAACTCGATCAGCAGGTCTTTGGCTTCGACCTGGGTGCCGACCGGGGCGACGATGCGGGCGATGGTGCCGGCATGATCGGCGCGGATCGCGGCTTCCATTTTCATCGCTTCCAGGGTCAACAGCACGTCCCCGGGCCTTACCGCCTGGCCTTCGCTGACCGCGACGGTCGTCACCACCCCCGGCATCGGCGCGCCGATATGGGCCGGGTTGCCTTCCTCGGCCTGGGCGCGGGCGGGGACCTCGGGCGCCAGGCTTCGGTCGGTCACCCGGACCCTGCGGGGCTGGCCATTGAGCTCGAAGAAAACCTCCCGCTCGCCGTCGGCGCGGGCATCGCCTATGGCCAGGCAACTGATCACCAGCGTCTTGCCGGGATCGATATCGACGGCGATCTCCTGGCCGGGCGCCAAGCCGTAGAAGAAGGTGGGCGTCGGCAACACGTCCAGGCGGCCGTAGCTTCGCCGCGCCTTGGCATATTCGCAAAAGACCTCGGGATACATGAGGTAAGAGGCGAGATCGGTGTCACTGGCCTGACGGCCGGTGGCCTTCTCGACTTCGCCCCGCGCGGCGTCCATATCCACCGGCTCCAAGGCCGCGCCGGGGCGGCCGGTCATCGGCGCCTCGCCCTTGAGCACCTTCGCCTGCAAGTCGGCGGGAAGGCCGCCCGGCACCTGGCCGAGCTCGCCGCGGAACAGCGCGATCACCGACTCGGGGAAGGAAATCTCCTTCTCCGGATCGAGGACATCCGCCGGCGTCAGGTCGCTCATGACCATGTAGAGCGCCATGTCGCCGACGACCTTCGAAGTCGGTGTCACCTTGATGATATCGCCGAACATCTTGTTCACGTCGGCGTAAGCCTGGGCGACGTCGTGCCAACGGTCCTCGAGGCCGAGCGCCCGGGCCTGCTCCTTCAAATTGGTGAATTGCCCTCCCGGCATCTCGTGCAGATAGACTTCCGACGCGCCGGCCCTGATGTCGGGCTCGAAGGCCCGGTACTGGCGGCGCACCTGCTCCCAGTAATTGGAAAAGGCGCGGATGGTGCCGTCATCCAATCGGGTGTCGCGTTCGGTGTCGCGAAGCGCCGCCGCGATCGAGCCCAGGTTGGGCTGGGAGGTCATGCCGCTGAGCGAGTCGAAGGCGAGGTCGACGGCATCGACGCCGGCCTCGGCCGCCGCCAACACACTGGCGCCGCCGGCGCCGCTGGTGTCGTGGGTGTGGAAGTGGACCGGCAGACCCACCTCCTGTTTCAGGGTCGATATCAGCTTCTTGGCGGCGGCCGGCTTGCACACCCCGGCCATGTCCTTGACGCAGAGGATGTGGGCCCCGGCGGCGGCCAGTTCCCTGGCCATATCGACATAGTATTCGAGGTCGTATTTGGCCCGCGCCGGATCGAAGAGGTCGCCGGTGTAGCAGATCGCCGCTTCGCACAGCTTGCCGGCCTCGAGCACCGCATCCATCGCCACGCGCATGTTCTCGACCCAGTTGTTGGCGTCGAAGACGCGGAACAGATCGACCCCCGACGCCGCGGCTTGGGCCACGAAGTAACGCACCGCGTTGTCGGGGTAGTTTCTGTAACCGACCGCGTTGGACCCGCGCAGCAGCATCTGCAACAAAATGTTGGGAATGCGCGCCCGCAAATCGATCAGCCGGTCCCACGGATCCTCCTTGAGGAAACGCATGGCGACGTCGAACGTCGCGCCGCCCCAGCATTCCACCGAAAACAGATCACCCAGGGCGCCGGCATAAGCGTCGGCCACCTGTACCATGTCGAAGGAGCGCATGCGGGTGGCGAGAAGCGACTGATGGGCGTCACGCATG
This sequence comes from Pseudomonadota bacterium, assembly GCA_022566265.1. Lineage (GTDB taxonomy): Bacteria > Pseudomonadota > Alphaproteobacteria > SMXQ01 > SMXQ01 > JACZQV01. The sequence goes on along the minus strand of JADFJG010000016.1, from coordinate 13,924 downwards.
GTGGTGTCGGTGATCAGCACCCGCTCTTGATCGAGCATCCATTGGGCGAGACCCTCGGGCCCCAGGCGCTCGAGAAGCCGGCGCGACCCCTCGTTCGCCGCCTGCCCCACGCCGGGCGGCAATTGCGGCGGCGATCCCGGTTTGGGCTCCGGCCGTCCGATGACCTCCGGGTTGCCGTTGACCGTCACCTCGGCGATGAAGCGCAGCAGGCGGGAAGCCCGGTCGCGGCGCCGGGGAAAATGGAACAGCTCCGGCGTCTCGTCGATGAAGCGGGTCGTATAGTCCGCCGCCCGGAAGCGCGGGTGGTTTATCAGGCCCTCGAGAAAGACCAGATTGGTCGCCACGCCACGGATGCGGAACTCGCGCAGCGCCCGATCCATGCGGTCGATGGCTTCCCCGGGTGTCGGCGCCCAGGCGGTGACCTTCTCGAGCAGCGAGTCATAGTAGGGGGTGATCACGGCGCCCGAGTACGCGGTGCCGCCATCGAGACGGATGCCGAAGCCGGTGGCCCCGCGGTAAGCGGCGATACGGCCGTAATCGGGCGCGAAGTCGGCTTCCGGATCCTCGGTGGTGATGCGGCATTGGATGGCATGGCCATTGAGCCGGATGTCGTCCTGCGCCGGCACGCCTGATTCTGGCGCGCCGATCTTGGCGCCCTGGGCCAAGCGGATCTGCGCCTTGACGATATCGATGCCGGTGACTTGCTCGGTGACCGTGTGCTCGACCTGGATCCGCGGGTTGACCTCGATGAAGAAGAAGCCGCCGGTATCCATATCCATCAGGAACTCGACCGTGCCGGCGCCGAGATAGCCGACGTGACGGGCGAGACGGAGCGCCGCCTCGCACAACTCGTCCCTCCGGGCATCGTCCAGGTACGGCGCCGGCGCCCGCTCGACCACCTTCTGGTTACGGCGCTGGATCGAACAATCGCGTTCGAAGAGATGGACGATGTTGCCGTGTTCATCGCCAAGGATCTGCACCTCGACGTGACGGGCCCGGCGGATGAGCCTCTCGAGGTAGACCTCGTCGCGGCCAAACGCCGCTTGCGCCTCGCGCCGGCCGGCCTCGACCTCGCGCGCCAAGTCGGCTTCGCCCTCGATCTCGCGCATGCCCCGGCCGCCGCCGCCCCAACTGGCCTTCAGCATCAATGGATAGCCGACGGCGCCGGCGAGTTTCTTGATTTCGGCCTCATCATTTGGCAGCACTCCGGTCGCCGCCACCACCGGCACACCGGCTTCCTCGGCCAGCCGGCGCGCCGAAACCTTGTCGCCCAGCGCCCGCATGGTCTCGGGCGAGGGGCCGATGAACACCAACCCGGCCGCCGCGCAGGCCTCGGCGAACTCCGGTTTTTCGGACAGGAAACCGTAACCGGGATGGATCGCGTCGGCGCCCGACAGGCTCGCCACGCGCAACATCTCATCGATCGACAGATAGGCCTCCACCGGCCCCAGCCCGGCGCCGATCCGGTAGCTCTGGTCCGCCTTGAAGCGGTGGAGCGCCAGCTTGTCCTCTTGGGAATAAACGGCGACCGTCGAGATGCCGGCCTCGGTCGCCGCCCGCATCACGCGGATCGCAATTTCACTGCGATTCGCGATTAACAATCGGTTGATCGGTCTGAGCGGCTGCACGATCCACTTCGCGGCTGAACTGATCGCGGATAGCTTGATTTATCCGGGGATTATCTGTCTTGCCAATCGGACGGTCCAGAGACCCCCGCCCAAGGCGAACCGTTGCTCCCGGAGCCCTGGTTTGCTTACATCGCCAGGGCCGAGGTTACAAAGGAAATTCGACGGGATCGGCGTGCGGGACGAAATATGAGCCTGCGACTGACTCAATTCAGCCCGGCCAAATGCCGCATGGCCTCGGCCAGTCCGGCCGCGCCCACGGCGATGACGTTGCCGTGGATCAGGCCGTCATCGGCAAGAAAGTCGTTGGTCCAGCCGCCAGCCTCCCGTATCAGGCCGATGCCGGCGAGACAGTCCCAGGCGTTAATATGAGCTTCGTAGTAGCCGATCAGGCGTCCGGCCGCGACGTAGGCGAGCATCAACGCACCCGAGCCGTTGCACACGTACATGCCGCCGCCGGTCAGCAGCCTCTCGAATGCCCTCAACGTCGGCCGCGGCTCGACCCGCAGCGAATAGCCGATGCCGACGCTCCCGTCCTTGAAGCTATCCGCCGTTCTGGCGCGTATCGGCGCGTCATTCAAAGTCGCGCCGTGGCCGCGTCGCGCGGCGAACAGCTCTTCCGCGTTGGGGTCATAGATCACGCCGATCTCGATATCATCGCCGACGACATATGCGATGGAGACGCACCAGGACGGCATGCCGTTAACGAAACAGGCGGTGCCATCGATCGGGTCGACCACCCATATCCCGGCTGCCTTCAACCCCCCTGCCCCGACACCCGTCTCCTCGCCAATAAACCCATCGTCGGGAAACAACGCCATTAGTCGACTGGAAATCAGCGCTTCGACCTCACGGTCGGCCTCGCTCACCAGGTCATGGACCCCCTTGGTCTCGACTTTGAGGGTGTCGCGGAGAAGAAAGTGCTTGAGGGCGAGACGACCGGCATCACGGGCGATCTCCCGGGCGGCGTTGAATCGAGCCTCCAGTCCATTGTCGTTCATGATCGGGGCATCTCCATCGTCGTTCATGATTGGGGCATCGAAAGTCGAAGGGTTACCGATTTCGAGGTTCGGGCCGGGCCATGACGCCGACCACGGTGCCTCCCGTTGGCGATGGCCATCCGTGAATCGGGCCTATTTCAAACGCACTGTTCCAATGATGGCGCATTTCAAGTGGGTGAAATTAAATATCAGGTATGATAGGACTCATGGTGTATGTCTGACACGTCGCTGGAATCGCGACAAAAAACAGGCGAAGTGCCAACATTTTTTAGGGAGATCGGCACGGCACGTCGGCATACCTGACCTGCTGAAGATATGTTCGGCGGACCGGTCATAATTATAAATATACAGGGGAGAGATGAAATGAAGCAATCAATCCGCTTTAGCGCGCCCTTGGCCGCTGTCATCGTGATGTTCGCGGCGGCCGCCTCGGCCCAGACGGCGGGGAAGCTAACTCTTTACTGCAGCCCGCAGATCGAGTGGTGCCAGTTGGTGATCAAGGAGTTCCAAAAGGCCACCGGGATCAAGGTTGCGATGACGCGCAAGAGTTCCGGCGAGACCTTCGCGCAAATCAATGCCGAACGGAAAAACCCGAAGGGCGATGTCTGGTGGGGTGGCACCGGCGACCCTCACCTCCAGGCCGCCGAGGAGGGCCTGACCGTCATGTACAAGTCGCCCATGTTGGGCAAGTTGCATCCGTGGGCGCAGAACCAGGCCAAGACGTCGGGTTACAAAACGGTCGGCATCTATATGGGAGCATTGGGCTTCGGCTACAACACGAAGCTGCTCGCCAAGAAGGGCCTGCCGGCGCCGAAATGCTGGAAGGACCTGACCAAGCCGATCTACAAGGGAGAGGTCCAGATCGCCAGCCCCCACTCGTCCGGCACGTCCTACACGACGCTCGCCACCATCGTGCAGCTCTTCGGCGAGGATGAGGGGTTCAAGTTCTTGCAGGCGCTGCACAAGAACATCAATCAGTACACCAAGTCCGGCTCGGCGCCGATCAAGGCGGCCGCCCGCGGCGAGACCACCATCGGCATCACCTTCCTCCACGACGTGGTGACCCAGGTCATCAAGGGCATGCCGATCAAGGCCGTGGCGCCTTGCGAGGGGACCGGCTTCGAGATCGGCTCGATGAGCATCATCAAGGGCGCCCGCAACCTCGCAAACGCCAAGAAATGGGTCGACTGGGCGTTGAGCCCGGGTGCCCAGAAGCTCATGCCGAAAGCCAGGGCGTATCAGGTGCCGTCGAACGCGAGCGTCGCGCCACCGCCGGAAGCGCCGAAGATGGCCGATATCAAGCTCATCAACTACAACTTCAAGAAATATGGATCGTCGGCCGAACGCAAGCGCCTGCTCAAAAGGTGGGACAAGGAGGTGAAGGCGCTGCCACGTTAGGCATCCGTTGCACGATAGGCCGTGAACAAGACCGTCGCTCTATGGCTTGCCGTGGGATGGGCCGGTTATGCGGTCCTTCCCTGGTACGCCATAGACGACGGGTTCTTCGGTTTCGCCTGGTTCGGCGGCTTTCCGGCCAGCATCGATTCGGCGCCGGCCACCCTCCAGGTCATGGACCATGGCCGGGCGTGGCTGCTGCCTATCGGTTTGGCGCTGGTTGCGCCGTTGGCGGTACTGTGGCGCGGTGGCGACAAGCCGTGGGCCGCCACGGTGCTGATGACGGCCGGCGGTTTCGGCCTCGCCTATACCCTAGCCCAGGGCTTTGCCATCGGGCTCGGCGGTTGGGGATTCGGTTTCATTGAATCCGCCTTCGGCGAGCTGAGCGACCGCCAGTTCGGCATGGGCTATGGCGCCGTTTTGGTCTTCGGCGCTTTCCTGTTCTTTTTGACCCAAGGCATGGCGAAGCGCGGCGCGATCAACGGCGATGTTTTCGTCGTCGGCTCCATCGGACTGGTCATCGCCCTGATCGCCGCCTTCATCTTATTCCCGGTCGCCAGTATCCTCATCAGCGCCGTCCAGGACAATGACGAGAATTTCGCCCCGGCGCTTTTCTTCATCAAGCTGCTTTCCCGGGACATCTGGGGCCTCGATTGCCTGACCTCTAGATTGACTTGCGGCATCGCCTGGAACTCCCTTTTGATGGCGACCCTGGTGGGTGCCGGTACCACCATGTTGGGCCTCGCTTTCGCCCTGATCGCCACCCGCACCGGCTTTCGCGCCAAGAAGATACTGCGCGTGCTTACGGTGCTGCCGATCGTCACCCCGCCTTTCGTCATCGGGCTGGCGGTGATCCTGCTGTTTGGCCGCTCGGGGGTGGTGAATACCTTCCTCGAATGGGCGTTCGATATCGAGCCGACGCGCTGGATCTACGGCCTGCCCGGCATCTGGCTGGCCCAGATGCTGGCCTTCACCCCGATCGCCTTCCTGGTGCTGATCGGCGTGGTCGAAGGCATCAGCCCCTCGATGGAAGAGGCGGGGCTGACGCTCCGCGCCGACAACTGGCGTGTTTTCACCACCGTTTCCCTGCCGCTGATGCGGCCGGGGCTCGCCAACGCTTTCCTCCTCGGCTTCATCGAAAGCTTGGCCGATTTCGGTAACCCGCTGGTGCTCGGTGGTGAATACGACGTGCTCTCGACCAGTATATTTTTCGCCATCGTCGGGGCTCTGGTCGACCAGGGCCGCGCCGCCGTGCTCGCCTTCGTGCTGTTGGCGTTCACCTTGTCGGCCTTCTATGCCCAACGCCGCTGGCTCGGCCGGAAGTCCTATGCCACCATCACCGGCAAGGGCGATGCCGGTTTACACGTCCGCCTGCCGAGGCGGCTGACATGGACGATCTATGCGGCGGCTTTGCCGTGGGCGGCGCTGACCGCCGTCATCTACTGCATGATCATGTTCGGCGGCTTCGTGGAAACCTGGGGGTTCGATCACAGCTTCACCTTGCGTCACTATATCGAGGCTTTCTCGATCGAGACCGGCCGCTATGGTCTGGTCTGGAGTGGCGCGGCGTGGAACTCGTTCTGGACCACATTGGAGATCGCCGCCATCTCGGCGCCGCTGACCGCCGGCATCGGGCTGCTTGCCGCTTACATCCTGGTGCGTCAGCGCTTTGTCGGCAAGGACGCGTTCGAGTTCGGCACCATGCTCAGCTTCGCCATCCCCGGCACGGTGATCGGCATCGGTTACATCCTGGCCTTCAATGTTCCGCCGATCGAGATCACGGGCACCGGCATCATCCTGGTGATTTGCTTCGTATTCCGCAACATGCCGGTCGGAGTGCGCGCGGGCATTGCCGCCATGAGCCAAATCGACAAGAGCCTGGACGAGGCCTCCCTGACGCTGGGCGCGACGAGTTTCACCACCTTGCGCAAGGTGGTGATGCCGCTGCTGCGTCCAGCCATCGTCGCGGCGCTGGTGTTCGGTTTCGTGCGCGCCATGACCGCGATCAGCGCCGTGATCTTCCTGGTCAGCGCCAATTACGACATGGCCACCTCATACATCCTCGGGCGGGTCGAGAACGCGGACTACGGACTCGCCATATCCTATTCCTCGGTCTTGATCGTTGTTATGCTGGCCGCCATCATTTTGATCCAACGCGTCGTCGGCACCCGCAGGCTCTCGAGAAGAGACGGCCAACAGTTTGGCCTCGAGGGAAGCGCGGCATGACCATCGGCTATAAAGCGGCTTCGGTCCAGTTCCAGGGCGTAACCAAAGCCTTCGGCCCGGTGGTGGCGGTGCGCGACATCAGCTTCACCATCGAGCCGGGTACCTTGGTAACGCTGCTCGGGCCGTCGGGCTGCGGCAAGACCACGACCTTGCGCTTGATCGCCGGGCTGGAAATGCCGACCTCGGGCCGCATCCTGATCGGCGACAGGGACGTCACCAAACTGCCGGCTACGGACCGTGACGTGTGCATGGTGTTCCAGTCCTACGCCCTGTTCCCGCACATGACGGTGCTGGAAAACGTCGCCTATGGGCTCACGGTCGGCGGCATGGCCAAGCCGGACGCTCATGCCAAGGCGGAGGACGAGCTGGAGCTTGTCGGACTCGAAGGTTTCGGTGAGCGGCTGCCAAGCGAGTTGTCCGGCGGCCAGCAGCAGCGCGTGGCGGTGGCCCGGGCGTTGATCCTGGAGCCCGAGGTTCTGTTGTTCGACGAACCGCTATCGAACCTGGATGCCAAGCTGCGCCGCCGGATGCGCGAGGAGATCCGCGATCTGCAGCGGAAGCTGGGCCTGACCTCGGTCTACGTCACCCACGACCAGGAGGAAGCGCTGGCGGTCTCCGACCGGATCATCGTGATGAATAATGCCGTGATCGCCCAGGAAGGCAGCCCGCACGAACTCTACGAGAACCCCGCCAATGTCTTCGTCGCCGACTTCATCGGCGACGCCAACCTGGTGAAGGCCGAGATCATGAGCGTCAACGGCGAGATCGCCGTCGTCCGCATCGGCAACATCGAAAGACGCCTGCCGTGCCGGGGGCTGTCGCCGGGAGAGGTCGACGTCGCCATCCGGCCCGCGGCGATCATCCTGTCGAACGACACCTCGGTGGAGGGAATGGAGGGCAGCGTCCTCAAGGCCACCTATCTCGGCAACCATATCGAATACACCGTGGACTCGCCGCTGGGCGAATTGTTCGTGATCGATTACCAAGTGGACGCGGCGCTGCCGCGCGGCGCGACGGTGTCGATCGACCTGGCGGAAAGGGGCATCACCCTGGTCCTCGACGAGGCATGACAGACGGCGGAAAAGCCGTCCGGCAGCGCACCCCGACCCGTCCTCCGCAGCAGCGGCGCTGCCGCTGCGGAGGGTGGATGGTCCACCAACGCCTCGGCAACGGCCCGGTAAACCGCCCGGTAAACCGACGGACGACGGAACGCCGGCCGGCGCCCCCTCGCTCAAACCATAAAATCCGGCGCTCAAACCATAATATCCGGCGGCGTCAATTGCCAGGGGGCCGGAATTGAGGCATAGTCGGCCTCAGTTAGCCTTTGTGAGGGCCGTCCTTTGTCATCGATAACGCGAATTCTCGCCGATCGCCCCGCGCCGGCGGAAGATGCCGGTCGGCGGCGCGGGCTCGACCGCGTTTTCGTGCGCGATCTGATCCTTAGCTGCTCCATCGGCGTCCATGCCCACGAACACCAGGCGCCCCAGCGGGTCAAGATAGACCTCTCCATGTGGGTGCAAGAAAACCCGGCGCCGATCGACGACGACATCGCCAACGTGGTCTCCTATGAGGACGTGGTATCGGGGATCGAGCGCCTGCTTGGGCAAGGACACATCGAACTGGTCGAGACCGCGGCGGAGCGGATCGCCGAGCTTTGCCTCGAGGACCGGCGCTGCGCCAAGGTGCGGGTCAAGGTGGAGAAACTCGATGTCTACACCAATGCCGCCGGCGTCGGCGTCGAGATCGAGCGCGGCCGCGACGCCGGCGCGCCGCCCGGGACCCTGCCCTTCCCGCCGCCGACGCAAGGCTGAACCGGGGCCCGCCCTCGGGGCGCGGCGGCCTCTCGCGATTGACCGCCTTTGGGGCTCCCGTGGAGTGACCCCATAAAAGGAGTCCAGGGCGGTGCCGGGGAGGATGAGATGAAAACACGCGCGGCCATCGCGTTCGGGGCCGCCAAGCCGCTGGTCATCGAGGAAGTCGACCTCGAAGGGCCGAAGGCCGGCGAGGTCCTGGTCGAGATCAAGGCGACCGGCGTCTGCCACACCGACGCCTTCACCTTGTCGGGCGATGATCCGGAAGGGGCGTTCCCGGCGATCCTCGGCCATGAGGGGGCGGGCATCGTGCTCGAGGTCGGCGACGGCGTCGCCTCGGTGGCGCCGGGCGATCACGTGATCCCGCTCTATACCCCCGAATGCCGGCAATGCGAGTTCTGCCTGAACCCGAAGACCAACCTCTGCCAAGCCATTCGCGCCACCCAGGGCAAGGGCGTGATGCCCGACGGGACCTCCCGCTTCTCCCTCGATGGTAAAACCATCCTCCATTACATGGGGTGCTCCACCTTCTCCAACTTCACCGTCCTGCCGGAGATCGCGCTGGCCAAGGTGCGCAAGGACGCGCCCTTCGACAAGATCTGTTACATCGGCTGCGGGGTCACCACGGGCATCGGCGCGGTGCTGTTCGAAGCCAAGGTCGAGCCGGGCGCCAACGTCGTCGTGTTCGGCCTCGGCGGTATCGGCCTCAACGTCGTCCAAGGCGCCCGCATGGCCGGCGCCAACAGGATCATCGGCGTCGACGTCAACCCGGCGAAAGAGGAACTGGCGAGGAAATTCGGCATGACCGATTTCCTCGACCCGAAGGAAGAGGCCAAGGTGGTCGAGGCGATCGTCGATCTGACCGGCGGCGGCGCCGATTATTCCTTCGAATGCATCGGCAATGTCGACACCATGCGCGCAGCGCTTGAATGTTGCCACAAGGGCTGGGGTGAATCGATGATCATCGGCGTCGCCGGCGCCGGCCAGGAAATCTCCACCCGGCCCTTTCAACTGGTGACCGGGCGGGTGTGGCGCGGCACCGCCTTCGGCGGCGCCCGCGGGCGCACCGACGTGCCGAAGATCGTCGATTGGTACATGGACGGCCGCATCAACATCGACGATTTGATCACCCACACGATGGCGCTCGATGAGATCAATACGGCCTTCGATCTCATGCGCGAGGGCGAGTCGATCCGCTCCGTGGTGCTCTACTAGCCGCCACCGCGCCCTTGGCGGCAAAGAAGTTCGGCACCGCGATTCCCGTTTATGATAAACCGTATGAGAACCTCGATCCCCGGATCGGGTCGGCGGGGCAACGAACGCATGGCGCGGAGGAACACGGACCGTGATCGTCGAAAAAATCTATACCGATAACGCCTATCGCAACTTCAACTACCTCATTGCCTGTCCCGAATCGGGCGAGGCGCTGGCCATCGACCCGCTGGAGGCTCAGCTCTGCCTCGATACCGCCAAGGACAAGGGCTGGGAGATTACCCAGGTGCTCAATACCCATGAGCATGGCGATCACACCGGCGGCAACAGCGCCGTCATCGCCGCCACGGGCGCCAAGCTGTTGGCCCATGGGGGGGCCAAGGACAAGATACCGGGCATCGACGTCGGCCTCGCGGCGGGAGATGTCGTCAAGATCGGCTCCTCTGTCGAGCTCGAGGTGCTGGACACGCCGGGTCACACCATGTCCCACGTCTGCCTGCTGTCGCATACCGACACGCCGGCGCTGATTTGCGGCGATACCCTGTTCAACGCCGGGGCGGGCAACTGCCACGGCGGCGGCCACCCCGAACAACTGCATCACACCTTCGCCGAGCAGCTGAGCAAGCTGGCGGATCGGACCCTGGTCTATCCGGGCCACGACTACATCGCCAACAACCTCCGCTTCACCCTCGACCGCGAGCCCGACAACGAGCGCGCGCGAACCCTGCTCGACAAGGTCAAGGACCAGGATCCACACAACGGCGTCGTCACCACGCTCGGGCTCGAGAAAGAGGTCAACACCTTCTTCCGCCTGAACAGCCCGACGGTGATCGCCAGGCTGCGCCAGGCCTTCCCCGACATGGCGGACGAGCCGGCCGTGAACAAGGTGATTGTGGCCAGAAGCGGCGGGCGGAGAGAATCGTCCTACTATTCGGCCAGCCAGAAGCGGAGCATGGCGATGCCTTTGATCCCGACGATGAGAAGAGAAAAAATCAGAGGCGAATACCTTCAGGCGAATACCACAATTTGGTGTTTTGAGCCAAGTGAAGCTGTATGCTGATGCTTAGCGTTTCATGTTACCTCTGTAAGGGCGAGCCGAAGCAAGAAAAAACGCTGCCCGAATGCGAGTTCCGGTTCAAGGCCTTGGCCGAGTCTGATGGGAGGTGACGGCCATGCTCAGACGAACTGCCATAGGGCCTAGTGCTGGCGTTGCTGGTTGCTCTGCCCGCCACGGCGCACGCTGAAGAGTTCAAATTCGTGCCCAATGATGGTCGGGAGACAATTTGCAAAAAGGCACATGCCATTCCCAAAATGGAAAAACGCCGTGCCAATTTCATCAATGGAATATACGGCGGCTGATGAAGGGCCTATGTCGGAGAATACGGAAAACGTCAACGAGGAAATACAGGAGTTGATCCGGGCAAAGATAGAAAATCTCCGGCTCAGACTACTTGACCTTAGCCGCAAAAATCCTCTGATTTCGACCAGATTTTCACCCCGTTCTAACTCTCATATCCGCGTCGTTGACGAATTGCCAGATGCGCTGTCATTCTATTTGGGCGACCAGCAGAAAATGCGTTTTGTGCCATTGCCCCCGTTGGATGAAGACCCAAAAGACGAGAAAATCAGACAATTCCAGGATGCACTCGCGAACGCAAGGCTAACCGACAAGACTTACCTGATCGCAGTGGACGAGATCGACCCCGACAGTGAAAACTCTCTGGAGCAGAACCGACAATTAGAACGCGAGTTAAAGGACCGTGTCCGTGAATATCTTGGCATGTCGCCCCATCAGAGATTAGGTGATGTTTCTCTGCCACAGCACGCGAAAAACAACGGGATATCACCATCCTATGAACTACCGGAACCTAGTGCCGAACATAAGGATGATCGATATTCAGATGTCGATATACAGACCCTTCTTTTACCGCATGACCTCGAACGCAAGATGAATGCGCTCATGACCAAATGTAGGACTTGGGTGCAAGAAACAGGCATCAACGTATTGCATGCCGCTTATGGATTTCTTGAATGGACCGAGCCAAATGGTAAGGCAAGCTCGTTTGCACCCCTTGTTCTGGCAGCGGTAGAAATCGAAAAAAAGAAGACGCGAGAGGGACCTGAATTCTGGGTGAATGGGACCGGTGATAAAGCCGAAACCAACATGGTTCTTGCTGAGATGCTGCGGCTCAACTTTGACGTCGATATACCGAAATTCGAAGGCGGATCAATCGAAGATTATCTAAAAAAAGTCGCCGAACTAGCCCCTGCGTCGCTCGATTGGAAGGTTCGGCGGCAGGTCGCCTTTGGCGTCTTTCCCTCCGCACGTATGGCTATGTATCATGACCTTGACACCAGCAAGAATTCTTTTGATGAGAACGAGGTAATCAGCACGCTCTTTGCGGGCTCTGCCACAGTCGGCGCAGCTCCATTTGCCGATGATTATGAGGTAGACCATCCTGACGTTGAAAAGAAAGTCCCTTGCCTAGTTCTCGATGCCGATTCCTCTCAGTTCAGCACTTTAGTTGATGTTGCGGATGGCAGAAATCTTGCCGTTGAAGGACCGCCGGGTACGGGAAAGTCTCAGACAATTGTGAATGCAATTGCGGCCGCTCTCGCCGATGGGAAAAAGGTTCTCTTTGTTGCCGAGAAAATGGCTGCTCTCGATGTCGTTAAGTCGCGACTGGAAGCTATTGGCCTCGGTGAATTTATCCTGCCGCTTCAAGCCACGCGCTCTACGCGTGAACAGGTTGTCCAGTCTATTCGCGAACGCGTTGAGATGGAGGTAGGTCGAATTTCAAGTGACCTCGACGCCAAGATCAAAAAATACAAGCAAACAAGATCGGAGTTGGCCGCTTACATCGACGCTATATCCACTCATTTCGGACGCACGGGATTCAAAGTATTCGATATCCTTGGCAAAAGCATCGCTACCAATAACGTGCTTCTCGGAAAGCCCAAGACTCTTCAAAGCCCCGAGATTCATGAAATCGAGAGCTATCATAGCGCCAAAATTGATGCGCACCGGGAACTTGGCATAGCTGTGGAAAATGCTTGGTGCACTGCCGAAACAGCAGAGTCGTATTGGCGTGGGCATAAAATTCTGAATATCGACAGATTTTCAGCCGAAAACGTATGCGGCCTCGCGGAAACCGCCGCCGATGCATTCAAGGCGGCTGCGGAAGCGCACGATGATCTCGCTGCATTTGGTATCGATCCTAGGATGAACGCGGCTGAACTCAAACCTATTGAGGTATCACTGAGGGTTCTGGAAACCATCGTGACTACCGTCGACGTTGCGCTCGTAGGACGAGTTTGTCGCGAAGGGAAGTTGCGAACTTTGACCGACTTCCTTGATAGCTGCAAGCGCTTCCAATCTGAACAAGATGTGCTCGCTCATATCTTCATGGACACGACGGATGAAACATTGGGTGACCGCCTCAGGTTGGCTCGGAGCTTCTGTTCGGATCATGGATTCGACACTCTCGACGTGGAGAAGCTCCAGTCCCAGCAACACGAAGATGTTTCTCACCTAGCCAAATGCAAAGAGACGCATGAGAACCTCAAGCCCTTTCTGGAAGCCTTTCCAGAGAGTTCAGCTTTTTCGATTTCTATGCTTCAGAAAGCACAAGAGTTGGTTGCTTCCACGCCCCGGGCGGTTCTTGCTCTCCGGAATGAAATAACAGCCGACCCGACTGCCGCAGGTGTAGTCATAAACGCAAGGAAGCAAGCCGGAGAACTGCTGAAGAGAAGAGAGCAACTTGAAAGCGTGATATCAGTGACGCATCAACTTTCGAATATTGAACTTTCCACACTTGCTGCAAAGATGATCGGGGCCGGTCTGTTCCGAGTTTTTTCCCCGACATTCCGTTCTGCAAAGCTAACCTATCTCTCTCTATCGCGGCGTGGCTCTTTCAAAAAGGAAGACGCTGCGGAGGACATTCGATCACTCATCGACTGGAAAGATAGCGAAAGTAAATATTGTTCGGATCGACAAGTCTCGACCGTTTTCGGTCTGCACTTCAAGGGTATCGATACTGAATTCGACATATTTGATCGTTTGATTACTTACTATGACGCGGTAGAACAACATTTTCCCCACGCGATCAACCGGGACATCAGAAAATTTCTAAAATCTGGCGATCTTGATCTGCTTCAGTCAATCCCAGAGATTGACAAAGATATCGAGTTTGGAACTTTTCCCGAACTGACTCTGGAAATCGAGCGTATCGAGAGCAAGCTATACCGTCTTGGTGCTGCATTGGAGAAACTGGTTTCTCTGACCACCGGGTTGAGAAACGCCGGCGAAATAGCTATCGACTCCCTAATCGATTTCGCTGATGGGTTGGATGCGAATCTTAGACGCAAGGCCGTGATTGAGTGTGATGGGAAGGCAAAGGACCTTCTTGGCGACCGGTTCAGCGATGTCTCGACGGAGCCCAAAGTTTTTAAGGCCGACGTTCTTGCTGCTGAATCTATCCTGTCTCTCCAGGAAAATTTGGACGTCGGTCTGGAAATTCTTGAAGGTAAGACTGTGGAACCGAGTCGATCCGCTATTGAGCATGTACTCCGCAAGGATGAAGTGGCGGAAAATGAATTGAGGGCACTTTGCCAACGCACCGAAATTGATGCGGCCCATTTCCTTAAAGACCGG
>JADFJG010000167.1 GCA_022566265.1 Pseudomonadota bacterium | reverse complement strand
GCGGAACGCCTGGGCCAGCGGCTCGCGGCCCGGCAGGCGGACCTGGCCGACGCCGCCGGCGTCGTCGTAGACCACGATCGACTTGAGCACGTCGTCGACCTGGTCGAGGCGGACCCGGAGCGCGAGGGTCGCGTCGCCCTCGATCTCGGCGGCGTATTCGAAGTAGCCGACCCCGCCGCTCGACAGCATGACCCGTTCCAGGGTCAATTCGCCGGGCCCGGCCCGGGCCGGAGCGGCCGCCGCCGCCAAAGCGAAAATCATCCCGCAGAACAATGACATAAGAGAATTTCGAACAACCATCGCGGGCACCTCGTTCATGAGTCGCTCCAGAGATAGACCGGCTGTAGTTAACCAATCGTCAGCCGGAAGATGCGGCACGAACCGGGCCAGATTGTGGCCGCCAAGTGTCGGATCGGGGGTGGCGGGCGCCACCATGGCCGCTTGATGGCCAAGGAATATCTCGAACGCCTCGACGCCCTGCCGAAACCGAAGAAACATTAGGAGATCGACCCCACCCCGTAGGCGCCGACCAGCAGCTTGCCGGTTTCGAAGCGCTCCAATCCGTAAGGCGTGATGTCCACGTCCATGTCCTGGCCGAGGATCTGCTGCGCCAGCGTCAGGCCGACCGCCGGGGCCAGCTTGAAGCCGTGGCCCGAAAATCCGAACGCCAGAGTCAGCCCCTCGACCCCCGGCGCCGGGCCGAGCACCGGGTTCCAGTCGGGCGTGATGTCATAGGGCCCGACCCAGTTCGCGGTCGGCGCGACGCCGGCGAAGCTCGGCATGCGGTGGGCCAACTGGCCGCCCTGGAGCAGCACGAAGTCCTCGGCCACGTTCTCGTCCATGGCCTCCGGGTCGGCGACGGGATCGCCGTGGTCGCCGGTGCCGACCAGCACCACCCCGCCGCTGGCCGGGCGGAAATACATCTTGTTGGCGGTGGTCAGGTCCTTGATTACCGGCAGCTCCGGCGCATAGGGCGCGGCGGCGCCGAAGGTGAGCACGATGTGGCGCGAGACCTCGAGCGGAATCTCCAGGCCGATGCTCTCGGTGAGGGGCCGGGTCCAGGGTCCGATAGCCGAGATCACCAGGCCGGCGTGGATGTCGCCCTGCGCCGAGCGCACCCCGCGCACCCGGCCGCCCTCGACGATCAATCCTTCGACTGCACGCTCGGTCTCGACCACCGCGCCCTTGGCGCGGGCCGCGCGGATGAAGCTGGTGGTGGTCAGGTAGGGATCGGCGTAGCCGGACTTGGGTTCGTAGCCGATCACCGCCGCGTCGTCGAGCGCCAGCAGGGGGTGGCGTTCGAGCGCCTCCTCCCGGGACACCAGGAAGGTCTCCGCCCCCACGTCCGCCTGCATGGTCAGGTTGCGGCGCAGCTTGTCAGCGAAGTCGCCCTCGGAGGCCACGATCAGATAGCCGGAGGCGACGAAGCCGGACTCGGCGTCCGCGTCCTCGAGCCACTCCGCGAAAGCGCCGAACATCTCCAGGCTGCGCAGGGTGAGGGCGGTGTTGCTGGGCACCGAATAGTGGCTGCGCACGATGGCGCAGGATTTGGCCGTGCCGCCGCCGCAGACCGGTCCACGATCGACGATACAAACCTTGAGCCGGCCCAGCTTGGCCAGGTGAAACGCGGCCGAGGCCCCGACCACGCCGGCCCCGATCACGATGGCGTCGTAAGTTTCAGGCATTTTTCGAGAGAACTCCCCGCGATCCTTTGTCGGCAACCTTAAGGCCACCGGACCACGGCCAACAAGGCGCAATGCAGGTTAGACATCACGATTCGGCGAACTGGTCGTAAGCCTCGAGCGCCTGAGCGCCGTAGACCAACGACGGGCCGCCGCCCATGTAGATCGCCATGCCGATGGTCTCGAGCACCTCCTGGCGGTTGGCGCCGTGGCGCACGGCGGCGCCGGCGTGAAACGCGACGCAGCCGTCGCAGCGCGCCGTGATTCCGATCGCGAGCGCGATCAACTCCTTGGTCTTGGTGTCGAGTGCGCCCTCGGCGGTGGCGGCCGCGGCCAACTGCTGAAACGCCTTGCCGACCTCGGGGATGCCGCGGCGCGTCTCGGCCATCAGGCCACTCAGCTCTGTAAGCGGCGGTGACAAACTGTGCCACTGAGGCGGCCGGATATTCTGGCCGCGCCGGTTTAAAAGTGTACCGGATCTTTTAGCCTTTCAGTCCGATTCGATCGGATTGAAAGGTGGGGGATGTACTCAGTGGATATGTATGGCCGCGTTCGCCACGCCTGCCATGTCGAGGGGATGAGCATCCGCGAGGCGGCGCGGGTATTCGGGCTTCATCGCGAGACGGTCACCAAGATGCTGCGGTTTTCGGTGCCGCCGGGCTATCGGCGCAACGAGCCGGTCCGACGGCCCAAGCTGGGTGCCTTCACCGGCGTGATCGATCGCATTCTTGAGGAGGACCGTTCGGCGCCGCGCAAACAGCGGCACACGGCCAAACGGATCTTCGAACGGCTCCGGGACGAGCATGGTTTCGAGGGTGGCCATACCATCGTCAAGGACTATGTCCGAGAGCGGCGGCTTCGCAGCCGCGAGGTCTTCGTGCCCTTGGTCCACGATCCCGGCCACGCGCAGGTGGACTTCGGCGAGGCCAAGGTCGTCGTCGCCGGGGTCGCGTGTAAGGCACATTTCTTTGCCATGGACCTGCCGCACTCGGATGCGTGCTTTCTCAAGGCCTAT
>JADFJG010000015.1:28157-44311 GCA_022566265.1 Pseudomonadota bacterium | reverse complement strand
CACCCGTCGGAACTGGATACGCTGGTGAAGGAACAGGGCATCGATACCCTGCTCATCACCGGCGTCGCCACCAGCACGTGTTGCGACTCGACGGCGCGCGACGCCAGCATGTGGGGCTGGCGCACCATCATGGTGTCCGACGGCAACGCCGACCAGACCGAGGCGCTGCACCGTCACACATTGGGCAAGTTCCTTGTCAGCTTCGGCGATGTCCAATCGACCGACCAACTGATCGGCAAGCTCGCCGCCGCCGGGGCGACGGCCGACGCCGAATAGCCAACCTCCGGGGGCCGGTCGAGCTTCGGGTGAAAATGTGTAACACCATGCTTCGCCCTCGAGAACGGTCTCCCCTGTCTGCCGGGTGACGGCGATCTTGAGCCGTGTGGCCGGCACCGGAAAATCCGTTTAAAACCATGGATGTGTTCCAGGCCGTGCTACTATGAGGGCCACTCGGTAGGTCCTTCATTCAACTTCTGTCACCGAAGAGGAGCGCAATTTTCATGACCATGTTCGAGGATAGAAAAAATGCATTCGAGGCCAAGTTCCGTTTGGACCAGGAAGCCCGGTTCAAAATCGGTGTCCGGCGCAACAAGCTGCTGGGGTTGTGGGCGGCGGCCAGGATGGGATTGTCGAGCCCCATCGCCGAGGACTATGCCAAGGAAGTGGTGGCGGCGGACTTTGACAGGCCCGGCGATGACGATGTTCTGGAAAAGGTGCTTGCGGATTTGACGGCCAAGGGCTTGGACGTAACCAACATCCAGGTCCGTGAGAAAATGACCGAGCTTGCCGGTACCGCCCGTGAGCAGGTGATTGGGGATCTTGGCAACTGAGCGGAAAAGGATATCCAAGAGAACACCTTCCAAGCCTCCCCTCCCCGCATGGACCGCGTGTACCGAAAAGAAGTGATTTGCGTGCCCGATAAGCCGAGTGGCCGGCACCGGCAATTCTGTTTAAACCCATGGAGGTGGTCCACGCCGTTAACACAATTCCCCTTCCCCGGTAGGGATCTGTCTGATAATATTAATTAAGATCACTGTAAATCGCGTCAAACCATAAAGTCGGCGCGATAGCAGGAGTTCCCGCCGACGGTCTGTTTTTGGGAATGGAGCGGGGACCCATGGGGAGGGGTTAGTAAGGCTTATCCGCGTTCTTGCGGCCGCGTCAGGACCGATTTCTCTGATCGCAAGCTTTCTCAGCCCCTTGAAGAATCAGGCGTTCGTTCGGAGCGGCCGCGATGTTGCGCGAGAGTACCGCGCGACTCAACCGGCAACCGGAAGACGAGAGACGCTCTGGGCAAAACATCATGGGAGGTTAAGATGAACTCTAGTTTTACAAGGTCCCTATTTATACTTTTGCCCATCCTGGCTTTGGGCTTAACTATCGCATCCGAGGCCGAGGCGAGAACTATCAACGTCAACTGTGCCATGAAATCCCTCCAGGCCGCGGTGGACCGGGCCAATCCCGGCGATACACTAAATGTCTCCGGCACCTGCAACGAGCTCATCGTCGTTGGGACAGACGGTGTCACCATTGACGGCGGCGGCGCGGCCACCATCGACGGTGATACCCCAGCGCCCGTCGGCGGAACGAAAGCGCTTCTCCGCGTTTTTGCCAGCGATGTCACGATTAGAGATATCACGGTCCAGGACAGCCCTGGCATCGGCATCACAATAAGGCGCTCCGGCTCCGCGACCATCCGAGGCACGATCGTGCAAAACAATATAAGGCACGGCATCTCGGTGTCTCGGAGTGGCCATGCCCGAATCGGTGCAAGTTCGGGTGAACATGACAACCCCCCCACCGCCGGTTCAGAGGGCAACATCATTCAGCTCAACGGTCAGCACGGCATCATCGTCCGGCTCAGCGCAGGTGCGCGTATTTTTCACAACAATATTCTCGGCAACACTCTGAGCGGCATCCGCCTCGCCGAAGGCGGATCGGCGGATATCGACGGTAACAATATCACCGGTAATACGGACAGAGGAATCTTCCTCTCCACCAATGCGTCGGTTCGGCTGTCCGATGCCGTTCAACACGGCGAGGCGAACCTGATTGCGGAAAATACCCAGGGTGTCCGGTGCCGGTTGGGCGGTGCTTTGAGGGGAGATCCGCAGGACTTCGGGACGGGAAATCCCGGCAGTGGCGACCATACGGACGATACCGATATCAGTGGCAGCTGTCCGGTGGCCACGTCCTTAGGGTTCTAGTGATTCAAGCTTGAACCATCGCTCGAAACTCCAGGGGGACCAACCGCGTATTCGGTCCCCTATTTTTTTTCCAACAACAAACGCGGGCGCGCGTGGCCCTGTACATGCAGTCATCGCGAGTTGGCTGCTCTCCTGTTCGCTTGATGGAATGAAGCCGGCTTACCGGCCCCGAGCGGTCACCTGCCCTTGGTGGCATATGAGTCCGGGTCTAGCCATAGCCGGTCGATCGACCGGCGCCTCGAGTAGGGCTCGATCCGGCGCCGCCCAATATTCGAGCCGTCACTCCGACAGCCCCGGCGTCCGTTTGACATGGACGGCGAGGAGCGCCATCAGCGCCACCAGCACCGCGCCGATGATCAGGAAGCTCGCTTCCATCCCCGCGATCTCGATGATGCCGCCCATGACGATGGGAAGGAAGGTCGCGGTCAGCCGGTTGGCGGTGGCCCGCAAGCCGACGCTCTTGCCCTGGGACTCCCGGCCGGTGGCCCGGGACAGGATCGAGATCATCAAGGGCTGGCTCATGCCCATGGTGCCGCCGCGCAAGCCCGAGGCGATCGCCAGCAGGAAAAAGCTGCCCAACAGCGGCGTCATCGCGACCAGCACGATCGACCCGGCGACGGAGATCAGCAAAAGCCAATGGGGCCTGAAGATCCGCGCCACCGGCCCGATGGCCAGGGCGCCTACGCCGCCGAGGACGGACGCCACCGCCAGCAGCAGGCCGATCTCGGTGGCGGTGATGTCGATGCTCCTGAGATAGACCACATAGAACGAGGTCTGGATGCCGTTGCCCGCCATGCGCAGCATGGTCACCGCGACGATGAAGGCGACGGTGGGAATGGCCAGCAGCCTGTACGCCGCGATATAGTCGGCAAGCTTCGGCATGAGATCGCCAAGCGTGACCTTGCTGGCTTCGCCATCCCGGCCGTCTTCCTCCTTCCGCCGATCGGCCCCTTGCCCGGCGTCGGCGATGGCCGGCGCTCCGGGGTGCGTCGCCGGCAGGGAAAGCGAGGCGATCAACAGGCCCGTGGCCCACAGGCTCATGATCGAAAACGCCCCCCACGGCCCCAAATGGTCCCAGGCGACGCCGACGATCGGCGGGCCGACGAAAACGCCGATGCGAATCGAGAAGCTGAGCCGCCCGGCATAGATCGGGTTGCCCTTCATGACCTGTCCGATCAGGGTCTGGGCGCCGGTCCAGCCCGTGCTCGTCGCCAGTCCTATCAGCATCTGCAACCCGATCACCGCCGGAATCCAGGGAAGCATGGGATAGAACACGGGCACCAGGATGCAGAGGACGGCGAAGAAGACCATCACCCGGCGGGCGCCCAGCCGGTCCATCAGGGCGCCGGAGTGGATCGACAGCAACAGGGTGAGGAAATGGCGGCTGCCCAGCACCACGCCGATCATCAAGGCCGAGGGCTCGAGCGTCAGCACCCACAGCGGCACCACCAGCGTGATCATATAGGCCAGGCTATTGGCGAATAGGCCCGACGCGTAAACCGCGCATTGGATGCCGAGAGGAATCCGTTCGTCGTCGTCGTCGCTCATCCGCTTGCCCTTACCCTCCCTCACCCGGCGCCGCCCTGTCTTGCCATCAGGGCGCCTCGGTGCCCTTCCCGGAGCCGCCGGCGAAGGCGCCGCTCCGGTGGACCAGCAGGGCGGTGACCAGAAGCAGGCCGATGACGGTGCCGCCGACGATGAAGAAGCTATTGCCGATGCCGACGGCGTCGGCGATGACGCCCATGACCACCGGTACGATCGTCGCCGCCAGACGGTTGCCGGTCATGCGCAGGCCCATGGCCCGTCCCTGGTTCTCGGGCCCGACCGCCTTGGAGACGGTCGAGAGGATGATCGGCAGGATCAGGCCCTGGCAGCCGCCGCGAAGGAGCTGGACGAAGGCGAGGACGGCGAAGACGGCGCCGAGCAGGGGGGTGATGGAGATGAGGGAGACGGCGAGGATGGAGAGCCCGATCAGGGCCCAATGGGGGCGCATGAAGCGCACCACCCGTCCCGCCGCCAGCGAACCGAGGCCGGAGGATATTTCCACCATGGCGATCAGGGTGCCGATCGTCGTGCCGGTCATCCCGGCCTGTTGGAGATAGACGACATAGAAGGAGTCCTGGATGCCCGAGGTGGTGCTGCGTAAAAGCGATATGCCAACGGCCAGCGCCACCGCCGGAAGGCCCATGAGGGCGAAGGAGCGGACATATTCCGATACCCTCGGCACCAGGTCCCGCGCCCTTACCGCCGCCGGGGCCGTGGCGGCCGCGGACTTGGGGTCGGGAATCATACGGATCGACGCCAACAGGCCCAGTCCCCACACGCCGGCGAAAGTAAACGCCCCCCAGGGACCCAACAGATCCCACATCACGCCGATGAGGATCGGGGCCGAGAACGTGCCGATCCGGGTGACGAAGGTGAAGCGCCCGAGATGGGCGGTATCGCCCCCGGTCAGCTGGACGATAAGGGTCTGGGCGCCGACCCAGGTCAGGATCGTCGCCAGCCCGATGAACATCTGCAGGACGACCAGCGCCCCCAACCACGGCAGCGCCGGATAAAGCGGTGCCAGCGCGGTCGCCATGGCGGCGAAGAAAAACATCACCTTCCGCGTTCCCATGCGGTCCATCAACACCCCGCCATGTATCGCCAGGAACAGCGGCAGCACGTTCCTGGCGCCGACGATGATGCCGATCTCGGTCGCCGAGGCGCCAAGCGTCAGGGCCCAGAGCGGCACCGCCACGTTCATCATGTCGGTCAGCCCGTTGCCGAACAGGCCGGTGGCGTAGGTGGCGTAGATCGCCCGTTTGGACGGCTCCCCGGCGGTTTCCTGGCTCACCCGCCCGGCCTCCCCTCTGGGACCCGAGGCGCCCTCATGTCGAGAACCCGGGTATCCGCCGGATGATGAGTCCGAGCAAGGCGCAACTGAGCACCAGGAAGCCGCCGACGATGATGAAGCTCGCCTCCAAACCGATGGTGTCGGCGAGGACGCCCATGATGACGGGGACGATCATCGTTGCCAGGCGGTTGGCGGTGGTTCGGAGACCGATGCTCATGCCCTGTTCGTTGGCCCCGACCGCGCGGGACAATATCGAGAACATCACCGGCTGGCTGAGGCCCTGGCAGCCGCCGCGCAAGGCCGAGGCGATGAACAGCAGCACCAGGATGCCGCCGAGGAGCGGCGTGATCGAGATGAAGAATATCGATGCGGCGGCGAACAGCAGCAGGACCCAATGGGGCCGCATGATCTTCACCATCGGGCCGGCGAGCAAGGCGCCGAAGCTGCCGGCGAACTCGGAAGCCGCGATAAGCACGCCGATGAGGGTGCCGGTGAGGCCGATGCCGTCGAGATAGACGACATAGAACGAGGTCTGGATGCCGGACGAGGAGATGCGCAGGAAGGTCGCGACGACGATGAAGGCGACGGCGGGAATACTGATCAGGGCAAAAGCCCTGGCATAATCCGAGAGCCTCGGCGTCAGCGCCCCGGCGCCAAGCGCCGGCGCTTCGGCGACGGGCCCGGGCTGCGTTTGCGGATCGCCCATCAGGAATAGGGCGGCCAGGGTCAGCCCGCCGCAGGCGCCGGTGACCAGGAACGCCCCCCAGGGCCCGAACAGGTCCCACATGACGCCGATAAGGATCGGCGCGCCCAACAGACCCAAGCGCGACCAGAAGCTGAAGCGGCCGATGGCCGCGGTGTCGCCCTTGGTGAACTGACAGATCAGGGTCTGGACGCCCATCCAGTTCAAGTTGGTGGTCAATCCGGTCAACATCTGCAGGATAACCACGGCGCCGAACAACGGCATCGCCGGATAAAGCGGTATCAGCATGGTGGTCAGGAAAGCGAAGAACAGCGTCACCCGGCGGGTCCCCAGCCGGTCCATGAGAACGCCGCCATGGATCGCCAGGATGAGCGGCAGCACGGCGGCGGCGCCGATGGCGACGCCGATCATGGTCGGCGACATATTGAGGTGCAGCGCCCACAGCGGCACCACCACCTTCAGCATCATGGTGACGGAATTGGCCGTCAGCCCGGCGGCATAGGTGCCATAGAGCGCCCGCGCCGGAACTTCGTCGGCGGCGCGCGCGCCGGCGCCTTCGCTCGTGGCATCGTCCACGCGTTTCCCCCCAATCTAGTATCGCGAATGCGGCCCGATAACGGGCCGAGGGCGTTATCCCGGGATAAAGGATGAATTTAGTCGAGCGGGCGGCGGGTGAAAAGTGAAAAGCGCGAAAACCGGCGCGGTGGGCCAAAAACCCCCCTCGCCCCTCCGGACAGCCGGGCCCGGGCGTCGATCCGATAACGAAAACGTGACATTTCCGGCCTTGCCTTGGGGTTTTTCTGCCCCGAGACTAGGGCCATGACAAGCACGCGGAAGCCCGGTAAGAAGTTCTACGCCTGGAGCGCGGCGATTGGCGCCGGCGCCGTCCTCATCGGCGCCTTGTGGACCGGCTTCAATCCGCCGTCGCCGATCGCAACCGCCGCCGCCAACCCCGCCTTGTGGAAGCTCGAATGGCCGCGGACGGACTTCTCGCGCTCCTCCATCGATTTCTCTGAAATCATGTCGGGCGGGCCGCCCAAGGACGGCATTCCGCCGGTCGATGACCCCAAGTTCAAGCCCGTCTCCGAGGTCAAGAATCTCGGCGAGGACGAGCCGGTGATCGGCCTGGTGATCAACGGCGACAAGCGCGGCTATCCCTTGCGCATCCTCATGTGGCACGAGATCGTCAACGACACGGTGGGCGGCGTGCCGGTTACGGTGACTTTCTGTCCGCTGTGCAACACCGCCATCGTCTTCGACCGCCGCCTCGACGGCCGGGTGCTCGACTTCGGCACCACCGGCAAGCTTCGCAAGTCGGACCTCGTCATGTATGACCGCCAGACCGAAAGCTGGTGGCAACAGTTCCTCGGCGAGGCCATCGTCGGCGAGTTGACCGGCAAGCGCCTGAAGATCATCCCATCGCGGATCGAGTCGGTCGCCAAATTCCGCTCCCGCGCGCCCGACGGCAAGTTCCTGGTGCCGACCAGCCCGGGGACGCGGCGCTACGGCGACAACCCCTATCGCGGCTATGACAGCTCGAGCTGGCCGATGTTGTTCAAGGGCGAGGCGCCCAAGGGCGTGGCGCCGCTATCGCGCGTCGTCACCGTCGGCAAGGAGGCGTGGAGCCTCGATCTGGTGCGCAAGATGAAGCGCATCACCAAGGGCGATCTCGTCATCACCTGGGAAGCGGGCCAGAATTCGGCCCTCGATGCGGGCCGCATCAGCCAGGGGCGGGACGTCGGCAACGTCCTGGTGCAACGCCAGACCAAGGACGGCCTCGTCGACGTCGCCTACGGCGTCGATTTCGCCTTCGCCTTCAGCGCCTTCCATCCCGGCGCCGTCATTCACACCGAATAACTTCCCGCCCCATAACACCCCACGACGGAGCCAGCGGCCGGGCCCCACTTTTCGACGGATTGGGTCATATGCACGTTTGGCCGCCGCCGACAAATTGAATAGGATGGGGCCTGGCACTTGCTCTATCCTGTCAAGGCAAGTACTGGCCTGTCAAGGCAAGTGCGCGATCGAGGGGCGGTTCATGGCTTCGGAAAAAGGCAAACTGCCATCGAAGGCGGGAAGCACGGACATCGACGCCTTCCTCAAGAAGGTCGCCGCGATCCCGGCAACCACGCCGGCGGGTGAACGGGGGCGGCTGATCTTCGCCATGGACGCCACCGCCAGCCGGGAGCCGAGTTGGGACCGGGCCTGCCATATCCAGGGCGAGATGTTCGCGGCGACGGCGGCGTTGGGCGGCCTCGATGTCCAGCTGGTCTATTACCGCGGCTTCCGCGAATGCAAGGCGAGCCCCTGGGTCGGCAACTCGGCCGAGCTGGTCGGCCGCATGACGGCGGTGAGGTGCCTCGGCGGCGCCACCCAGATCGGCAAGATCCTGAAGCACGCGATCAAGGAGACCGGGAAGCGCCAGGTGAACGCCCTGGTCTTCGTCGGCGATTGCATGGAAGAGGACGTCGACGCACTTTGCGCCATCGCCGGCGAATTGGGCCTTCTCGGCGTGCCCGCCTTCATGTTTCACGAGGGCGCCGAGCCCTCCGCCATGCGCGGCTTCAAGCAGATCGCCAAGCTGACCAACGGCGCCTATTGCCGCTTCGACACCGCCTCCGCCGGCCAGTTGAAGGAATTGCTGAGCGCCGTCGCGGTCTATGCCGCCGGCGGGCGAAAGGCGCTCGAGGATTACAGCCGTCACGCCGGCGCGGTGGTCCGTCAGATCACCAGCCAGGTCAAATGAGCGGCCCCGACCGCCGGCCAACGGTTCCTACCCCGATGGGCGCGAAGGCACGCGCTGAAGCTAAAGGGTTTTGAACCACCTGCCTGCGCGAAGCCGGGGCTTCGCTTCGGCGAAGGCAGGCAGAGCACACAGAGACCACAGAGGAAAAACGAAATAGGGGTTTTATTCTTAAAAATGAAAAACTCTTTCTTCTCCGTGGTCTCTGTGTGCTCTGTGGTGAATCGTTTCTTTGTGCCCTTGTGGTAAAGAATCAATGATCGGGATCGGGAACCTTTTGTTGGAAACACAACGCTAGGAAAGGGGCGGCGCGCCGATGCCCTATCTCGTCCTCGGCCTTGCCGTGTTTGTCGGTCTTGTCCTCATCGGCGTGGCCTTGGCGAAGGGCAAGCCGGCGACCCTGGCCAAGGCCGTCCGTTGGCTGCTCGCCATTATTGGCGTGGCGGTGCTGCTTTATCTGTTGTACGCGCGCCAGTTCGGCTGGGCGTGGTTCGCCGCCGTCTTCCTCCTGCCGGCGTTGATGCGCCGGCGGGCGTTCGCGCGCATGGCGAAGAACTGGCGGGGCCCGACAGCCGGCCAGAAATCCGAGATCGAGACCCGGTTCCTGCGCATGACCCTCGATCATGACACCGGCGCCATGGAGGGGACCGTGATCGAAGGGGTGTTCAAGGGGCGCCGGCTCGACGACCTCGGCATGGTCGAGCAGCTGAGCCTTTTGGCCATGTGCCGGTCCGGCGACGAGCAATCGGCGCGGCTTCTCGAAGCCTATCTCGACCGCGTCCACGGCGCTTCCTGGCGCGACCAGGACACCGGCGGGGAACGGGCCGGCGATGGCGCGGCGTCCGGCGCCGGATTTTCGCCGGGCACCATGGGGCGCGAGGAGGCCTACAAGGTCCTCGGCCTCGGGACCGGCGCCAGCGAACAGGACATCAAGGCCGCGCATCGCAAGCTGATGACCAAGATCCATCCCGACCACGGCGGCTCGACCTATCTCGCCGCCAAGATCAACCAGGCCAAGGACGTTCTGCTGAAACGTTAAGCCCTGACTTGTGAATCGTTAAGCCCTAGCTTGCGCTGATCGCCCCCGCCGTGGCACAACATCGGGGCGCGCCGACACACCCGCCGTTCGGGCGCGCCGGAGACCGACCGCGTTCTCCGCTCGGTCCTCGAGACGGCGGTGTGAACGGATATTTATGGCGCGCTGATGATCGAACCGGTACGCAAGGCGGTGTTTCCCGTGGGGGGCCTGGGCACGCGGTTCCTGCCGGCGACCAAGGCCGTGGCCAAGGAGATGCTGCCGGTCATCGACAAGCCCCTCATCCAATATACGGTGGAGGAGGCCCAGGCGGCGGGCATCGAACAGTTCATCCTCGTCATCGGGCCCGGCAAATCCTCGATCGAGGAACATTTCAACCATGCCGTCGAACTCGGCTCCTCGCCCGCCGAGCAGGCCAAGGCCCGGGCGTTGAAGGCCGGCAGCGATTGGCTTCCCGAACCCGGCCGGGTCTCCTATGCGTTCCAGTCCGAACCCCTCGGCCTCGGCCACGCGGTGTGGTGCGCGCGGGAGCTCGTCGGCGACGAACCCTTCGCCGTGGTGCTGACGGACGATCTCGTGCTCTCGCCCATCCCCTGCCTGAAGCAACTGCTTGACGTTTACCGGGAGAAGGGCGGCAACGTCGTCGCCGTCGAGGACGTGCCCAAGGACCAGACCGACCGTTACGGGATCCTCGACATCGCCGCCGATGACGGCCGTCTGGCCGAGATCAAGGGGCTGGTCGAAAAGCCGAAGCCCGAGGAGGCGCCTTCGACACTGTCGATCATCGGCCGTTATATTCTCCAGCCGCGAGTGTTCGACTACCTTGATCGTCAGCGGCCGGGCGCCGGCGGCGAGATCCAGCTTACCGACGCGATGGCGGAGATGATCGGCGAGTTTCCGTTCCACGGCCTCAGGTTCGACGGAAGGCGTTTCGATTGCGGCAGCAAGATCGGGTTTCTCGAGGCCAGCGTCGCCTTCGCCCTCGAGCGGGACGATCTCCGCGACGACGTTCTTCGTTTCTTGCGTTCGATGGTTTAGAGAGGATTGTTCATGCGCGTGGCAATGATCGGCACCGGCTATGTGGGCCTGGTTTCCGGCGCCTGCTTTTCCGAATTCGGTTTCGACGTCGTTTGCGTCGATTCGGATGCCGGCAAGATCGACACCCTCGGCCGGGGCGAGATGCCGATCTACGAGCCCGGTCTGCCCGAGCTTGTCAAATCCAATGTCGAGGCCGGCAGGCTCACCTTCACCATAGACCTCGACGGCGCGGTGAAGGGGGCCGATGTCGTCTTTATCGCCGTCGGCACGCCGAGCCGGCGCGGCGACGGCCATGCGGATCTAAGTTACGTCTATGCCGCCGCCGAACAGGTGGCGGCGGCGCTCGACGGTCCGGCGGTGATCGTCACCAAATCTACCGTGCCGGTGGGTACCGGACGCGAGGTCGCCCGTATCGTCGCCCGGGTCCGCCCGGACGCCGATTTCGACTTCGCCTCCAACCCGGAGTTCCTGCGCGAAGGATCGGCGATCAACGATTTCATGCGCCCCGACAGGGTCGTCATCGGCACCGATTCGGCGCGCGCGCGCGACGTGATGAAGCGCCTCTATCAACCGCTTTTCCTGGTCGAGACGCCGATTCTTTTCACCACGCCGGAAACGGCGGAATTGATCAAATACGCGACCAACAGCTTCCTCGCCACCAAGATCACCTTCATCAACGAGATGGCCGATCTGTGCGAGAAGGTCGGCGGCGACGTCTATGACCTGGCGCGCGGCATCGGGCTGGACGGCCGGATCGGGCGCAAGTTCCTCCATCCCGGACCGGGATATGGCGGCTCGTGCTTCCCCAAGGATACGCTGGCGCTGGCCCGCACGGCCCGGTCGGTGGCGAGCCCGCTGTCGATCGTCGAGACCGTGATCGCGGTGAATGAGGCACGCAAGAAGGGCATGGCGGCGCGCATCGTCCAGGCCCTTGACGGTTCGGTGAAGGACAAGACCATCGCCGTGCTGGGTCTGACATTCAAGCCCAACACCGACGACATGCGCGACAGTCCCAGCCTCGAGATCGTTCCGGCGCTGGTGAAGGGCGGCGCCACCGTGCGCGCCTACGATCCCGAAGGCATGGAGGAGGCGAAGAAGCTTCTCGACGGCGTGACTTGGTGTGACAGCGCCTATGACGCCATGGAGGGCGCCGACGCGCTGGCCATACTGACGGAGTGGAACGCCTTCCGCTCGCTCGATCTCAACCAGGTGAAGGCGCTGATGAAGCGGCCCGTGGTGATCGATCTGCGCAACATCTACGACCCGGCGGACATGGCCGAGGCCGGGTTCGCCTATTCCTGTCTCGGCCGTCCCCCCAACGCGGCGGGATCCTAAGGAGCCGGCGATGAGCGCCCATAGATTCGACCCGACGATCCTGCGCGAATACGACATCCGGGGGATCGTCGGCGATACCTTATCGGCGGCCGACGCCGGGGCCATCGGCCGGTCCTTCGCCACGGTCATCAATGAGGCCGGCGGGCGCAAGGTCTATGTCGGGCGCGACGGCCGGCTGAGTTCGCCCGAACTCGAGGCCGCCCTGGTCGAGGGGCTTGTCTCCCAGGGCATGGAGGTGGTGCGTATCGGCCTCGGACCGACGCCGATGCTCTACTTCGCCGTCCATACAAGAGGGGCCGACGGCGGCGTCATGGTCAGCGGTTCGCACAACCCGCCGGAGTACAACGGCTTCAAGATGATGGCCGGAAAGGCGCCGTTCTTCGGCGTCGACATCCAGCGCCTGGGCGAGATCGCCGCGGCGGGAAACTTCACCCCGCGCCAGGGCGGGTGCGAGGACGAAGACGTGTTCGACGAATACGTCGCCCGCCTGGCGGAGGACTATGACGGGGATGGCCGGCTTGGGGTCGCCTGGGACGCCGGCAACGGCTCCGGCGGCGCCGCCATGGCGGCATTGACCCGGCGCCTTCCGGGCCGCCATGTGCTGCTCAACGAGACGATTGACGGCACCTTCCCGGCGCATCATCCCGACCCCACGGTGGCGGAGAACCTGGTCCAGCTACAGGCCACGGTAGCCAAGGAGAAGTGCGATCTCGGCATCGCGCTCGACGGCGACGGCGACCGCATCGGTGTCGTCGACGGCAAGGGACGCATCCTGTGGGGCGACCAATTGATGGCCCTTCTCGCCAGGAGCGTGCTCGGCGGCGATCCCGGCGCCACCATCATCGCCGACGTCAAGGCCAGCCAGGTCCTGTTCGACGAGATCCGGCGCCTCGGCGGCAAGCCCTTGATGTGGCGCACCGGCCATTCCCTGATCAAGGCCAAGATGGCGGAAACCGGCGCGCCGCTGGCCGGGGAGATGAGCGGCCATATCTTCTTCGCCGACCGCTATTACGGCTATGACGACGCGCTATACGCCGCCGTGCGCCTGTTGGGGGTGATCTGCGAATCGGGGATGAGCCTGGCCGAGATGCGCGATCAACTGCCCGAGGTGGTGAACACGCCCGAACTCCGCTTCCCTTGCCCGGACGAGCGCAAGTTCGCCGTCGTCGAGGAGGTCAAGGCGCGGATCTTAGCGGCCGGCGCCGAGTTCAACGACTGCGACGGCGTCAGGGTGCTGACCGACGACGGCTGGTGGTTGCTGAGGGCGTCCAACACCCAGGACGTCCTCGTCGCGCGCTGCGAATCGGCGACCGAGGAAGGACTCGGGCGCCTCAAGGCCGATCTCGTCGCCCAGCTCCGGATAAGCGAGATCGACCCCCCGGACTTCTAGCCCCGCGCCGGGATCGGGGAAGTCCATGCGTTTTTTCTTTTACGGCACGCTGATGGATGGGGACGTGAGGGCCCTCGTGCTGGGCGGCGCCATCCCGGCGGACGCCATCGGCCCGGCGACGATCCTCGGATTTCGCAGGGTATATGTCGCCGATCGAAGCTATCCGATGCTGACGCCCGAGAGGCGCGGCCGCGTCGCCGGGCTTCTGGCCCACGGCCTCGACGGCGCGGCCAAGGCCCGCATCGGCCAATTCGAGGGCGATGAGTACCGCTTCGAGGCCCGCGCCGTTCACCTCGCCGGCGGCGCTTCGACCGATGCCCTCGTCGCCATGGCGCGAAAAGGCGTCGCGCCCGGTCCGCGTAACTGGGAACTCGTCCCCTGGCAACGGCGCCACAAGCGGGTGTTTCTCAGCCAGACGCGAATGGACATCCGGGGCCGGGTCACATCATTCGAAGGGGAGAATGGCTGAGGGACGGTCCGTCCGTGGCCGCCGGTCCTGGGCTTAGCCGGCCGCGGGGGCGACGTTCACGTCACCTCCGGGCGAACGGTAAAGCAGTCTATCTTCTTGCCGGCAAGCACCCGGCAGGCGTGCTTGGCCCGTTGCTCGCTCAAGCCCGTGAGCCTCGCCTGGTAACGGATGCTCCCGTCCTGCTTCACCGGGATGATGGTGAGCCGGGCTTTTCTCAAGAGGCTAAACGCCCTGCCGGCGGCGCGGGTGACGGCGAGGTGGGCGGGCGCGAAGCGGGTGAAGACCCCGACCTGGATGGCCCAGCTGTTCTTGGGTTTTGCCATGGCGGCGGCCTTGGCGGAAGCGGTCTTGGTGGCGGCCTTGGTGGCGGTGGCGGTGGCGGTCTTGGCGGTGGCGGACTCCATCGCCGGCTTCAACGGCGGGGTGACGCTGATCGGGGTTTTGCGCCGCCATCTGATCCAGCGCGTCGCGCGCCATTTCTTGGCCCGCCTTGCCGCCGCCCTTTCCGGGAACAAGTCGTTACCGTCGGTGATCCGGGTAAAGGCCCGCTCGAGCAGGTCGATCATGTGCCGGTCCCGCGACCGCGGCGATCTGCCGCCCATGACGATGCCGATCAGCCGGCGGCCGTCGCGTTTGACCGAAGCGGCGAGATTGAAGCCCGAGGCGTGGATATAGCCGGTCTTTATCCCATCCACCGCGTCATAACGGGCGAGCAGCTTGTTGTGGTTCCTGTGGGTGAGGCCCTTGTATGAGAACGTCGCGGTCGAGAAGAAGTCATAATACTCGGGAAAGTCGGTCCGTAGCGCGCGGGCAAGGGTCGCCAGGTCGCGCGCGGTCGTCCGTTGGCGCCTATGCGGCAGGCCGGAGGCGTTGCGGAAGGTGGTGTTCGACATACCGAGCGCCCGCGCCCTTCGTGTCATCATCTTGGCGAAATTGCGTTCGCTCCCGCCGAGCGCCTCGGCGATGGCGGCGGCGGCGTCGTTGGCCGATTTGGTCACCAGACCGAGGATGATGTCGTTGACCGAAATCTTGTCGCCGCGCCTGAGCCCGAGCTTGGACGACGGCTGGCGGGCGGCGCGTCGGGAGACGGTGATCGTCTGGTCGAGCCTGAGATCGCCGTCCTCCAGGGCCTTGAAGATCATGTAGAGGGTCATCATCTTGGCCAGCGACGCCGGATAGTTGGGGGTGTCGGCGTTGACCTCATGAAGGACCGCGCCGCTATCGGCGTCGATCACGATGGAGGCATATTTGGCGATGGCCGCCGAGGGCGGTAAAAAAAGCAATGCCGTGGCGAACAAGCCAAGGCACATCCCATAAGCCGCGTTCCGATTCCGTCTCACCACGTTTGTTCAGCCCCCGCTGTATCTACCACATCAAGCCGGCGGAAATGAAACCGCTCCGCGACAATGTAAAAAATCTCCGATTCCTTGTCCATAAGGTAATGAGTGAAAACTAAATTTTTGTTAACCAAAGGAAATTCGGCGCCCGGCGGGCCCGAATCGGCGGCGCGATGGGCCATTGGCGGCAATTTTCGGTCTCCCCGGCGTACAAGAGACTTTCACCTAAGGGCCGGAATCCCCTATGATAAGCGAGTCCGGGGTCGGGACCGGGCGGGTACGGGTGTTTGGCGGCCATGGGATCAGGCAGCGGTGAGAATGGCGGTAACGGTCCGGCGACCGGGGTCATCACCAAGGTCAAGCCCAGGACCAAAAAGCCGGCGATGTACAAGGTTGTTTTGTTGAATGATGACTACACGCCCATGGAGTTCGTCGTTGTTGTGCTCGAGAGGTTCTTTGGTAAGAGTCAGGAAGAGGCGACCCAAATCATGTTGCATGTGCATCGCCGCGGGATCGGCATATGCGGCGTCTACGCCTACGAGATCGCCGAGACCAAGGTGACGCAGGTGATCGACTTCGCCCGCGAGAACGAGCACCCGCTGCAATGCATGCTGGAAAAAGATTAGGGCATGTTGGGAAAGGATTAGGTACAGATGTTATCGCGCAACCTGGAACAGACCCTGCATCGCGCGCTGGGATTCGCCCAGCGGCGCCATTACGAGTTCGCCACCCTGGAGCATCTTCTGCTGGCGCTGACGGAGGATCAGGACGCCGTCGCCGTGATGCGCGCCTGCGGCGTCGATGTCACGCGGCTGCGCGAGGATTTGCTGGCTTACATCGACAACGAACTTGCCGGGCTGGTCCTCGATCAGCCGGAAGACGCCAAGCCCACCGCCGGCTTCCAGCGGGTGCTGCAGCGCGCCGCCATACACGTGCAGTCCTCGGGCCGCGAGGAAGTGACCGGCGCCAACGTCCTGGTGGCGCTGTTCTCGGAGCGCGAATCGAACGCCGTCTATTTCCTCCAGGAGCAGGAAATGACGCGCCTCGACGCGGTCAACTA